>CAVFMG010000063.1:0-14239 GCA_963623435.1 Odoribacter splanchnicus
GTATGGAACCTGTGCAATGAAAAACTGCATCAGCCTTCCATGAGCGTTCGTAACTTGATCAAGCAGAGCAACGTTACTCTGATCTGCACCACCGATGATCCTATCGATTCTCTGGAATGGCACAAGAAGCTGGCTGCAGATGACAGCTTCGATGTAAAGGTTCTGCCCGCATGGAGACCCGACAAGGCTATGAACATTGAGAAGCCGGATTATCTGGAGTACCTGGAGAAGCTGGCTGCTGCAGCAGGCATGAGCGAGATCAACTCTTTTGCAGCCTTGAAGGAAGCTCTGAAGAACCGTATGGAATTCTTCGCATCCATGGGCTGTAACGTATCCGACCACGCTTTAGAGTATGTAATGTACTATCCTGCTTCTGAAGATGAGCTGGAAAAAATCTTCTTAAAGAGACTGAACAAGATGGTTCTGACCAAGGAAGAGGAGCTGAAGTTCAAGACCGCATTCATGCTGTTCGTAGGCAAAGAGTATCACAAGCTTGACTGGGCTATGCAGCTGCACTATGGTTGTAAGCGCGACAACAATACACTGATGTTCGAGAAACTGGGTCCCGATACCGGTTATGACTGCATCAACAACTACGCTCCTTCCGCACAGATGGCTGACTTTTTGAATGCTCTGATCGTAACCGACGAGCTGCCCAGAACTGTCATCTACAGCCTGAACCCCAATGACAATCAGGCAATCGGCACCATCCTCGGATGCTTCCAGGATTCCACCGCTGTTGCCAAGATTCAGCAGGGCAGTGCATGGTGGTTCAATGATCACAAGACCGGCATGCAGGATCAGATGATCTCCCTGGCTAACCTGGGCAACCTGTCCGGATTCGTAGGAATGCTGACCGACTCCAGAAGTTTCCTGTCCTACACCAGACATGAGTACTTCCGTCGTATCCTGTGCAACCTGATCGGTAACTGGGTAGAGAGCGGCGAGTTCCCCGCAGATTACGATACCCTGTCCGAGATCGTAACCGATATTTCCTACAACAACGCTAAGAGATACTTCAAGTTCCCTCTGGCATAAGAGATAAGACAACAAGCCCCCGGTGATGAACCGGGGGCTTGTTTTGTATTGTGTTTCTACTATTTTCCGAATAAGGTGCTGAAGAGCCCTCTCTTGATGACCTGAGCGCCGGTGTTGATGAGCTGGCGTTCGATCTGCGCCTGTCTGCGCTCCGCTGCCTTTTCCTTCTTTTTCTGGGATGCTTCCCACTCTTTCTGTTTCTGCTTCACCGCGGATTCCTGCAGCTTCGCCTGCTGTTTTGCCAGAGCTTCCTTATCTTTCTCTAACTGTGCCCGTTCTGCGGCAAGCTGCGCCGCTTTTGCTTCATGCTCCATGGTATCCGTCAGCACTTCGTAGGCGGAAATATTGTCCACCGCTTCATCATAGCGTCCCATGCCGTCTCTCGCCATCAGGTTCTTACGCTCTGTCTCATCCACCGGTCCCATAAAACTCTGGGGACAGATGATGGATGTCCGCTGGGCAATGCCGGGCACACCGTTTTCATCCAGGAAGGAGGTCAGTGCTTCGCCCACGCCCAATTCCATGATGACTTCCTCTGTCTTGAAAGCAGGGTTGGCTCTGAGGGACTGTGCCGCTGCCCGGACAGCTTTCTGCTCCGCAGGAGTATACGCTCTCAGGGCATGCTGTACACGGTTACTTAACTGTGCGAGCACGGAATCGGGGATATCACTGGGGCTCTGGGTCACGAAATAGATGCCCACACCCTTGGAGCGGATCAGTTTCACCACCTGTTCAATCTTCTGTACCAGTATCTTCGGTGCATCTGCGAATAACAGGTGTGCCTCATCGAAGAAAAATACCAGCTTCGGCTTCTCCAGGTCCCCCGCCTCGGGAAGCTTCTGGAACAGCTCGGACATCATCCATAACAGGAAGCTGGCATACAGGGTAGGATTCTGCACCAGTTTTACGCAATTTAATACATTGACGATACCCTTGCCGTATACATCGGTGCGCATCCAGTCATAGATATCCAGGTCCGGTTCTCCGAAAAAGAGGTCTCCGCCCTGATTTTCCAGGGGCAGCAGTGCCCGCAGGATGCCGCCTACAGACTGCTTGGAAATGCTTCCGTAGGTGGTCAGATATTCGTCCTTGTGCTCTGCCACATAGTTCAGTAAAATGCGCAAGTCCTTCAAATCGATCAATAAAAGTCCCTTATCGTCCGCGATTCGGAAGACAATGTTCAGTACGCCTTCCTGTGCCACAGTTAACCCCAGGATACGGGACAACAGTTCCGGTCCCATATCGGAAATGGTGGCTCTCACGGGATGTCCGCCCTCCTGATAGATGTCCCAGAAGCATACCGGATATGCCTTATAGGAAAAGCTGTCGCGGATGCCGAATTTGTCGATTCTCTTGTCCATGGACTCCGAAGCCACACCCGTCGTAGCAATGCCGGAGACATCTCCCTTGACATCACATAAAAATACCGGAACGCCCGCATCCGAAAATGATTCCGCCATAGCTTTCATAGTGATGGTCTTGCCGGTGCCACTGGCCCCCGCGATCAGACCGTGACGGTTACTCATATTCAGCTGCATATTCACCCGCTGTCCGTCTGCCAGTCCCATATAGATCTGTCCGTCTGTATACATTGTTGTCCCTCATCCTCTCTTTTTATCTGACTTCTGTTTCTTCTATTTCGTTTTCGTTATGCCTTTTTAAAGCGTTTCTTCCCGGTCATGTGCTCTACCTTCAGGCAGAAGACCTCTGTCATTGCCACGACTTCCGGACGGAACACGAAGCCCTCCGTTCTGTCGGGATAATACTGTTTCATCAGCTGGTCCAGTGCTTTCTGCTTCTCCGCATCCGACAGGATCTCTATGGTGCCCTGCCCGATCACGCTCTCGTACTCCATGGTGCACTGACAGCCGTCCTCTTTCTCCGACAGCACCAGTCTGTGGGAGCAGTCCATCTCAAAGCTGGCTCTTGCATCCTTACGGATCAGGTCATACTTTTTCCCTTCTTTTGCTCCGTGAAAATAAAGCGTCACCCTACCGTTGGTCTCCTCCAGTCCGAAGTTCAGCGGCAATATGTACGGATATCCTTCCGCATCATTCAGTGCCAGTCTGCACACATCACATCTTCTCATAACATCTATCATTTCGGAAAAATCTGTAATTTCTCGATCTTTGCGACGCATTGTTCGTCCTCCTTATGCCTTTTCTACTTTTATTCCAGCTTTTTCTATCCTTTACTATAGCGCATAAGCGGGAGGGAATGCAACTAATAAAAAATTCCCGGCGGATCGTGTTCCACCGGGAATTCTATTTTCTGATGATAAATTAGTACTGCTTTACCTGTTCATCGCCGTTCATGACACGCAGAGCACCCTGTGCCAGAGCTAACAGCTCGTCCTCACCGGGATATACGGTCACGGGAGCGATCCAGCCGCATCTCTCTTTCAGTTTAGCTACGACATCCTCACCGTATGCGATACCACCGGTAATGATGATCTGGTCTACCTTACCGTTCAGGACACATGCCATAGCACCGATATCCTTGGCTACCTGTAACAGGAATGCCTGCTTCACTTCTGCTGCCTTGGCATCACCTTCGTTGGCACGCTTGGTCACCTCACGCATATCGTTGGTACCCAGATAAGAATTCAGACCGCCCTTGCCGATCAGCTTTGCGCTGATCTCTTTCTCGGTATATTTTCCGGAAAAGCACATTTTTACAAGTGCTGCGCAGGGAACGCCGCCTGCACGCTCGGGAGAGAATGCACCGTCGCCGTCGAAAGCGCTGAATACATCTACGACCTTGCCATCCTCGTGTGCACCTACGGATACACCTCCGCCCATGTGTACGACTACCAGACGTAAGGACTCGTAAGGCTTGCCAGCCTCTTTTGCATATCTCTTGGCAACTGCCTTCTGGTTCAGAGCATGGAAGATACTTCCTCTGGGGATCTCTTCCAGCCCGGAATATCTTGCGATAGGCATCAGTTCGTCTACTACAACGGGGTCTACGATATAAGAGGGAACGCCGATCTCATCACCGATCTCTCTTGCCAGGATACCACCTAAGTTGGAAGCATGCTGACCCTGTACACCGATTTTCAGATCCTCTAACAGATCATCGGTTACAGCATAAGTGCCGCTGGGGATGGGCTTTAACAGACCACCACGTCCTACGATCACGTTGAAGCTCTTCAGGTCGCAGTTTTTCTCTGCCAGAAGATCGGTAATGATCTTCTTACGGAAATCCTTCTGCTCGAAAATAGTATCGTATTTGGAGATCTCCTCGGTAGAATGTCTCAGAGTTTCTTCAAATAATAAGGTCTCATCCTCAAATACACCGATCTTAGTGGAGGTGGAACCGGGATTGATTACCAGACTCTTGATTGCCATTGTGTGTTTCCTCCTATATTTTGCTTACTGCTGATTCTTTTTCATTTCCTCTGCTACAACTGCTGCCAGTGCCAGAGAGTATACCTTAGTCTCGAAGGTATCGGAACGGCTGGTCAGGACTACGGGCACCTTGGTACCGGTTAGGATGCATCCGTTCTTTACTTTTACCATATGTACGATAGCCTTGTATACCAGGTTGCCGGCATGGATATCCGGGAACAGCAGTACATCGGCATCACCCTGGATCTTACGGTCGGTTGCTCCCTTATGCTTTGCAGCCTCAGGATCGATAGCAAGATCGAGGGATAAAGGTCCGTCTACGATACATCCGGGGATCTGTCCCTCTTCGCACATTCTGGTCAGCTCTGCTGCATCTACAGTAACTGGCATCTTGGGATTCACGACTTCTACAGCTGCCAAAGGTGCTACCTTGGGTTCTGTAACGCCACAGGCATTACATACCGGAATGGTATTCTTGATGATCTGTACCTTCTCCTCCAGAGTAGGATAGGTCATGAATGCAACGTCGGTCAGGAACAGAAGTCTGTCGATGCCGGGGATCTCAAATACGCATACATGGGACAGGGTTCCGCCGGTACGAAGACCTACTTCTTTGTTCAGTACGCTCTTTAAGAAATTCTTAGAGTCGATCAGACCCTTCATATACATATCTGCGCGACCGTCATGTGCCAGCTTTACAGCCTTCAGGGAAGCCTCGATCATATCCGGCTCGTTGATGATCTCATAATCGGAGAGGTCCATGTTCAGTCCGGCTGCGATCTCGCGGATCTTCGCTTCATCACCTACCAGAATTGCATCTGCAATGCCCAGTCTCTTGGCTTCATGTACAGCTTCCAGTACTGCACTGTCCTGTGCAACGGAGACTGCAACGGTCTTCTTTTCGCACTCTTTTACTTTTGCTACGATGTCATCAAAATTCATTTTCTTCCATTCCTTTCCGCCCCTTCTCGGGCTCCAAGTATGAATACACTCCACAAATATTTGCAAAACCGCACGATAAATCGTGCATTCGCTGCTACGCAGCTATTTTTGCTCATATCTGTGGCGGCGGCTCTATTCGAGTCACCTAAAATCAAGCAAAACTGCTTTTTGCATGCAAGCATGGCAAAGCAGTCCCGCTTGATTTCGTTGTCTTCTAAATAGTCACCTTAATCGTTAAAATAATAACACAGTAATATATAAAAATCAAGTGCATACACAGATACGTGCAAAAAAGCCACCTCTAAATGAGGTGGCTGATATCTGCCAGGGTCGGTACGCAGGCGTACAGACATTTTTTTAAATTTTCATCGGGCGGTGTCTGATCCGGTACCATGACGACTTTGCAGCCGGCACGGTAGGCGCTTAGAACACCGTTAGGGGAATCCTCCACTGCCATGCACTCCTCCGGTGCCAGCCCCAGCTGCTCGCAGGCATAGCGATAGATATCTGGAGAGGGCTTGCCTTCGGCTACCATAGTTGCCGAGATCAGTTTTTCAAAATAAGGTCTAAGCCCCGTGAGCGCCAGATATTTTTCGGTCCGCTCCAGGTCCGTCGCCGTGGCAATGGCGGTAATAATGTGTCTCTGTTTCAGATCTTCCAGAAGCTCCACGGCTCCGGGCTTACACTGGATGCCATCCCGATCCAGCGTCTCTTCCATCATTTCTTTTCGCTTGTCGCGCACCGCATCATAGTCAAAATCTTCGCCGTACCAGGCTTTGAGCTGCCTGGGGGCAAAAGGTCTGCCTAAGCTGCGCATGGTCAGCGCCTGCTCATCCGTCATGTTATAACCGCAGGTTGCCAGTGCCTTCGGCCAGAAAATACGATAATATTTTTCGGTATCTATCAGTGTACCATCCATATCAAATATCACTGCCCGGATCATAACTGTTCCTCTGTGCTTTCCGCCTGTTCGACGCTCTCCGCTGCTTCTGCAGCATTTTGGTCTTTTTTTGCTTTTTTGTCACGCTTTGCCTGTTTCCGCCTTTTTCTGTGCTTTCCCGCTTTTTTCGCAAGCAATACAATCAGCAGGATCGCCACTGCACCACCTACAATACACAGCACGAACAGCAGGACGTGACTGCTCTCTGCCTCCACAGTACGGAAGCTGCCGGGTACTTCCATGGTGAACTGTCTGTAACTGCCGATCACCGTGGATTCCACGTCTCTGTATTCGCCGTCCTGTTCTACCTGTACCACCGTGTTATCGGTGTCTTCACAGTAGACACGCAGAGTAACTTCGCCGGTGTAATCCGGT
Source organism: Odoribacter splanchnicus (assembly GCA_963623435.1). Taxonomy (GTDB): domain Bacteria; phylum Bacillota; class Clostridia; order Lachnospirales; family Lachnospiraceae; genus Acetatifactor. The sequence continues at coordinate 6,646 of CAVFMG010000063.1, forward strand.
GCATCTTCTTCCATGGAGTTTGTAAGCGATACTTTATACGTATCACCGTCTACCTGCAGATGCAGTGCAGCATTGGGATAGAAGTTGCCCACCGCCATGACCAAAGGCTTGTTGGCATCGTTTTTCTCCGTGGAATTGATGGATGCCGTCCATTCCTCATACTCCGCTTCCAGTACTTTATTGCCGGTAATATAACTGAAATCATAATCCGGCCATACACCGTAATAGCCTTCCTTCTCCGGTACCTCCGGGATCTGATCCTCAGACAGGTAATCTCCGTAGCTGCACTTATAGGAAGCCACCTCTACGCCATCTGCCTGGAAAGTAATGGTGAACTGGGAAAAGGCTTCCGGCACGCCGTCCATTTTACAGAACTCCTGATAAGACAGCGGCGTTGCTCCTCCATAATAACCGATGCCGTCTACGCCGCCGACATCGCCGTCTACATAATAGTTGCCGTACAATGTGCCGTCATCACTTAATTTTCCGGCGATGCTGCCCTGTCTCTCCCCGGACATATCCAGGTCATTATAGGCATAGCTGTAGAAAATATCACAGCCTTCTCCGGCGATTCCACCAATATTATTTTTACCGGTGATCTTGCCCATGCTGTAGCAGCTGCGGATCGCATAGCTATCGGATCCGGCAATGCCTCCTACATAGCTGCCGCCGGTGCTCTCTACCGGTGCATAAGATTCGCAGGAGATGACTGCGCCGTACTCTGCCTTGCCGACAACACCTCCCACATAGTCCTTTTTGCCCGTTACATCTCCGTAGTTTCGGCTGTCTCTGATGACTGCCTTGACGGTCTGCTCCACATTGAAGCTCTCCGTTCCGGTTAAAGTAACATCATCCTCCGGGTCAAAATCATATTCCGTCGCCACCTGTCCGACGATACCGCCCACATTGGTATCCGCCTCTACGACGCCGCGGTTCACACACAGTGTGACCTTTCCTTTTTGGAAACTGGAAGTGTCGTAGTGGGCTTCCTCGGTTCCTTCCGGTTCCGTACTGCCATCCTCGGCATCGGGATCTCCGGGATTCACCTCACCCTTGGTCGCAGATTCATCGGAAGTATCCTCTGAGGAAATTCCTTCATACCGGAAGAGGTCATCCCGGATCTCACTGACTAATTTCCGCAGCACTCTCGCCTGATCCATCAGTTCATCCACGTGGGCACTGGTGCTGTCTGTTCCTGCCTGGAGGACATCTCCCAGCTGACCCAGCTGGTCAAATGCTTTATCCAACCGATCATTCAGTGTATCCAGATTGTCCTTGATGCCGCCGCTGCGGTCCGTGGACGCATTCGTCATATTATCCAGATGCTTGGATGCGTTCTCTCCGAATTTCTTCAGAGCTGTTTTGTAGCTTTCCGTATCATCCGGTACGGTAATGGTAATATTACCGCCGCTTAAATCATTGCCGCTTAAAGTTACATCATGGCTGTTGCCGTTATTTTTATCATCATCCGCCTGCTTGTTCAGTTCATCATTCAGGACTTTCAGGTCATTGCTGACACCGTTCAGTTCCTGATTGTAAATGTACCACAGGTCTGTTGCGGTATTGCCCAGGGAATTTCCCGCACTGTTGGCATCCTTCAGATTCGTGCTGATGCTTTTGGCAAGAGCAGATGCCTGCCTGCTGTAATTGCTGACATCCTTTTGGGTCGCATCCAGCATATCCAGGAATTTATCGGTCTCATTGTCCAGCTCTTTCAGTTTGTCACTGAGGTACTGGATTTCCAGAAAAGGCTCCATCTGTCCGACGATACCGCCTACATCTTTTCTGCCCTGCACGTGTCCGGTATTGGTACAATTCTGAAGATATCCCTGATGCAGTCTGCCCACGATACCTCCGGTATTGTAGCCTACATGCTGATAGCCGATGGCTCCGGAATTAGAGCAATAATAGATCTTGCCGTCGGAGATACCTGCGATACCACCGGTGTCCGTATGTGCCGCCACGTTGGAAGTGCTGTTGATCTGTTCCAGATTGTCCATGGTGATGTCATCCAGTTCATAGGTCACTTCCGTGCTGTAGGTATTGATATTGCCACTGTTGCTGCAGTTATTTAAGACACCGTGATTGTTGCCGACAATACCACCCGCGGAGTGATTGCCGATGACATTGGCGTTGGATTCACATCTGCGGATCTCACCGCTCTCCTCGTTCACGCCGACAATACCGCCGACATCCGTATCTCCGATGACATTTCCGGAAAATTTACAGTTCTCAATACTTCCATAATTCACGCCAACGATACCGCCGACCTGATCCTGACTTCCGGAAGGAGACACTTCTCCGGTCACTGTGAGGTTACGTATTTTAGCGCCTTCCTGCACATAACGGAAGAGACCGACCGCAGAACCGTTTCCTGTAAGCTTTACATTCGAGATCGTATAACCGTTACCATCGAAGATTCCCGCAAAGGTAGGAATGCTGAATTCACTTACCATGCTCAGGACGATATCGTTCTGCAGCACCACTTTTTTGCCTCTGGACCAGCTGTCCAGTACACAGTTCTCCGCGAGTCCTCGCAGCTCCTCCTCTGTGCTGATCTCCACGATGGCATAATCCTGCTCCTGTGATGAGCTGCTATAGCCACTGCCGCCTTTGTACTGTTCATAAGTCAGCGTCTCTGCCGCATAAGCGATCGCCGGTGTCTGCAACAGTAATGCTGCTCCCAGCAGGAAACATAATAATCTCTTACTGTTCATCTTCTGTTCCCTCGCTTTCTGCTGTATTGTCGTTTGCATCGTTTTCATTGTTTTCCGGCATATTTTCATTTTCTCCGGCAGTACTTTCCTGCCTGAGCGCCTCATCTTCCGGCAGTTCCTGGGCTTCCAGTCTCGGATAGATTTCTTCCGGTTCATCCTGCCGTTCCATGGTCACGGTGTCTTTGGGACGTACTACCGCGCCCATTTCACCATCGATGACACCGACGAAATCTCCTTCCAGGATACCATTGACATAACCCTTGATGTGACCGTTCATACGGATCCTTCCGGCAGAAGGCAACGGCTTCGCCAGATCACGCTTCAAGGTAAATGCCGTCTTCTGAATAATAATATCTCCGATCAGCAGCGTCTGCGGCAATGCCAGCAGTACCAGTAAAATAGAAGTCAGCGTACCACGTCCCAGTGCCAGTCCGATGGCGGCTACCGCTGCGTTACTGGATACATAACTGATAATGAATCCCGCAGATACCAGCATGGAACCACTGGTTACGATGGTAGGGAATGCCTGGTTCAGAGCCTCGATGGCGGCTTCCTTGATCGGCATGTAAGTCTTCAGATCCATATAACGGCTGGTGATAACGATAGCGTAGTCGATCGTCGCACCCATCTGGATTGCGGATACTACCAGATATCCCAGGAAATATACATTTTCATTCAACAGATACGGCAGTGAGAAGTTCATCCAGATACTACCCTGAATCGTTACTACCAGCAGTACCGGCAGACCGGCGGACTGGAAGGTAAAGAGCAGGATGATCATAACGAACAACGCTGTCAGAACAGTGATGATGGTGTTATCTGTTGCGAAGGAATCGCCCAGATCCTTATCACTGGTGGCGTTGCCGACCAACAGGATGTCATCTATATTATAGAATTTTGCTACGGTGCTACGGATCTCATCCAACGCTGCGGTGGTCTCTGCTCCTTCATACGGAACATTTAACTCCAGAACGAAACGGGAATTGTCCTCGCCTAACAGCTGATCTCTTGCAATACAGATCTTGGAATAGGCATCTGACAACGTCTCCTCCAGGTCATCATCCAGTGTGATATTACCGCTTTCCTTCTGATCATAGATGAAGAGGAACATGTCAATAAAAGGAACCTCGTAGTCGTTGACGCCGCTGACCAGCACGCCGTAATCGCTCTGATCCAGTGCATATGCCGAATACAACATATCCGCCACTTCCACATCCAGGTCGATCAGCTCGGCGAACTGTCTCGGATTCAGCTTATCCGTCAGCATATAGCCATCCATCGCTTCGATATTGCCAAGTCCCTGAACGGACTTCACCACGTCCAGCTTCTCCAGTGCTTTCAGGGTCTGCGCCTCTTTTTCATAATCCCCGTTGGGAACAATGACTGCCAGCTGATTCACCATACCAAACTCCTGATTTACCATGCTGACCGAGAATTTGTTATCACTCATAGTGGTAGATTCCAGGGTGTTGGTATCGTACACGTAGTTCGCCTTGTTGGACAGGAAAAATGCCACAATAACGCCAACGATCAGGATCGGCGGTACAATATAGCGGGTAGCCACACAGAATTTACCGACTGCCGTGATCTTCGGCACGAAACTCTTATGGTGGGTATTATCGATTGCCTTAGAAAAAGTAAGTAACAGTCCGGGCATCAGGAAGAATACAGCTACCATACTGAAAATAATGGATTTTGCCAGGATGATACCCATATCGTAACCGATTCGAAACTGCATGAACATCATGGCTACCATACCGGAAATCGTGGTCAGGGAGCTGGAAGAGATCTCCGGGATTGCTTTACTCAGCGCCACGATTACAGCTTCTCTGGCATCCTTGTCCTCATGTTCTTCCATAAAACGGTGCGCCAGAATGATGGCATAGTCTACTGCCAGACCCAACTGCAGCACAACTGCGATGGAGTTCGTAACGAAGCTGATGGTTCCAAACCAATAGTTGGTACCTTTGTTTAAAATAGCAGCCACGATAAATGTGGTCAGGTATACTGGGATCTCTGCGTAGGTCGTGGAAGTAAATAACAGCACGGCTACGATAACCACAGCTGCCAGCAACAGAATGACGATCATATCATTATTCAGGTCATCCGCATCACGCTCTTCCTGACCGATATCGGAGGAATAATAGACATCATAATCAGACAGCGCATCCAATACTTCATCTAAATGCTGCTGTGTGGCTTCCGTATCTGCCTCTTCATCAAAAGTGACAGACAATAAAGCCTCCATGTCATGATAATGATCTTCGGTGTCATCGAAATCCAGCATGCTGACACCATCCATTTCTTCTACCTGATCTGCTAACTTCTGTGCTTCATCAAAAGTCACATTACAGATCAAGATCCGGGCGGAACCATAAGTTGTGAATTCCGAATCCATCAGATCCAGTCCCTTTCTGGTCTCTGTCGTATCCGGCAAATACGTCGTCAGGTCGTTATTGACCTTGACTCTGTTCATGGATAATACGCAAAATACGCACAAGACGATGAAAATCAGATAAAATCCTTTTCGCTTGTCTACGATGAGCGTGGCAAGCTTTATCATAAAGGAGTTATCTTTTTTGTCTTTTTCTGTGTTGTCTGCTGCCATAGTTTCCTCCTGCTGTGTCTCTCTTTGTACCCTTATTTTATGTATCTGTTTTGTATGTCTCTAGTTTTAAACGTTTTCCATCGTCTGTAAGGCTTTACTACAAAGATGAGAAATTGTATTCATGTGATTTAATGAACTTGTGTTGATTTTCTGCCACAAGCAAAATATAATAATGGGAAAGAAAAAGCAAGCTACAGATTTTTTGTGATTGTTTATTTTTAGACACTTTATTTTGAAGTGTTTATTATTTTAGGAAAATTTCAGATTTGCATTAGATATAGGAAATGATTCCTTTTATTTTCATGGAAAGGCTGGTGGATCATATTATGGAGAAAATGGATCGACGGGTGCGTAAGACCCGCGCTCTCTTATTACAGGGGCTGGTAAAAATGATGGAAACCCACGATATTCAAGACATCTCCGTCAAGGAGCTGACTGAGATGGTGGATATCAACCGCGGAACCTTTTATCTGCATTATGACGATATCTACGATATGCTGCATAAAGTGGAAGATGAAATGTTCCGGGAGTTCAATGAGATCATGGAACAGGAACCGGCAGGGACTCCCACGTTGTACTCTGATGGTCCCCTGTTAGAGTTCTTCCGCTTCTTAGACCGCCACAGAGATCTTGCCAGGGTCATGATCGGTCCCCATGGAGATCTCGCTTTCGTTAACCGCCTAAAAGAACAGATTGAAAAGCGCACTCTCCAGATCCTGGAGAGTGCGCAATCCGATGCCAATTACGAATATCTCTGTTCCTTCATCATCACCGGCTGTGTCGGTGTCGTGGAGACCTGGCTGAAAAAAACCACTCCCCAGTCCCCGGAAGAAATGGCTGAGATCTTAGGTGCCATGCTTATACGGCAACTTACTTTTGCTCCGGAGCCTGCATAGGCTGTTCCGATTGTGCCGGCTCCGGCATGCCTACGCTTAATGAAGTCACGGTCTCGCCATCCAGGAAGAAGGATATCGTATCGCCTACCTGAAGCTCATCCAGAGTAGCGTCTTTTCCGTCGATCGTAATGATCGTATCATCGTTGACTGTGATGGTCATCGTATCTCCGCTAAGGGTCAGTGTCATGTCGTCCAACATGTCTTTCTCGGGCTTCTGATTGGTGGGCGCTTCCGGAGCTTCACCGCTGGGGGCTTCGCCACTGGGAGCCTGTTCCTTGTCGTCAGGTGCCTGTCCGTCGGACTTTTCGCCGGTCGGTGCTTCTCCTGTGGGTGCTTCACCACTGGGTGCCTGACCCTTGTCGTCAGGTGCCTGACCATCCGGTTTATCTCCGTTGGGCGCTTCTCCGACAGGTGTTTCTCCATCCGGAGCTTCCGGCTTCTCTGCCAGCGCAATAGAGATCACATTGCCATCAATGGCTGTAATCTGACCGAGATAGGATTCCACCTTCTCTTCACTACTCTCTACTGTGCTCTGCTCCGTCGTGCTCTCCGGTGCAATCGTCTCTTTATTTTCCGATGCTTCCGTACTTGCTGTGCTCGCAGATGTCGTTCCTCCGCAAGCCGTAAATCCTGTCATCACCATGGCAGCTGTCAACACTGCACACATCACTTTTGTATTCACCTGGGGTAAATTCCATCTTCTCATATTCTCATTCCTCCTGTTCTCTAAAAACATCTTGTGAACATTCATTTCCCCTTATCTGCTTCTCATAATACAGAGCATCTGCGAAGAAATTGTGAGAAAAATGTGGTGATTCTGTGAATTTTTCAGGAGTGACACATCCGTCATGTATGCTGTGTTGGCAGTGTCAGCTTACGTGTCGATTTTGCCATTTCGTTGTAAATATTGAAGGAATGCGGTGCAGCCTTCCAATACATCCGCATAGGTCGTCCCAAACTCTCCCGTGTACCACGGATCCGAAATATCCCGTTCCGATCCCGCATAGGAAAGCAGCTTTGCCACCTTCCCCTCCGGATCTCCTCCGAATATCCGCAGCATGTTGCGGATATTCGCACTGTCCATACCGATCAGATAATCATATTCCGCGTAATCCGCCCTCGTCACCTGCCTAGCGTGCTTCCCCTCACAGGAGATGCCGTGCCTTGCAAGCTCCGCCTTCGCCGGCGGATAGACCGGGTTTCCGATGCCGTTCCAGATTTCCTCCGTGCTCGTGGCAGCGGAAGCAATTTGGAAGCGGTCGGTAAGACCGGCATCTGATACTATTTTTTTCATAACGAATTCTGCCATGGGGGAACGACAAATGTTGCCGTGGCAGATGAATAGTATTTTTATCATAATCTCTCATATCCTC
>CAVFMG010000064.1:0-470 GCA_963623435.1 Odoribacter splanchnicus
TCCGAAGACGGAAGGTCTTTTTTATATGCTGTTTCGCCTTTCTTTCCAACATGCAATTAGGCGGCTATTTGTATTATTAATCGGATAGCGTTTTTCTATAATCCTCTGATAATGTTCAAATAATCCTGTCTTTGATCAACAACCGCATAAACAGTGACAACTTTCTGATAATCATCAATTTTATAAAATACCAGATTTTTTTCTGTAATCAGAACCTTATATCCCTGTCTGCGAAGAATCATATATCGAGGATCTATTCCAATATGCGGATTTTCCCCAAGCAGCATTATCTGTTCTTCGAGTTTATCCAAATTCTCTAATGCTACATCTACACCAAATTTTTCGGCAATATCAAGAATAAACTTATGAATGAGAGCATCGGCAGTATCCGTTCTCATTACTGCATAATTACTCATTGCCTCTCTCCTTTAATATTGCACGTAAATTCGAAAATGTATCCTTCATTGGCG
>CAVFMG010000064.1:480-14174 GCA_963623435.1 Odoribacter splanchnicus
ACATCTTCTTCTGCTTCTGCAAGACAGGTTGATATCAGCGCATTATCGGAAACAGAGTTCCATGAAGAATTGGAAAACGCATATTGTAGTTCCAAGTGAAATTATGATATAATACTAATGAATATTCTACCAATTGCAACAGGTGAAAAGGAGCATATATGGATAGTAAAGAAAAATATCTGCAGGAGGATTTGCAGCGGATTCGGGGATTTCGTCTGTTGGATGACGACTTTATGTCGAAATGTTTTGAAGATTATGAGTGTGTAGAATTAGTGCTTCGGATTATCCTTGATAAAGACGATATAAAGGTAGAGAAAGTCCAGACACAGTATAAAATGAAAAATCTACAGGGACGTTCGATTATTCTGGATATTTACGCAACGGACAGTTCTGACAAAAAATATAATATCGAAATTCAGCGCGCAGATCATGGCGCAGGAGCGCGGAGAGCGAGATATCATAGCAGTCTAATGGATGCGGATATTACAGAACCGGGTGAGAAGCTGGAAAATCTGGAGGAAACGTATGTCATTTTTATTACAGAAAACGACGTGCTGGGTAAAGGATTACCACTTTATCATATTGAACGGGTAATCTCGGAAACAGGAGAGCATTTTGGCGATGATGCACATATCATATATGTCAATGGAGCATATCGTGATGATAGCCCGGTAGGTAAATTGATGCACGATTTCTCTTGTACCGAACCGGATCAGATGATATATGAACCGCTTGCAAAGCGAACAAAGTATTTTAAGGAAGACATGAAAGGAGTGGGCAGTATGTGCAGAGCATTGGAAGAAATGAGAAACGAGACAGAGTATGCAACGAAAAAGCGAATTATAGAAAGGCTTCTAACCAGAGGCAGCATGACAGTCCAGGAAGTTGCTGATACGATTGAACTGCCGCTGGCAGATGTAGAAGCGATAGCTTCTGAATTACAGGGAATCCACTAAACTCAAAAGGCATAAAACTAATAAAGAGTGCATGGAAAAGAGACAAGATTATTCAATTTTGGGGGAATTTTCACATCCCACCCCGATGTGAAAGTTCCCCCAATTCATTAGACTTCTAAAAAATTAGTTTCTAAAGATGCATTTGTTTTTGAATAAGGAGATTATCGAAATATAGTTGAAATCAACAGAATTTTACATTTTATAACAAAATAATTGGGAAAAACATCGAAAAAGATTGACAAAAGTGTGAACAATTGTTAGTATAAGTAACAGAAAAGCGTCTTAGAAGCAAACCTAAGGCAACGTACAAATAATTTCATAGTTGTTTGACAGGATTTTTATAATTCAATACAGGATGTTGGTGAACATGCCCGCACTTATGAGTACGAAAGTGCTCAGAACGGAATCCGGTTAGAATCCGGAGCAGATCCTTCCCTGCTGTAAGGACAACGAAAGATGCAGGATGCCACTGAGATAGCGATATCCCGGTAAGGCGCATTGAGTAGGTTAAGAGGTCCCGAGCCAGAAGACGGAGTGCAATGGAACCCGACATCAGAGAGGATTCGGAGGTCAGGAACGAGTCGGGCTTAGTAAGAGACACAGGTAGTATCTATATTATCTGGTTGTATTTGGGGTATATAAATCCAAAGCTCGACAAAAATTATCAGTTCGTATGACGACTTCCGTTGTACGGGCTTTTTTTATTGTTGTGGTGAAAGAAGGAGCGGATAGCCACAATGATCCAATCGAATAGGCGTCATAATGTTTCCTCTCCCCGACATTATGATGCCATAGCCATAGGGGAGAAGAAAAAATAATATGGAGGATGTATTATGAAGAGTAAGAACATCAAGAACTTATTAAAGAGAGTTGCATCTGTGACTCTGGCTGGAGCATTGGTTCTGTCTACAGGAATTCCGGCAAAGGCAGCAACATCAGATAATCTCTATATGACCAAAGCTACCAATGCGGATAGCGCTTGGACTGAAACAGTGGCACCGGGTGGAACAGCTACATTTTATGTTGGTGCGGCAAAATTAAATGCGTATGGATATTATCAGTATACAGGATTTGATACCGCTGCTGATGCTGCATCAGAAGTAACATGGACTAACGCATACAATACTGATAAAATTGGTAGCGTTTCTGTAGGAACAGAAAAAATTGCAGACGGTAATTACGCGAGTACATATACCGTAACTGTTGCAGATAATGCAACAGCAGGTCCGATCCGTGTTCACGCACAGAGAACTGGAACAACGACAACAACAAACGGCTGTGATTTTGTAGTAGTTGTAGAGGGCGATACAAACAGAAATGCAAGTGATGTTTCTGTAGAAATTTATGATTTTACGGATTATGAAATTGCGGATGCAAAATCGGGATACACAGTTACTGCAGCGCAGGCGGATGAGAATAATCTGTTTTATAATGATGTAAATGCGGCACAGACCTATGCAACACCTGCCAATGTAATGGATAATCTGCTCGCAGATTCAACTGTTGAAGCGGTAGGCGTCGGATATGGTTATGTGAATTCTGTTACTTTACCGGGAGGCTCGGTTAAGGAAGGTGGAATTAACACAGCTACCAATGAATATTATGGATGGCAGTACGGCGTAATTAGCAGTGATGGTGTGTATGACGCAAATTGCAAGGCAATTTCTGCATCCGCGTATGATTTACATAATGGCGACACAGTTGTGTGGATTTACGGATATGAAGCAGATGCAGATGCATATTTTGCTGAATTTAATTAAGCGATAGTATATAGGAATAGACTATTGAAGCAGAAACATCTATGAAAAGAAAAAGCATAGTGTTTCGATATAATTGAAATCGATATAGCAGAAAAATAGGGCGGGCGGATGACGCCCGCCCTATTTTTAGGAAAGCAAGGTGCATAGAAAAATGGAAAGAAGGAAAATACGCGGCGGAAGTGTTGTGTTTGCTATAATAGGAATGATATTCCTGTTATGTGGACGCTTAGATACACAGGCAGCAGGAAATACACATCCAGTAGAGATTACTTTAGACAGGATATCCGGAACTGAATTAAGTGGAGATGAAACTTTATCTTTAGTAATGTGGGATGCTAATGAAAATCAGGTAGAGATTTCAAGAAAAGAGGAAAAAAATCAAGAAATTCGATATGACTGCGAACTGAAATCGGGAGATTATACTTATAAAGTCTATAAGGATGAAAATATCACGTATGGAAGTGGCATACTTACGGTTCAGGCTGATACAACAAAAATATATTTACATTCAATAAATTTTTCCACAGTCATTTATGGACCGGATGTAGATAAGATGAAGGTCAGTTTGAAACATCAAAATGGAAAAACATATCAACCGGGAACAGCAGGAAAATATGGATTCTATTTTTATGTTCCAGCGTATAATGGGGATAGCTATTATGAATATACATTGACACCCAATGATACTGAAAATTATGTGTCACAAAAAGGACATGTTTATGTTTATGCTGTTAAAGACAATGTATTTAAAAAAATGAACCTTTCGGATGGCCATCTGTACAGTTTGATGGAAAAACATGAGTTTGTGGCGAAAGTACCAAAAGGGACGGAGATATATCATATCGATCAGTCGAAGTTTTATATGGCCAGAGATTATGAACCGTTAAAAAAGCTGGAGAAGCGCTCTAAAGCAGATGCAGATTATGACTATTATGAAACAAATTACGAAGGTCAGTTTATGCTGCGCAAAGAAGGAAAAGTGACAAGATATTGTGATTTTCCACAGGAGTATCGACAGGGCTTAACAGATTTTGGAGAATGGAATGCAGACAAGACGGAGTTTACTTTTCGAGAACTGACTGATAATTCAAAACAAATAACAAGAACTGGAAATGAGTATTATGATGCAAATGTGACAAGCAGCAGCGATATGTCGCAAGAGATAAAGCTGGAACAGGGAGAATACTATGATTTAGCGAACTTCAGAAGCTGGCAGGCTATTTCTAATGCGGGGTCAAACAGCCATTTTGAGCCGGATTATCATTATACTGTACTGGGCGACGCAGTGACAGTAGAACAGACGGCAGATGATCTAAACTGGCAATATGGGCGGATCAAGGGGCTGAAAAACGGTGTGAGCGTAGTGCTGTATACATATGATGCAATGGAGTGGGACGCAAACACAAGGACAAATACAGATGCCTACGGATATATGTGTTACAGTGCAATGTGGCCAGAAAATACAGGAATTCAAATTGTCGAAGTTGGAGCAAAAGAAAGCGGAATCAAGGATGGTATCGAATTAGAGGATTTAGATACGATTTATTATCTGAAAACGCAGACAAATGCTGACGGTACGAAAGTTACCGGGAAAGATTACGGCGAATATAGTTTTACACCTACATCGGAATATGCTGGAGACAATATTTCAGTAAGAGTACATGATCCCTACCAGATAGAAAATGGAGTATTGAATATCCAGGATGAAACGGATTGGCAGCAAGATAGTCAGTATTGGACAACTTATCAGGCAGATGAGAATGGTAAGTTCAATATTCGATTAAAAGAAGGACGCAATATTGTAGAGATAAGTTCGGAGCATGGAAAAGTATATCGGGTTATCACAGCAAAACCGGTAGAAGTCACGATTACAAATGAAACGCGTGCAGGACAAAAATTATTGGCTGGTGACACAGCGAAAGTACATTTTGATGGATTAAGTTCCGTAGTATACAAATTAGGAGCAATCTATAATCCGACTTACGATAAGCCGACATGGAAATTGAATCAGAGTGAAGTGTTCTTTTTGGATACAAAGCAGTGGGCAATTTCAAGAACATCGGAACAAACACTTTATTTGGGAGAAGCGGGTGAATACTCATTTACAGAGGGTGTGATTCAGGCAGCAGCTTATACAGCAGAGCCAGAAGAGCTTGGAAAAGCATATCGACAGATGACAAGGTGTGGCAAACTTGAGGCTGCGTATAATGGTCAGCTCAGCGTTATAAAAAGCGCAGATAGATGTGTGCTTCCGGATTTTTCATTTGAAGTGGAGGATTCAGGAGATTTAGAAGAAGATAATAACCGAATAGCAGGAGAATTAACAAGTTTAAAATTTGGAACTGTAAATAATAGAAACTTATACCGAAACTTTTTAACTGCAAATGGTGAGTTGAGGGATGTGGCCATAAGTGTTACGGCTGTGCCTAAAGATTCAAATGCAAAACTCTATGTAAGAACTTGGAAATTGGGAGAGAAAAAACCAGAATTTCAGGAAATAAAAAGTAGTAATGCAACCAGCTTAGGAACTGCTAAAATGTCACAAGAAGCAGTGATGACGGAAGTCTTGGTCATTCCGGAAAAAGGATATCCTCAAGTGTATAGTTGGCATACCTATAGCTCTGCTCAATTTGCAACAAGAAAGAATAACTCGCCGCTTATCGGAGATATAAAAGTAATCAATGCAACGGCTGGAACAACGTTTGATAAATATGATGGAATTCTGCAGTGTGATAATAGCGAGAATTTTGCAAAAACACTTTCTGGCGAATATATATCAGTTGAAAGTTTGGGATATGGGTTCTTAATAGGAGAAGATGAGTTTTCAACGTCTGTGCCATTTGAAACAGAAAAAGTAAAGCTATCATTGCTTAAGATGCAGGGTACGGAGCTTACAACAAATGAACTTACAACCAGACAAATTTCGATTAAATCTAAATCAGAAGATGGAACAGAGAAAGAATATCCGTATGGAACAGAATTAGATTTATCAGTTGGCGATAATGTGTTTTATGTAACACAGACATCAAAAGCGACGAATCTAACATTGAATTATTGTTATAAAATCAATATAGTAAGAAGATCAGCAGCTAAGAAGGTAAGTTTTTCAATTCCAGAGGGTGCAACTTTAATGGTACTGGATGAAAAAGAGAAACTTCAAAAAGTAAACGAAGATGGTACCTATACTTTAAATAACGGAACATATACATATTATGTCTCAAAAGTTGGATTTATCACAAAGATTGATAAGTTTGAAGTAAATGATGAAAATCCGATTCAAAATATTAAGGCTGATGAATTGGAAGCGGTACCGGAGCAAAGCGGAGCAGTCAGCGTCAGAATCGCAGGACAGAATACAGTCTTACGGCCTACCGCCGACGTGGAGATCCCGGAGGAGATCAAGGACTTAAAGGCATATCGGTATGTAAAGTACAACTACGGCGGTTATACCGCTCTCCATGCATTACTGGATGCCTGCGAGGAGACGGGAATATCTTTCCAGTGTTCCAAGGGCAAGCTGACAGTGCTTGATGATTCGGCTATCGGAGCCACAGGATCAAATGCCGGATGGATCTGTGAAATCAATGGAGCAGTATGCAAAGACCCGGCGAATACACTGGTGAATGACAGCGATAAGATCGAATTTTATTATAATTCCGATCTCACCGGTATGACTTATGCCTGGCTGACACCGGAGCAGAAGGAAGTAGATCGCGGTACGGAGGTTACGTTAACGCTTTTGGGCAAAAAACTGTCTGTAGAAAATGTAGACTACAGTGTAGTATCCGGAGCAAAGATCTATGACGGCAACAAGTGTCTGGGAACCACAAATGAGTTTGGACAGTTTGTAATAGATACAAACGGTATGACACTGGGCACCCATTACCTGACAGCCGTATTGGAGAATGACGAAGGACAGAACCTGCTGACAGCAGTTATGAGTACCATTACTGTTAAAAAGGTAGAAGATCCTGACGCAGATCCGAACACCACGACCGTAACCTTCCGCCTGATTGGAGATACCAAGCATGGAGAGGATGAGAACAGCGAAACAGTGCATAAGTACACCACATGGCTGGCTACAGATACCTATACCTTTGAAGGGGATAAAGTAACGGTCGGCGATGTATTTAAAGCAGCACTTGAAAAAGCAGGTCTTTCTTATGTTGGTTTGGAAAAGAATTATATTAGTAGCATTGCAGCACCTGAAGTATGTGGCGGATATGAACTGAGAGAGAAAGACAACGGCCAGAATTCCGGCTGGATGTATACAGTCAATGGCGTTCATCCGAGCCTTGGCATGAATGACTGGTATGTAAGCACCGGTGACGAGATTGTATGGCATTACATTGATGACTACAAGACCGAACAGTCGGATATGAAGAATGACGATGGAAGCTATGGAACCACGGGTAATGCTTCCACCTGGAACAAATGGCTGGAGGCTCTGGACGAGACTCCGGGAGCTAGAGAGAAAGCGGCAGAAGTCGATAAAAAGATTGCAGCCATTGGAACAGAAATCTCTCTGACGGAAGACTGCGAAGCAAAGATCGCTGCGGCTCGTGCGGCTTACGATGCTTTGACCCGTGAGGAGAAGAGCTATGTGGAGAATTACAAGGTTCTGCAGGAGGCAGAGGAAACGCTGGCTGCATTAAAGAAAGAGAAGGCCGATAAGGAAGCGGCAGATGCAGTGGTTGCTAAGATCAAGGAACTTCCGAATGCAGATGCTCTGACACTGGAGAATCAGGAAGCCGTAGCAAATGCCGGAAAGGCATACCGCGAGCTGACAGCTGATCAGAAAGCCCTTGTGAACGAGGATGAAGAGGGCGAGACCTATAAAAAGCTGTTTGTAGCAGAAGGCATTATGGCAGAGCTATTGGGTGATGAGGCAGTTCGGCTGGTAGTAGAAGAGTTGACTGCATTGCCGGAGGCAGAAGCGGTGACGTTAAAGGACGAAGCCGCCCTTTCAGCGGCATATGACCACTACATGACTTTGATAGAGGAACAGCAGGGTAAGGTAGACAAAGCTCTGGTAACGAAGCTGAGCGATGCGATTGAGCAGTTGAATCTGTTGAAGCAGGAAGCAGAGGAAAAAGAAGCTGTAGAAGCTGTAAATGAACTGCTCAACAATCTTCCCAGTGAAGACGAAGTGCTTTTTACAGACCAGACAGATATCGAAGCAGCCCGTGCGGCTTATGAGGCATTGGAGAACCTGCAGGATCAGGTATCACAGGATGCATTGGCGAAGCTGACCGCAGCGGAGAATCGTCTGAATGCATTGCAGGAAGAGATAAACCAGGTAGTCGATTTGATTGACGCGCTTCCGACTGTGGATGAGTTGACAGCGGCGGATGCCGATCAGGTGAAGACGGCAAAGGAAGCTTACAATGCTCTGAATAACGATCAGAAGCGTCTGTTGACAGAGAACGGAGCCCTGAGTAGGCTTTTGATAGCAGAAAATCAGATCAGCTGGCTGCAAAAAGATGTGGAGGCAGCGAAGAAGGTAACCGATCGGATCGGCAGCCTTCCGACGGTAAAGGAACTGAAGCTGGCAGATAAAACAGCCGTCCAGGCGGCAAGGAATGCGTACGAGGGATTGAGTGACGAGCAAAAGCAGTATGTCTCTGCAGATACACTGCAGGCTCTGGCGGACTGCGAAGCAGAGATTCAGCGCTTGGAGGCAGTGACGCCTGCGCCTACACCGGATTCGGGAACTACCCCGACACCGACGCCTACACCGGATACCGAAGCGGGCGAGGAGACGGTGACCCTGACCTACCAGAATTATCCGATCTCCGTGACCGGAAAGGTTTCGGCATATGATCTGCGCTTAACAGCACTGAAGGCAAGCGACGATTCGGTAAAACGGATGCAGAAGAAGATTAGTTCCAAGGAAGCACTGATTCGACTCTATGATGTACAGATGTATCTGAATGGCACGGCAGTAGATTGGGAGGAACCGATTACCATCAATTTCCAGGTTGGTGAGAAGTACAACGGTAAAAAGCTTACGGTACTCCACGATGTGGATGGTACGATCGAGAAGCTGAAAGGCACGGTAAGTGATGGTATTTTAAGCGTGACTGCAGATTCCTTAAGTCCCTTTGGAGTGGTTGTGACTGCATCGACCGTGACAGTAAACGGCGTGACAAACAGCGATGCATCGACAGCTACTACCGTGACAAACGGAAACCTGAACAGAACGGTGGGAACCGCTGCAAACGGAACATCCGCCCAGGCTTCGGCCGAGGGTGTAACAGGAACCGGAACGATAACCAGCGCCGCGACAGGAGACAATACCGATCTTCTTCTACCGATAGCGGGACTGATTACAGCATCCGGTGTACTTGGAGGTGTGGTTCTCTATTATAAAAAGAAAAGAAGAAACACAGGAGTACAGACGGAGGAAGATAAGTAAATGAAAAATAGAATCGTGAGTCTTTTTCTGGCTGCGACGATGGTTCTTGGTCTTTGCCCGGTATCTATCCGGGCAGAGGCCGCCTCTGCCGATACGGTACAGGTACAGGGAGCGCCTGAAACAGAAGAGAAGCAGAGCGGCTCGGTGGATGAGGAGCCGGTGATTACCGGTACGGGTTCCGAAGAAGAGCTGCCGCCGGAGGAGCCGGTAATTATCGGCACCGGCGAAGAGCAGGGCGCAGCAAACAACGAGGTAAAGCAAGAAGAGACAAAACAAGAGGAAAATAAGCAGGAAAAGTCTCAGGAATCCCAGGACTTTTGGGATGAAGACGAAGAACTGATGCTGTATGGCCTATCCGATTCGGCCTCAGAAGAGGATGGGGAGCTGCGTTCTGTTGAGACCTATGATCTCGACACCGTGATTTCCCGGACAGTGAACTGGAAAAAGGGAAGTAATGACAGCATTCTGAATAATGAGGAGTTTTTAAAAAATGTCAGCAGTACTTCTACGGACTGGACTGTGGCGTGGCTGGGTCGTCTTGGTATCCAGGAGGATTATACCGCATTTCTGAACCAGGCGAATACCTATGTGAAGGATATGTATGATAAGAATCCGTCTACAGGTCTGAGCACCAATACTCCCACGGAGTGGCACCGTCTGACCATGGCTGTGCTGGCGGCAGGCGGAGATCCCACCAATATAGGCGGACATGATCTCATTGCGGACGGCACCTATAACTGTCTGGCTGGCGCCCCCTGGGATCAGGGAATAAATGGCGCAGCATGGGCACTTCTGGCTCTGGATTCTATGGGGTATGAGGTGCCTGAAGATGCGAAATATACCAGAGAGGCGTTGATAGAGCATATTTTGCGCTCAGAACTGCAAGGTGGCGGCTGGCCTCGAGTGGAAAAGGATACCAGTCTTGATCTGGATACCAGCGCCATGGTCGTCTACGCGCTGGCGCCCTATTGTGCAGGAAACCAAAAGGTGCGGGATGCTGTTAATCGGGGTCTTCAGTTATTCAGAAATAAGATATCAGAGGATGGTGATTTTGCTTACGGAGGCACCTACAACTGCGAATCTGCGGCTCAGGTCATGATCGCATTTTCGGCTATGGGTATCGATCCGACTACCGTGGTGCATCAAACCAGTGGAAACAGTCTGATGGATGGTATCATGAAATATTATAAATATCATAATACCGGTGGCTTTTTGCATGCGATTTTAGAGGACAAGAATCAAAATAATGTGAATAATATGGCTACCGATCAAGCTATGGAAGCCATTGCAGCCTATCTTTATTACAAGGAGGGTGTTGCGCTTTTTGATTTCCGCGCCAAAGCGAATACCACCCAGTACGTGGCCGAGGCGGACAACGACAGTATCTTTACTGCTGCCGCCGGAGCAAATGCGGATCTCTATGTCGGTACCGGTGTCAGCAAGCTGACCTTTACCAACCTGCCCATCGGAAATTATGACGCGGCTGTTGTAACTGTAGGGAATGAGAACTGGAAGAGCGGAATCCGGGGCGCAGATGGCTATACGCCGGTAGACGGCGAGATTCCGGTGACGGAGGGGACTAAGATTCAGATCGCTGTGACCAGGCAAAACGGCGAGACAGAAAGCTGGACGCTGACCGTCCATACCAGCACCGACGCGGAGGCGAAGGCCGTGATGGAACGGATCGATGCCCTGCCCGGAGCAGATGCTCTTACGCTGAATGACAAGGCGAGCGTACAGTCGGTAAAGGAAGCTTATGAGAAGCTGACGGATGCAGAAAAAGAACAGGTGACGAATGCGGACAAGCTTTCCGATCTGGAGACAAGGCTAACCGAACTGGAAGAAGCGGCGGCAAAAGAGCTGACGGTAAAACGCACGAATCTGGAAAAAGATGTAAATGCCATTGCCACTCCGGTGAAGATCGGGGATAAGAGTCAGGTAAACCAGTATCTGCTTGAGCTGGATACCTTAGGTGACTGGGATGGTAAAGAGACTATTACCAAAAAACTGAATGGGTATCTGACGGATATCGCAGCGAGACAGAAACTGGTGGACGACCTCGACAAGGATATCTGGAATCAGGTCGATCCCTTACGGGTCAGCCAGGCAAACGCAAGCACGGTGAAGAAGCTGATGAGCCGCTACGCGGCGCTTCGGCTGGATGAACAAAAGCTTCTGGCAAATGGAGAGAGCCTGCAGGATGCGGCAGCGATGATAGACTCTCTGGAGGATGGCATCGTACCGAAGAAGGTTTTTGAGAACCTGATGTCCACGAAGGAGACCTTTACCTATTATGGTCTGACGACGGATGGGGATGCCTATACCCTGACCTGGGACGGCAAGACCGTGACCTCCGCCAAGGATGTACAGGCAGGCCTGAAGATCACTACCGGCAGCGGCACAGCCAGCGGAACAGCGGCCCAGATCGAGTTTTCACAAAGCGGCAGCACGAACGGTTCTGTGACCTTAAGCGCGGAGACGGGCGTCAAGGACGGCAGCTGGAAGACCTATTGGATGAATCCGGATAAGCTGAAGATTCAGAGCGCAAAGACGGCGACCGTGTCGAGCGGAACCTTAAGTATGACAGTGACACTGGGAGGCCGGTATTGGCTTTCGAAAAAGGATCTGACCCTGGCAGGGACGACCTCCGGGACGACGACCCAGGTGCGCTCGATAGTCTCATCCGGGACTCTGAAAAGCCTGATCAATAATGGAAAGACCTCCGTCAGCAGCCTCCAGAATACGAGCAGTAAGACCGCAGCAAAGAGTACGGCCTCGACAGCAGCAAAAGCTGCAAAAAAAGGTCTGGTTTCGGCAGAGGAGCTGAAGGCGATCCAGGGAAAGAATACGAATCTGACGGCAGAAGGCACGCTCTCTGATTCGGTAAGCTACACCTTTACGATCAACGGAGAGGATGTAAAGCTGACCAAGGATTGGAAGTATGCGATTCAAACCGATTGCAAATATGCGGAGGACATCAAAACGCTGGCGGTGAATCCGTTGATTCTCTGTATGGAGGATACCGGAACCTTTCCGGGAAAGCTGCTGCTGACCTTAAAGACCGAGCTTGAGGATGAGGAGCTATTGCTGTTTCGGTATGATGCGGCTGCTCGGCAGGCAGAGTATGTCAAGAAGGTTACGGTAGAAGACGGTGTCATGGAATTTACGTTGCAGGAGGGTGGACATTATTTCCTGGCAAAGCGGGCTCTGGCAGGCTCCTTGAATGACAGTACGGATACCGAAGAAAGTGTAGTACAGCAGGAAAGTGTCGCAAGCGAGGCTGTACCCTGGGATGAATCGCAGGAAGCAGTGGTGCTGGGAAGCGGCGAGGAGGCCGAGAAAAAGACGGAGCTGATTCGTTGGATTTTGATTGCCCTGATTGCAGTTATGGCAGGCACGACGGTGGTATGGATCCTGCACAACAGGCGAATGGATGCGAAGGAAGCCCTTGAGGAAGGGGATCATCCTTCGGATTCTGAGGAAAGAAAGGAATGAGGAGAATGAGACAAAAGACGAAGCGTCTCGGACTCTGCCTCCTGCTGGTTCTGACGCTGCTTCTTGGCGGCTGTCAGACCAGCGAAGTGCAAAAAGAACAGGCTCAGGCCGAGACCGAAACGACGGCGGAGACGCAAGACGTAGCAGAGCCGTCAGCGGAGACGGAGGATACCGAGGAACCGGAGTATATCGACGGAGATTATGTCGAGGAGCATTACGGTGACCAGGAGGAAGAGGATCTCAGCAAGTATAAGACCGGATCCGTAAAGAGCACGGCGACAACAGACAGTACAGGTACCGACAGCACGAGCAAGAAGACGGGTAGTACCGGGACCGATACCTCCTCCGGGGAGACGGCCAGTGCAGATAATTATTATACCGATCCGGTGCCGGAGGGCAAGCCGACCCCTGTGGAACCGCAGGATCAGGTGGTGGACAGTGAGGAAAGACTAACCTGCACCCTCTATGTGGAGTGCTCCACGATCCTGAACAATATGGATGACCTGACCGAAGGAAAGGAATCCCAGGTTCCGGCAGACGGTGTGATTTACGGTCCGAAGACGGTGACCTTCTCGGCAGGCGAATCGGTCTATGATATCCTGCAGCGCGAGATGCAGAACAACCGGATCCATATGGAATCCCAATTTACGGCCATGTACAACAGTGCCTATGTGCAGGGAATCAACAACCTGTACGAGAAGGACTGCGGCGCATTATCCGGCTGGATGTATTGCGTGAATGGCTGGTATCCGAACTACGGCTGCAGCCGCTACCAGGTGCAGTCCGGCGATGTGATTGAATGGCATTATACCTGTGACCTGGGAAATGATCTGGGGGCAGGCATGTCTTAAAAAGTAAATAAATAAGGTTTTAGGCGCCCCATTTTCCGGGACGCCTAAAGCTGTCTGTAACAGGAGAAGAAGATGGACACGTTTTCTGAGTATCATCCCTTAATAAATTTTACATATTTTACCATTCTTATCGGGATTTCGATGTTTTACATGCATCCGGTCTTTCTGGTCTTGTCTCTGGCAGGGTCTGTCTGTTATGCTATGTATCGAAGGG
>CAVFMG010000065.1:0-14153 GCA_963623435.1 Odoribacter splanchnicus
GAGTATATGCGGAATCTGACGGATGAAGACCTGGCAGGTCAGACGGATATTTTTCGGAAACGTCTGCAGGCTGGAGAAACATTGGATGAACTGCTGCCGGAGGCTTTTGCGGCAATCAGGGAAGCAGACAGGAGGGTTCTTGGAAAATACCCTTATGATGTGCAGGTGCTTGGTGGAATCGCATTGCACCAGGGATGCCTCGCGGAGATGAATACCGGCGAGGGAAAGACACTGGTAGCAACAATGCCTTTGTATCTGAATGCACTTACCGGCAAAAGCACAATCCTTCTAACAACCAATGAATACCTGGCACTGCGTGATGCACAGGAAATGGGAGAAGTCTATCGATTCATGGGACTGACAGTAGGAACGGGAGTCAGGGAAAAGACAGAGGAAGGCTTTACCAACGAGGAGAAAAAGGAAGTCTATGCGGCAGATATTGTATATACCACCCATGGAGCCTTTGGATTTGATTATCTGTTAAATAATTTGGTAAAGTCCGCAGCAGACCGATTCTTACGAGAGCTTTATTATGTCATTATCGATGAAGCGGATTCTGTTCTTCTGGACAGTGCCCAGACACCGTTAGTGATCTCCGGTGCCCCCAGAGTGCAGTCGAACCTGTATGAACTGGCAGACTTTTTTGTGAGAACGTTGGAAGAAGGGCGTGACTATGAAAAAGAGGATAAAAAAGTCTGGCTGACAGAGGAAGGAATTCGATATGCGGAATGCTTTTTCCATATTGATAATTTCTATGGAGAGAAATATTTTGAGATCAATAGGCATGTGACACTGGCACTGCGAGCGCATGTGCTGTTTGAGCCGGAGAGAGATTATATGATCTCCAAGGATGGTGAGCTGCAGCTGTTGGACGGCGGCTCCGGTCGTATGATGAAAGGAGTTAAGCTGCGTGGAGGACAGCATCAGGCATTAGAGACTAAGGAAAAAGTAAAGGTATCTCAGGAAAACCGTTCCATGGCATCGATTACTTATCAGAATCTGTTTTTGCTTTTCCCGAAGATGTCCGGAATGAGCGGAACAATAGCCGATGCGAAGGAAGAACTGGAAAAAGTATATGGTTCCAAAGTGGTGATCATTCCACCGAATTGTCCGGTACGGAGAAAGGACTATCCGGATACCTATTATCGTAATGCAGAAGAACAATTTAAGGAAGCACTTACGATGGCGGCGGTAACTCATGCAACGGGCCAACCGGTGCTGATCGTGGTGTCTACTATTGCAGAGACTGAGCTGGTGTCTAAGATTCTGATGCAGAAAAAGATTCCCCACAGCGTATTGAACGCCAATAATGCCTTCTGGGAAGCGGATATCATCAAAGAGGCAGGGCAGAAGAATGCGGTCACAGTATCTACGGCGATGGCAGGTCGTGGTACGGATATCAAGCTGGGAGAAGGTGTGGCAGAGTTAGGAGGTCTGGCGGTAATCGGTATTGGTCGTATGGCAAATACCCGTCAGGAGAGACAGGCGAGAGGACGTTCCGGAAGACAGGGAGATCCGGGCTTTTCCAGCTTTTTTGTGTCATTAGAGGATGAAATTGTCGGCCAGCGGGGAAAGGATAAACTGGAAAAGTATATCGAAGGTAAGCGTCATATATCAGGTCATAAGTTAAAGAAACTGATCAACAGCTCACAGAAGACCGGAGAAGAATATGCCGTTCTGTCCAGAAAACAGGCGATGGACTATGATCAGGTTCTGCAGAGGCAGAGAAAACTGATCTATCTGACCAGGGATATGTTATTGGACGGAGAGCCGATGACCTATGAGAAACTCAGAAAAATTGCGGAATATAATATAAAATTTTTCCTGAGGACTCATAAAAAAATAGATCAGAAAATGCTATCCCGTTATATATTGGATAATATTTCTTATCGGCTCGATAAAGATCTACAGCAGGTGAACTGTTCAAAGAAAAAAGAACTGGCAGCGTATCTTATGGAAAAGGTGGAACAGCAGATTCGGGAACAGGGAGATAAAGTCGGCAGCAGCGAGATCATGGATCATTTTATGAGAGTGGCTACGCTGCAGTCTATTGATGATGCCTGGGTAGACCAGGTGGACTATCTGCAGCAGCTGCAGGCAGCTGTGGGAGGCAGAGCAACGGCGCAGAGAAATCCGGTGTTTGAATATCAGCATGACGCATTGGATTGTTTCCGACAGATGGAGAATACTGTCAGAGAAAATGTAATGCGGAATATTCTGTTGAGTAATGTGTATACGGATAAGGAACAGAAATTGAGAATACTGTTTCCTTAAGGGGAGAAGTGGAAAATATGGACGGAAGTATAGTATTGTTGGATAGCTTTGAAGAGAGAGATGAACTGCTCATCGAAACAATCAGGCAGCAGTTCTCGGATTGTCAGATACTGGTGTTTGATGACCAGCCCTTTTTGCCGGCAGGGGTACAGTCGGTGTATGACTGGTGGGTCGAACAGTTTGAAATGGCAGAAAGAAAAATCAAAGACGTCTATTATGCGTTTGTAACGATGCCAAAGTTCTGGGAAGTACGTGCCATGGGAGCGAATGGGGCAATCTATGACATGGGAGAGAAGAAAGCAGATATTTTCTTCCGTGAGCCTACAGAAAAACGTCTGGTGCAGCGTGTGGAATGGTATGACCGAACCGGCAATATTTACAGAATAGATTACTATGACCGTTATGGAAATGTGTACCGGACGGATTGGATAGAGCAGGAAAAAGTGTCCATAAAATCATATTATACTTCCTCTCATCAGGAAGTGATATGTGTTAATCATAGTAATCAGGTAATAACTTTCAGAGATCGTGACCTTCTGCCTGTGTCATTTGAAAATGAAGATGTTATGATGATTAAAATGATGGAGAGAGCAATCGCTGGAAAGCGGCGGATAATCCTTACTTCTAGCAGACAGGCAGAGTGGATGAAACAATTGCATAGGGATCCTTGGCAGCAATTGTGGATGGTACTGCAGAATGAAGAGGATGTCAGAAAATGCAGAGAACACAAATATCATCAGCAATTACAGTGCCCTCTGGTGATAATGAATAACAGTGATACCGAAAACTGTGAAGCAGAAGAGACTCAGGGAGAGTACCAAATCTGTTACAGCACCGGTTCGACTGGGGAAAGTACGGAAAAATGTAGACAGATTCTGATTATGACTACATCAGACAGGATACCCGGGATAGAGGAAATAACCGGGAAATTAACAGATTTTCAATTTTCTATTGCTGCCAACACACTGGTATCACCTAAATTGCAGGAATTAGGAAAACGGGAAAATGTACATATTTATCCGCAAGTAACCAAAGAACAGCAGGATCAGTTGTGGAATCAGTGCGGGATTTATCTTGATATCAATTACGGGCAGGAAATATACAGTGCGGTAGAAAGAGCTTCCGTAAGAGGAATGCTGCTTCTGGGATACCGGGCAACATTGCATTGCAAGTCATATGTAGCAGAGGAACTGATCTACGAGGAAAAGGATGTAGAAAAGTTGATACAGATGCTTCAGAGGCTGGGAACAGAGGAAGAGCCGAGAAGACAATATCAGAAGCAGCAGGCGGAAAAACAGAATAAGAATTTGCGAAAAGTAATTGGGGAGTAAGTATGGCGATTTACGTATTTAGTCTGTTAACAGGATATGAGATGGGTGGCGTCGATTATGCACAGGCGGGAAGAGATAAAATGCTTCGTGCATCCGGGCAGGAGGTTAAGTACATTTTCACAGAAGCTCCGGTGGAAAAATATATAGAGCGCTATGCGAATCTGGGGATTCGCAGGGAAGATATGATTTCAACACAGATTTTTCTGACGGGAACTGAAAATCTGGCAGGGGGATGCAAGGCTGAAACGCTTGTGCAGCAGTATAAAGAAAAACATAGGGATCTTACGGTAGAATATCAGGATACACAGATCAATCTGTTTGATAAAAAGGGACGTATTGCGACATTGTCCCTAAGGGAAGATCGAGAAACCGTTTATGAGGTACAGCACTACAATGGTGAACGGCTTTTGGCAAAGGATGTTTATACGGATCGCAGATTGTGGACAGAGCATTATGTTACCGAGTGCGACGGTGGAAGATGGTATGCGAAACATATACGGACGACTTTTGTGGATGCTTCGGGCAATACCGTGTATGACTGTGTATATGATAGAGATGGCAGAGAACAATATGTGTTCCCCGATGGCGGAATACTGACGAAAGAACAGCTGATTCAACTGTTTTTAACTGCCCTGCATGTGGATGCCAATGATATAGCCATCATCGACAGACCTGGGAGTCTGCCTTTCGTACAACCACTGTTCCAAATGTCAAAAAAACCGAAAATGGCAGTATTTTTACATTCCGGTCATTATTTTGAACGGGGGGAGGATCCTAGTACATTATATTTGAATTATGAATATTATTACTGGTTTAAATATATTGATGTAATTGACTGCTTTATAGTATCTTCCGAGGAACAGAAAAGGGAGCTGCAATTAAAATTAAAAGACTATGAATGCAATGAACCGGAAATATATGTAATTCCGGCAAGCGGATTTGAAAGTCTGCATTATGCAACAGGGAATCGCAGAAAATATTCCCTGCTGACAGTATCCAGACTTCATGGAAGAAAAAGGGTTGACAGAGTAATCCGAGCAGCGATATTAGCGCATCAACGGTTGCCACAGGTAACACTGGATATCTATGGGACAGGAGATCCCCAGTACATTCAGGAACTGAAAAATATAGTAGAAGAAGGAGATGCCGGCAGTTATATCAGATTTATGGGGCATTGTGACGTGACAGAGGTTTATGTAAAATATGAAGCATATATTACTGCATCTTTATGGGAAACGTTAGGACTGTCACTCATGGAAGCCGCAGCTTCCGGAGATGCTTTTATAGGACTGGATGTACGATATGGGAATCGGATGTTTATAGAGAACGATGGAAATGGTATACGTATTCCTTTTTCTCTGGAACAACTGAACCGACCCGAGACGGAAGAGTACGTTGTAAATGCTATGGCAGATGCCATTGTGGAATTGTTCAGGGATGAGGACAGGCTCAGGAGATATCAGGAGAGATCCTATGAGATAGCGAAGGGATATCTGAACAGTAATTTAGAGAAGAAATGGGTGGAATTCGTTCATAAAATTTTGGAACAAAAGAAAGGGGAAAAAGTATGGTCTACAATTTTAATTTAGGGATCGGCTGGGCGAGCAGCGGCGTAGAGTATGCACAGAGCTACCGCGCCAATCTGCTTAGAAGAGCCGGGATCTGCGCCAGATTTGTGTTTACTGATATGTTTCCGAAGGAGAATATCCAGCACATG
This sequence comes from Odoribacter splanchnicus, assembly GCA_963623435.1. Lineage (GTDB taxonomy): Bacteria > Bacillota > Clostridia > Lachnospirales > Lachnospiraceae > Acetatifactor. The sequence continues at coordinate 5,323 of CAVFMG010000065.1, forward strand.
ACGGAAAATATCGGATTTCTGGATGAAGAAATTCTGTGGCTCTATACTTATTTTACGGATACGAAGATCGCACCGGTCAGCTATACGCTGGCGCAGTTGGCAGAGACGATAGACCGTACGGATTACACGTTCAGCCGGGAGGGGAAGATCTGCAAATATGTTTTCCCGGGAAACGGGAATTTCTATACGGTATATATGGTCGATGAGACCTCCGACCGTGTGCACCGCGTGGAGATCGTGTCGGGCGGCTGCCTGATCCGCAAGGATTATTTTACTTATTGCAGAATTTATTCGGAATATTATGCACCGTTAGACGGTCAGGCACATTTGTACCAGCGCAGATTTTTCAACGAAGACGGATCTGTGGCATATGAAGAGATCAATGACAACGATGTGGTGATGTATCAGTTCCCGGACAGACTGCTGTGCTCCAAGGAGGAATTCGTGGGGTATATGGTGCAGAGACTGCAACTGACGAAAGAAGACGTGGTGATCATCGATCGTACCACCGGTGTCGGACAGGCTATTTTGCAGAATGTGGGCCCGGCGCGGGTAGGTATTGTGATCCATGCGGATCATTTCAGCGAGAACAGCACGGATGAGGAGACGATTCTGTGGAACAATTATTACGAATATGCGTTTTCCCAGAGAGAACATATTGAATTCTATATTACGGCGACGGAGGACCAGAACCGTCTGGTCAGAGAACAGTTCCGGAAATATATGGGAGCGGAGGTCAATGTGGTGACCATTCCCGTAGGCAGCCTGAATGAACTGAAATATCCGGAAGGGCAGAGAAGACCGCATTCCCTAATCACGGCATCCCGTCTGGCGACAGAGAAACACGTAGACTGGCTGATCAGTGCGGTGGCAAAAGCCCATGAGCAGATTCCGGATGTGACACTGGACATCTACGGAAAAGGCGGCGAGGAGGAGAATCTGAAGAAACGGATCGCAAAACATGACTGCGGCAGTTATGTGTGTCTGATGGGACAGCAGAACCTGACAGAAGTCTATAAGGATTATGAAGCATATCTGTCAGGTTCTACCAGTGAAGGATTTGGACTGACCCTGATGGAGGCCATTGGTTCCGGACTGCCGATCATCGGATTTGATGTGCGTTACGGCAACCAGAATTTTATCGACGGAGGGCAGAACGGATATAAGATTACGCTGACAGATGCCATGGAAGAAAAGGAAAAGGTGGAGCAGCTGGCGGACCGCATTGTGAGACTGTTTACAGAGGCGGATCTTGAGAGCTTTCATGCACATTCCTATGAAAAAGCCAAAGAATATCTGACGGAGGAGGTAGTAGAGCGATGGAAAAAACTGCTTGGAAACAAAATGTAATACTGTTGTTAGATAATTTCGGGCAGGAAAGCCGCAGACTTTACGATTCCTTCCGGGGAATCGGGGCGGACTGCCCGGTGGCAGTGATCGAGGACGACGGTTTTCTGCCGGAAGATGTGATTTCGGTGTATGGTTTTTTCCTGGGAGACTTTAAGCATATGCCTGGAGTATTGGGACGTTCCCGATATTTTAATGAGATAAAAGTCCCTCCTTACTGGGAGATCAGTGGCAACAACAGCAATGGCAAGGTGAATGACCTGTATCGGGAACGGGGAAGAATCTTTTACGCAGAACCGGGACATAAGCGCCGCGTCAAGGTAGTGGACTGGTATGATGAGCGAGGAACGGTACGCTCCAGTGATCATTATAATCGCTACGGAGCGTTATATGCCCGGACGATATTCAATGCTAAAGGACAGAAAGTGAATAAAAGCTACTTTGATGCTGCCGGAAGAGAAGTGATCGTGGAGAACTTCGTGACCAGGGATATTGTTCTGAACGAAGACGGGAAGGTGAGAATTTTCCGGAATAAGACGGAGTTCACGGTACATTTTCTGGAAAAAGCGGGGCTGCTTGGCAAGAGAGTATTCTTCAATTCCCTGTCGATTCCGTTCTTCGTGTCGGAACGACTGGAGAGAAACTCCGAAAAGGGAGATATCCTGTTCTGGCAGGAGCCTACGTACAATGAGATTCCCGGTAACATGCAGATTATTTTAAGAGGAGAAAGCGCACGATGCGGACGAATCCTGGTACAGAAGAAGGATTCCTATGAGAGGCTGCAGCAGTTGGGTGCGGATCCCGGGGTAGTACATCAGCTGGGCTATGTATATCCTTTCGAACGAGAGAACCGCCACGGCAAGGACGTGCTGATATGTACGAATTCAGAGAATGTGGCGCATTGCCGAAAAATCGTGGAGGCTCTGCCAGGACTGCATTTCCATATCGCAGCGATTACAGAGATGTCTGCAAAACTCCTCTCCGTGGGAGCCTGTGATAATGTGACGATGTACCCAGGAGTGAAAATGCAGATACTGGATGAACTGTTTGACCGGTGTGATTTTTACCTGGATATCAATCACGAGGGAGAGATCGTATCCGCAGTCAGCAGGGCATTTTTACAGAACCAGCTGATCCTGGGATTCCGGGAGACCTTGCATAATAAGGATTGCATTGCAGAAGAACATATCTATCCGGAGGCAGATCCCGACAGCCTGATTGCGGCACTGCGCAGACTGTCAGAGGACAGTGCGGAGGCAGATCGCGAACTTGTAAAGCAACGGGAAGCCGCGCTTGCGGAAACGAAAGAAAGTTATTATAATGAGATTGCTTCGCCAAATAAATATCATCAAAGTCTCTTGTGAGTGCAAGCATTCATCGAGACTTAGCTGATATTTAATGGCTCTGAATAGTTGACAAAATTGGATATATCATAGGAGAGAACAGAATGAAAGTCTTAGTAACAGGCGTAAAAGGGCAGTTGGGATATGATGTAGTAAATGAGCTTACAAAGCGCGGCATCGAAGCCATCGGTGTAGATATTGAAGAAATGGATATCACCGATGCAGCCAGCGTGGAAAAAGTCATCGGTGAGGCAGCACCGGATGCGGTAGTGCACTGTGCGGCTTATACCGCGGTGGATGCAGCGGAAGATAACGTGGAGGTCTGCCGCAAGGTCAATGCGGACGGCACACAGAACATTGCCGATGTCTGCAAGAAGTTAGACTGCAAGATGGTCTATATCAGCACCGACTATGTATTTGACGGCGAAGGCACCAGAGCCTGGGAGCCCGATGATGAGCGCCATCCCCTGAATGTATACGGACAGACCAAATACGAGGGTGAGCTGGCAGTGCAGAATACACTGGAGAAGTATTTTATCGTAAGAATCTCCTGGGTATTCGGTGTGAATGGCAAGAACTTCATCAAGACCATGTTAAATCTGGGCAAAACCCACGATCACCTCACGGTAGTGAATGACCAGTTCGGTTCTCCTACTTATACTTATGATCTGGCAAGACTTCTGGTGGATATGGTCCTGACCGACAAATACGGCATCTATCATGCGACCAACGAAGGCATCTGCAACTGGTATGAATTCGCCTGCGAGATCTTCCGTCAGGCGGGGATGAACGTGGATGTGGCTCCCGTACCGGCGTCCGAATATCCCACGAAGGCGAAGAGACCGGAGAACAGTCGCATGAGCAAAGAAAAACTGACCCAGAACGGATTTGAAAGACTTCCCTCCTGGCAGGATGCCTTAGAGAGGTATCTGAAGGAAATTCTGTAATGTTTTCCTGAAAACAGACATTGTATAGACAGAAAAATAACGGGAAATACTTCAGGGAGCGGTATCGGAAACAGTACGGCTCCCTTTTTGATGAAAAAGTACGGAAAAACCCTGTAAATTTCACGAAAAACCTGTTGACAACGGAAGTCGGAACAAGTATACTGTTAAAGCGTGCCAGAAAAGGTGCGTCTATTATACTATTAAGAAAGAGGTGAAACAGAATGCCAACATTTAACCAGTTAGTAAGAAAAGGACGTCAGACTTCTGTTAAGAAGTCTACTGCACCTGCTCTCCAGAAGGGTTACAACTCTCTTCACAAGAAAGCAACAGACGTTTCTGCTCCCCAGAAGCGTGGTGTATGTACCGCTGTTAAGACAGCAACTCCTAAAAAGCCTAACTCTGCTCTTAGAAAGATCGCCAGAGTACGTCTTTCCAACGGAATCGAGGTTACCAGCTACATTCCCGGTGAAGGCCACAATCTGCAGGAGCACAGCGTTGTTTTGATCCGTGGTGGTCGTGTTAAGGACCTGCCCGGTACCAGATACCACATCATCCGTGGTACCCTTGATACCGCTGGCGTCGCTAACAGAAAACAGGCTCGTTCCAAGTACGGCGCTAAGAGACCTAAGGATGCTAAGAAATAAGTAGTATCCGGGGCGTTTTGAACGTCGGATGATAAGTCCGATGAAAATCCGCGAGGATTTTTGGAGATGTCGATGAGACATCTTTGTACCACAAAAACGAAACTAAGAAAAGTGTTGGAATTCTGTGATACAGATATAACAGCGCGAACACTTGGGGAAACACATGTGAGTACCGATGATTTAACGTAACTAGTGAGAAGAGCGGCACTGACATAAAAGCGAGTGCATGCTTGCATGCGTACGAGGTTTTATGGAAGGGCTGGGTCGGCGAACAGCCGACATTGAGGCATCTTCGATGCCGAGATAACGTAATCTCACGAGAACAATTTGTTAAGGAGGGAAGAACCGTGCCACGTAAAGGACATATTCAGAAAAGAGATGTATTAGCAGATCCTTTATACAACAACAAAGTGGTTACCAAGCTTGTCAACAACATCATGCTGGATGGCAAGAAGGGTGTAGCCCAGAAGATCGTATACGGAGCATTTGCTAAGGTTGAAGAGAAGAGCGGCAAGCCTGCTCTGGAAGTATTCGAAGAGGCTATGAACAACATCATGCCTGTTCTGGAAGTAAAAGCAAGACGTATCGGTGGTGCTACCTATCAGGTACCTATCGAGGTTAGACCTGAGAGACGTCAGGCTCTGGGTCTTCGTTGGTTGACCATGTTCTCTCGTAAGAGAAGTGAGAAGACCATGGAAGACAGACTTGCTAACGAAATTCTTGACGCAGCCAACAATACCGGATCTGCAGTTAAGAGAAAAGAAGACATGCACAAGATGGCAGAGGCAAACAAGGCTTTTGCTCATTACAGATTCTAGTAGGAGGGAAAAATCTTGGCTGGAAGAGAATATCCATTAGAGAGAACCAGAAATATTGGTATTATGGCTCATATCGATGCGGGTAAGACCACACTGACCGAGCGTATCCTGTATTATACTGGTGTTAACTACAAGATTGGTGATACTCATGAAGGTACTGCTACCATGGACTGGATGGAGCAGGAACAGGAGAGAGGTATTACCATCACCTCTGCTGCTACTACCTGCCACTGGACTCTTGAGAAAGAGACCAAGCCCGCACCCGGTGCTCTTGAGCATCGTATCAATATCATTGATACCCCGGGTCACGTAGACTTCACCGTTGAGGTTGAGCGTTCCCTTCGTGTACTGGATGGCGCTGTCGGCGTATTCTGTGCAAAGGGTGGTGTTGAGCCTCAGTCCGAGAACGTATGGCGTCAGGCTGACACCTACAACGTACCTCGTATGGCGTTCATCAACAAGATGGACATCCTGGGTGCTAACTTCTACGGTGCAGTAGAGCAGATTAAGACCAGACTTGGTAAAAATGCTATCGTTCTTCAGCTGCCTATCGGCAAAGAAGACGATTTCAAGGGAATCATTGATCTGTTCGAGATGAAGGCTTACATTTACAATGACGATAAGGGTGATAACATCACCGTTACCGATGATCTTGGCGATATGAAGGATGACGCAGAGCTGTATCGTTCCGAACTGGTCGAGAAGATCTGTGAGCTGGATGACGATCTTATGATGATGTATCTGGAAGGTGAAGAACCTTCTGTAGAAGAGATGAAGAAGGTACTGCGTAAGGCAACCTGCGAGTGTACAGCTATTCCTGTATGCTGCGGTTCCGCATATCGTAACAAGGGCGTTCAGAAGCTTCTGGATGCTGTTGTAGAGTATATGCCTGCACCTACTGACATTCCTGCAATTAAGGGTACCGATCTGGATGGCAATGAAATTGAGAGACACTCATCCGATGATGAGCCTTTCGCAGCTCTGGCATTCAAAATCATGGCTGACCCGTTCGTAGGTAAGCTTGCATTCTTCCGTGTATATTCCGGTACCATGAACGCAGGTTCCTATGTATTAAACGCTACTAAGGATAAGAAAGAGCGTGTTGGACGTATCCTGCAGATGCATGCTAACAAGCGTGCAGAGCTGGATAAGGTTTACTCCGGTGATATCGCAGCAGCAGTTGGTTTCAAGTATACCACTACTGGTGATACCATCTGTGATGAGCAGCACCCTGTAATCCTGGAGTCCATGGAGTTCCCTGAGCCCGTTATCGAGCTGGCTATCGAGCCTAAGACCAAAGCAGGTCAGGGTAAGATGGGTGAAGCTCTTGCAAAACTGGCAGAGGAAGATCCTACTTTCCGTGCTCATACCAATCAGGAGACCGGTCAGACCATCATCGCCGGTATGGGTGAGTTGCATCTGGAGATCATCGTTGACCGTCTGCTTCGTGAGTTCCATGTAGAAGCTAACGTAGGTGCTCCTCAGGTTGCTTACAAGGAAGCGTTCACCAAGGCTGTTGAAGTGGATTCCAAGTATGCTAAGCAGTCCGGTGGTCGTGGACAGTATGGACATTGTAAAGTTAAGTTTGAGCCCCTGGAGGCTAACTGTGAGAAGTTCGACTTCGATCCGAAGGCTAACATTCTGATCAACGATCCTCCTACCCTGTTATTTGAATCTACCGTTGTCGGTGGTGCTATTCCTAAGGAATACATCCCTGCAGTAGGTGAAGGTATCCAGGAAGCAGCTCAGGCTGGTATTTTAGGTGGATTCCCTGTATTGGGTGTTCATGCGAACGTATATGATGGATCCTATCATGAGGTCGACTCTTCCGAGATGGCATTCCACATTGCAGGTTCCATGGCATTCAAGGACGCAATGCAAAAGGCAGCTCCTGTATTGCTTGAGCCGATCATGAAGGTTGAGGTTACCATGCCTGAGGAATACATGGGCGATGTAATCGGTGATCTGAACTCCCGTCGTGGTCGTGTAGAAGGTATGGAAGACATCGGCGGTGGTAAGATGGTTAAGGCTTTCGTTCCCCTTGCTGAGATGTTTGGTTATTCCACAGACCTGCGTTCCAAGACCCAGGGTCGTGGTAACTACTCCATGTTCTTCGAAAAGTATGAGCCCGTTCCTAAGAACGTTCAGGAAAAGGTTCTTGCTGCAAAGGCGAAATAAGCACTAAATCAATAAAAATAACTTGAAAAACCTCTGATTATTTAATATAATCAGAGGTAGCGAGTTAAAAATAAAACTACGAAACTGTTTAATTATTTTAAGGAGGACTTAAATAATGGCTAAAGCTAAATTTGACAGAACAAAGCCCCATTGTAACATTGGTACCATCGGTCACGTTGACCATGGTAAAACTACTCTGACCGCAGCAATCTCCAAGGTTCTTTCCGAGAGAGTAGCAGGTAATGAGAAGGTAGATTTCGAGAACATCGATAAGGCTCCCGAAGAGAGAGAGCGTGGTATCACCATTTCTACCGCTCACATCGAGTACCAGACTGAGAAGAGACACTATGCACACGTTGACTGCCCGGGCCATGCTGACTACGTTAAGAACATGATTACCGGTGCTGCACAGATGGATGGTGCTATCCTCGTTGTAGCTGCTACTGATGGTGTTATGGCTCAGACCAAGGAGCACATCCTGCTGTCTCGTCAGGTAGGCGTTCCTTACATCATCGTATTCCTGAATAAGTGTGATATGGTTGACGATCCCGAGCTGATCGAGCTGGTTGAGATGGAAGTAACCGAGCAGCTGGAAGAGTATGACTTCAATGGTTGCCCTATCATTCAGGGTTCCGCTCTGAAGGCTCTGGAAGATCCTAACAGCGAGTGGGGCGACAAGATCATGGAACTGATGGATACTGTAGATTCTTATATCCCTGATCCTCAGCGTGATACTGATAAGCCTTTCCTGATGCCTGTAGAGGATGTATTCACCATTACCGGTCGTGGTACCGTAGCTACCGGACGTGTAGAGCGTGGTGTTCTGCATCTGAACGATGAAGTTGAAATCGTTGGTATCAAGGAAGAGACCAAGAAGACCGTTGTAACCGGTATCGAAATGTTCCGTAAGATGCTGGATGAGGCACAGGCTGGTGATAACATCGGTGCTCTGCTTCGTGGTATCCAGAGAACTGAAATCGAAAGAGGACAGGTTCTGGCTAAGCCCGGTACTGTTACTTGCCATAAGAAGTTTACCGCTCAGGTATACGTTCTGACCAAGGATGAAGGTGGACGTCATACTCCTTTCTTCAATAACTATCGTCCTCAGTTCTACTTCAGAACCACTGACGTTACCGGCGTTTGCGAACTGCCCGCTGGTGTTGAGATGTGCATGCCTGGTGATAACGTAGAAATGACCATCGAACTGATCCATCCTATCGCTATGGAGCAGGGTCTTACCTTCGCTATCCGTGAGGGTGGTAGAACCGTAGGTTCCGGACGTGTTGCTACCGTTATCGAGTAATCTTTGATAATTGCTCATAAAGCTAGTATTTATAAGGGTTTCAAGCTTCGGCTTGGAACCCTTTTTTCAACGAATTGCACTTTAACGAGCTAAAGTAAACGCCTCATTGGCTCTAAAATGGCTCTATTTTTTTCGCTTTTAGAGCCAGAAGGGTATAAAAATACCGGCCGAAATTCGGCTTTCGACCGGTAAAATACAGTATTAAAAGGTAAAAATAATTCGCACTAAATTTGTAGAATTTAAGGCTATTT
>CAVFMG010000066.1:0-4933 GCA_963623435.1 Odoribacter splanchnicus
AAGTACCGACGGCTGCTTAGAGTCTGCTTGTCCTTACCCCAACTGCGGGCTACTGTTTTTTCACAAGCTTTCCAAAATGCAAAACGCCCAAGGGGATGATTATTATCCTCGTGGGCGTTGTTTCTTTAATGATTAATGGAATGTGAAGGAATCTCCGTCCTCCACGATACAGATCATAGTCTTGCCGGTGTTGAGCACGATCTCATCACCGTTGTCATCATAATACTTTGTCGCACCGTAATCGGAAGTCTTCTCCCAATTGACATGAATCCCACGACCATTCGTGAAGAACCACCCATCTTTGGTAGTGTCGTGACACTGGAACGCCAGATATCCTTCGCCCAGCTCCTCATAGAAAGTATTCTGCACTAAAATATTTTTGAAGGACAGCTGTTCTCCGGTGACGGCATCGATATGAGGGCCGTCGGAGCTGCCGGACAGATGCTGGGATCTATAATACAGTCCGTCTTCTTCATTGAATTCAAAATAGCACCGGGTCAGCGGATAACATCCCGACATATCGATGTACGTGGCATCTTTTGCGTTCGAACCGTATTGCCCTAAGGTATTCGGCTCCGACTTCGTGGCAAATCGGAAATGGTTCTCGTCGGTGAGACCACGGTAATTCATGCTGTAGCCCTTATTTTCAATAACTTTCATAAGTCCCGCACCTGACGCATAAGCATTGTGAGGCTTACTGCGGTCACTTACACGGAAGAAAGCATCCTCATCCGAACCGGCAGTACCGTCAATGTTCTGTGTATCAGGCTCTGCCAGCAATTCATTGATGAAAAAAGGTCCGCCGAAATGTACTAAAAAGGCATCCCACTCGAACGCCCAGTAAGCATAATAATCACGCAGACTGCGGATATTGCCGATCTTGTCCATATCCTCCCAGTCTTCGTAGATTGCCATCATACGGGTCATACGATTCTCTACATTGGCTTCATAGATGATGGAAGCCTCGGACAGACTGTACTGTGGAATGGCGGAAGCTTCGTTGGGAATCATGACGGCAATGGGACGGGTCGCTGCCACGTCAGCATCCACCCATTCGTTGGTTAGGCGGCTGCGCACCATACCCTCCATGGGAGGAGTGGAATCATTCTCTACGACGATCGTCACCGGATCCGGCATTATTTCACCGGAAGCCACAGTGGAAGACGGCGAGTTGTCCGGCAGGATCGGACTTAAAATATCGTTATTATTGTTCGGTTGTCCGCAGGCGGTCAGCAGAAGAGAAGCGGACAGGCAAAGCGCGACGGCTTTTAAACGCGTCCGGGTTCTATTTTTGAAAAAACACATGTAAATGTCACCTCTGTCAAGTAAATGTACGGACCTTAAAATAGGAATGCGTAAAGGAGCACACCGCAGAAAATACCTAAGATCGCTCCCATCAGTACCTGCAAAGGGGTATGTCCGACAAATTCTTTTAATTTGTCGTGGGGGGACAATTCTCCACGCCCCATATCCTCAAATACCTTCAGCATCTCGTTCAGTACCTGCGCCTGAATGCCGGTCTCTCTGCGCACTCCCATGGCATCGTACATTACAATGATCGCAAGGATCAGGGAAATGGCGAACTCAAAGCTTCCGGCGCCGTATTCATAGCATACCGCCGTCACCAGAGAACACACGGTGGCGGAGTGAGAACTGGGCATGCCACCGCTGCCTACCAGACGTTCCGCTACGAACTTCTTGGAGACAATGAGGTGGATGATGGTCTTAAGCACCTGCGCCACCAGCCAGCCGCATGCAGCAGTCAGAAAAATATGATTACTGAAAAAATCCTGGAAAAAATTCATTATTTACCTCGTTTCCGGTATGTCTTCGTCGAACCTATGGAAATACATAAACCCAGTATAATCCAAAAAGCGGAAAAAGTACAGTGTTGACCTTGAAATGATGTGTAGGAGAATAGTATAATGAAAACATCCGGAGAAAAAGAAGGAATGATTTCCGGGAATATATGCAGATTATTTCTGCAGACATATTTAAGGAGACGTATGGGATGAGCTTATTGAGCGTGATAGTGCCCTGCTATAATGAAGAGGAGAGTGTTGCCCTGTTTTATCAGGAGCTGACGAAGAATGATACATTTTTCAAAGAAAAAGATATTGAGCTGGAACTGCTCTATATTGATGACGGATCTAAGGACGGCACCGTGCGGGAGGTCAAAAAGCTGATTGAGGCAGATCCGCGGGTTCACATCATCTCTTTTTCAAGGAATTTCGGAAAAGAAGCAGCTATGTTCGCCGGTCTGGAGAAGTCTAAGGGAGACTACGTGGTAATGATGGATGTGGATCTGCAGGATCCCCCTTCTCTGCTGCCGGAGATGTTCGAGTGGATCTGGAAGGGCTATGATTCTGTGGCGACGAGGCGTGTGACCCGTAAGGGCGAACCGCCGATCCGCAGCTTTTTCGCCAGAAGATTCTATCACCTGATGAAGAAGATCTCCAAGACGGAGATGATGGACGGCGCCAGAGATTATCGCCTGATGACCCGCCAGATGGTGGATGCCATTCTGTCCATGCGGGAGTACAACCGTTTCACCAAGGGAATCTTCGGCTGGGTAGGTTTCAATACCAAGTGGCTGGAGTATGAAAATGTGGAGCGCGCCAAGGGCGAGACCAAGTGGAATTTCTGGAAGCTGTTTATATATTCCCTGGACGGAATTACCGCGTTCTCCACGGCACCGCTTATGATTGCCTCGTTTGTCGGTGTATTGTTCTGCGTGATCGCTTTTCTGATGATTATTTTCATCATCGTGCGGAAGCTGATCTTCGGAGATCCGGTATCCGGCTGGCCCTCCCTGGTGTGCATTATCCTGATGACCAGCGGCGTGCAGTTTTTCTGCACCGGCATTTTGGGACAGTATCTGGCAAAAGCTTACATGGAAGTAAAACGCAGACCGATTTACCTGGTAAAAGAAGAAATCTAAGCTTTTTTGAACGAAAAAATGTTATGTTTTTAATTTCTTAACTATATTTTAACGGAAAAATGTCTTTTCAAAAATCGACAGCTATGATACTATCTCTCTATCGGTCACTGCTGGGGAGCAATACTCGACAAGTAAAAAGGGGGACTTGTTTTGGATATTGTTGCAGTAAAAGATTCAGATTTAGAGAGATATGTAACCAAAATTATGTTGGAGATAGGGGTTCCGGCGCATTTGAAGGGGTATCACTATTTGCGGGATGCAATCATTTTGTCGGGAAAAGACATGGAGGTAGTAAGCAGCGTCACCAAGCTGTTATATCCTACGATCGCGAAGCATTTCCGGACCACTGACCAGAAGGTGGAACGCGCGATCAGGAATGCCATTGAAGTGTCCTGGTCGAGAGGAAATGTCGAGACATTCGAGAAGATTTTTGGCTATTCTGTAGCTGCCGGAAGGACGAGACCAACGAACAGCGAGTACATCGCCCGTATCGCGGATAACATCCGACTGGATTATAAGGCTATGTAACATATTGCTTTTAATTGCAAATTAGGGAGAGCTGATTATGTAGATGCAGTATTCTCTCTGGCAGACTGATAGGAGCCAGGTACCGAGATGAAATCCGGTATGTGGCTTTCTTTTTGCTCTGAAATTCTACTGTTTGGGAACGTAATATTTGTCAAGTCCTCATAAATATGATAAGATGTACAAAAGCCTGCGTTGAAAACGGCAGGCACTGGGAGACAAAATGACTTTTCGGACATCGGATATTTTGATTGAGGGGAGCCTGATCATCATCGGGCTGACGGAAGTCGCCCATTTGGCAGGCTGCCTGTTAGGGTGGTCTTTTTTGGCTGTGACGGATCTGCTACTGGCGGAAGTGGTGATCTTCCTGTTGGCAGTTGCCCTGCTGAAATGGATCTGCGGACGCCGGGCAAAACAGATGGCGGCAGACAGACGGCATGAGACGCATGGAGCATGGGAGAACAACGGCGGAACAGCCGGTACTGCGGCAAAGAGTGCACGGATCCTCACAGGAGTGCTGGCGTTTCTGATTTTATTGCAGATTCTCGGAATCCTGACGGGGAGACGGGCGTGGCTGGACGGCGATATGACGCTGGAGACGGTAAATACCTTCCTTAAGGAGAATGCCATCTATACTGTGAATCCTCTGACGGGAGCTGCTTATACGGCGGGGATGCCCCTCAGACTTCGGATCCTGTGCCTGCCTACCCTGTACGGAAGCTTAAGCAGGTGGACGGGAATGGCAGCATCGGATGTGGTATACCGTCTGATCCCCTGCGCGACACTGTTACTTGGGTATGCAGCTTACGGCAGATTGGGAGAGGCTGTTTTCGGAGAAGATAAGACTAAGAGAAAGATTTTTTTACTGGCTGTGGGAATTCTGTTCAGTGCAGGGGCTTATATGCCCGGCGTGGACGGTTTTGATCTTTTCTACGGAGGATTCCGCGGCGTGACGATCCGGGCAGTGGTGCTGATCCCGTACTTAATCGCCTGCCTTATGGAGAAAAAATATGTTGGCGCGCTGCTGTGTGTGCTGGCAGAAGCCTGTACGGTATGGACACTGTACGGCGCCGGAGTCTGCCTGTTCATCACGGTGGGATGGATCGTGCTTCACAGACTCTTTTTGCTGCTTTCCGGCAGACGCAAAAAGGAGGCGGCAGAATGACACTGTTAAATACCGCCGTGAACGGCTGGACCGATTATACACAACATGGAAAATTTGCGGCACTATTGCTGGTGGCAATACTGTACCTGGGATATACGATCCGCAGGAGAAATGCCCTGTATGCCGGGGCAGACAGTAAGGATCGCAATAAGACAACCATGACATTATGTCTGTATACCGGGCTGACGACATTGGCATGCATCTGTCCGTTGACTGCACTTTTTCTGATGAAATACCAGACAGCATTTTATTCTTATGTATGGATCTGGGCAATCGTGCCTGAGACGGCACTGATCGCGTGG
>CAVFMG010000066.1:4943-14086 GCA_963623435.1 Odoribacter splanchnicus
GCGTGGGCTGCGACAGAATTTTTAAGCGAACTATGGAAAAAGAAAAACCTTAAGAATATCATGGCAACTTTGATTTTGCTGGGAATCGTATTTTTAAGCGGCAATCCGGTATCGGAATGGACGAGAGAGCAGACCGCACAGATCCCTGCCATGGACATGAGGATACAGCAGAATGTCGGAACGTCGCCCTGGGAGGCGTTAACAAGCCTTATGGAATACCGGCTGACAGAGAGCGGAGACGATAGCTTCACCCTGTGGGCAACGAAGGAGGTCATGGCAGCAGTCAGGGCGTACAGCGCGGATATCTATCCGGTGTACGGCAGGAGCATCTGGGATGTCTCTCTGGGAGGCTATTCGTATGATACTTACGAGACCTGGCAGGAGGATCTCTACCTGTGGATGAGCCACCTGGAAGCCACGGGAGGGACGGAATATGTGCGTATGGATGACAGCACCGGTGCACGGACTGTCGATTTTGCAGATTGTCTGGTATATGCAGCGGAGGCAGAAGTGGATATGATTTTGTTGCCGCAAAATCTGTCGGAGGAGACACTGGCGGAATTACAAAATACTGCGGGGAGAGAACTGCAGCCTTTGGAGGGATACTATCTGCTGACGATACAGAAGTGAACAATCGTAATGGATGAATGACGTAGGCTGAGATTTGGAAGATATTGTACCTGTGACTTAAAGCTCATAGGTCACTGAAAGGCATTGGTATTATCATGGAACAGGATTTGATCAGTATTGTGGTCCCGGTGTACCGGGCAGAAAAATATATAGAAGAGACCATGGACTGTGTGCGTGCCCAGACTTATACGAACTGGGAGCTGTTGCTCGTCGAGGACTGCGGTCCGGATCAGAGCAGACAGCGGATCGAGGAGTATATACAGCGCACCGGGGACGACAGAATCAGACTGCTGACCCATCCGACGAACCTGGGAGCAGCGAGAACCCGGAACCTGGGGGTAAACGAGGCAAAAGGACGTTATCTTGCCTATCTGGATGCGGACGATCTGTGGGTGCCGGACAAACTGGAGAAGGAACTTATCTTTATGAAAGAAAAACAGGCAGCCTTCGTGTTTACCGGATATGAGTTCGCAGACGAGAATGGCAAGGGCACCGGGAAGGTGGTCCGGGTTCCGGCGACGATTACTTATAAGGAAGCACTGAAGAACACCACAATCTTCACCAGCACGGTAATGTTTGACATGGAACAGCTGCCCAAAGAGCAGCTGCAGATGCCGCAGATCAAAAGCGAAGACACCGCTCTGTGGTGGAGAATACTGCGGCAGGGTTATGTGGCTTGTGGTTTGGATGAAAATTTGGTAAAATATCGGAGAGCGGGGAAATCCCTGTCTTCCAATAAGATAGAAGCTCTGCGCAGGATCTGGAACCTGTACCGTAAGGCGGAGGGAATGTCTGTGATAAACAGCGCATGGCATTTCTGCTTCTGGGCGGTAAGAGCAGTACAGCGCAGAATATAGAAGGATGACGGGGCAATAGCCTGAACCGCATGAGCATCAAAGTATGGAAATAGATTTGGAGGAGTTTGTCTTGGATACAAACAATTATTACGTAAATAGATTGCGGAGAAGGGAATCCTTCAAGCGATTGATCAATATAGGGCTGTCAGCGATCTGCCTGTTTCTGGAGATCGCGTTGTTCGCGTATATGTGGCAGTTTCATTTCCAGTTCCAGCTGGTTGACCCCTTGCAGAAGATCTGGTACAGAGGTTTCCTTTTGGAGAACGGTATTTATAGCGTGATACTGATCTTCTTCTCCGTGACTTACGGCGGTATGCGTCTGGGATACATGAAGAATACGGAGATCATTTTCTCACAGGTATTCGCAACTCTGATGGCGGACATGCTGATCTATGCGGAGCTGTGTATGATGGCGCGAAACATTTTCCCACCGGATATGTTTCTACTGATGGTGGCTCTGCAGATCGTAGAGGTCATTATTTACGCCAATATAGCTAATAGGATCTACCGTTCAGCCTTCCCTCCCAGAGAATTGATGCTGATCCACGGAGACCGCCCCATTGAGGATATCTGTAAAAAGTTCGAGAGCCGCAAGGACAAATACAAGATCACAAAATGTGAACATATTAAAAAGGGTCCGGAAAAACTCTGCAGTGAGATTTTAAAGGATTATCAGAACGGTGAGATTACCGCGGTAGTCATTTGGGATATCAATGAGAAAGACCGCAACACGATCCTGAAATTCTGTTACGCACGTTCCATCAGAGTCTATGTTATGCCTAAAATATCAGATGTTATTTTAGTGGGATCCGAGGAATTACACGTATTTGATACACCAATCCTGCTGACCAGGGAGTATTCCTTAAGCATGGAACAGAGATTCATCAAGAGATCCATCGATGTGATCTGTTCCCTGATCCTGTTGGTAGTGACTTCTCCTCTGATGCTTCTGACAGCACTGGCAATCAAGCTGTACGACGGAGGCCCCGTATTGTATAAGCAGGTACGCTGCACCATCGGTCAGAGAGAATTCTATATTATGAAGTTCCGCAGCATGCGTACAGATGCGGAAAAGGACGGCGTGGCGCGCCTGGCGCAGAAGAACGACAATCGTATCACACCGGTAGGCAAGGTGATCCGTAAGTGCAGACTGGATGAACTGCCGCAGCTGATCAATATCCTGCGGGGAGACATGTCCTTCATCGGTCCGAGACCGGAGCGCCCGGAGATCATTGCCCAGTATACCGAAGTCATGCCGGAATTTGCATTCCGTATGAAGGTGAAGGCAGGACTGGCGGGATTCGCCCAGGTGTATGGAAAATATAACACTTCTCCTTATGATAAATTAAAATTGGATTTAACTTATATTGAAAATTATTCGGTATGGCTGGATCTGAAGCTGATGCTTCTGACGCTGAAGGTACTGTTCTGGCCGGACAGCACCGAGGGCGTGGAGAGTGAACAGGTGACAGCCTTCAAGGCAGAGTACGACGGCAGAGCGGAAAAGGACGATAACTGATCCTGTGAGAATATGATAATATGGGAGGAAGCCTCATGGAAGCAAGCTATGGTAAGGAACCCTTTGATCTGCGGCTGACGCTCTTGTGCTTATGCCGTAATCTATGGAAAATACTGGCGGTGACGGTACTGGGAACAGTACTGTTCGGCGGCGGTTATTATGTCAAAAACGTGTTGCTGCAGCCTAGGTCCGGGTATGCGGCTTCTTCCACTTATAAGGTAGAATATTTGGAGAACCCCAATGCGGCAGGAGCTTACTATATCAACGAAGCGACCTGGAACAGCCTGATCCATACCGGAGAGTTTTTGGACGGTGTGGAGACACATTTACAGGAGGCATCCGACCGGGGAGAGAATGCGGCAGCAGAAGTCCTGGCAATGGGAAGGGATCGTATCTCGAATGCCCTTTCCGCCACACTGCCTTCTGATTTCAGTATTCCCGTGACGAAAGCCACACTGCAGGACCCCGAGGAGAGCGTTGTGCTGGCAGGAGCAGTGGAAGAGACTATGTGTAACGAATTCGCTGAGACTATCGCGGAGATCCGGCTGATCAAAGTACTGGATCACGCTAATCAGGCGGAAGCGGTAGTACCGGATGTGCGGACACTTCGTGCCGTGATCCTGGCGGCAGTGGTATCATGCTTCCTCTCTGTGGTAGTATCCTTCATGTGGGAACTGTCCAGAGACAGTATCCGGCTGCCCGCGACACTGCGCAGACGTTATGGACTGAACAGCTTGGGAACGATAAACAGCGCCGGCTTTGCGGAAAATGTGAGATATCTGCTGCAGAAAACAGAGAATCAGCGCAAGTTAGTAACGCCGGAGCCTACAGAAACAGAGAGCCAGCGCGTTTCAGCACGGCAAGAACTTACGGAGACAGAGAGCCGGCATGAGTCAGTAACTTTGAAACTAACGGTGGCGGTATGTGGTGCACTGCCGGCGGTGGATCCCAGAGAAGTTGTGGTAGCATTAGAGAAAAAGCTGCCTGATGTGACATACCTGGCTGTGCCCAGTCCCTTGTTGTGCCCCGAAAGCGCTGCCGCGCTGCGTAAGGCAGATGTAGTACTGTTAGCGGTACCGGCAGGAGAATATGTGGGCAAACAGTTAGAAGCGGTACTGGAATACTTGATTCCGCAGGACTGCCCGGTGACCGGAGCTTTTTTATGGAATGCGGATGAAGGATTGATCCGCAGATATTATTTTCTCCCGGGAGGAAGACAGGAATGAGAGTAGAAGTTCTGGCATCTGTGATGAACACCACACTCCCGGAGACGGTGGAACATATGAAGCTGCAGTCGGATGCAGTCATCGTGAATCAGTGCGACAGACTTGCATACGAGGAAATGCAGCTATCCTACGGGGAACAACGATCCCGGATACGGTTTTGCAGCTTTCCGGACAGAGGGATCGGCAGAAGCCGTAATGAGGCGATTCTGCGGGCAGAGGGAGATATCTGCCTTTTTTCGGATGCGGATATTGTATATGAGGATGGCTACGAAGCGGCGATTCTGGCAGAATTTGAGAAGAATCCCGAAGCAGATATGATCATTTTTAACATCACAGTGGAAGAAGCACGCAGAACTTATCACATTACGGAGCGGAAACGGGTTCATTGGTACAATTGCGGACGCTATGGGGCGGTAAGCTTTGCTGTCCGCAGAGACCGGTTGTTAGAGTCCGGAATCACTTTTTCCTTGCTGTTCGGCGGCGGTGCGAAATACAGCAACGGCGAGGACAGCCTGTTTTTGACAGAATTCATAAAAAAAGGATATCGCGTCTACACCGCGCCGGTGACCATCGGCAGGGAAGAAGCGGGAGAATCCAGTTGGTTTCAGGGCTATAATGAGAAGTTTTTCCACGACAGGGGTGTGCTGTACCATTATCTGTACGGCGGACTGGAGTGGATCCTGGCACTGCGTTTTTTGTATGCGCATAAGAGCACGCTGTGTGCGGAGGTGCCTCTGAAACAGGCAAAACAATGGATGCGGGAAGGCATCCGCGAGGCGAAGCGCAGATAGATTAATCGGATCGGGAGTGACACCGATAAAAATATCCTGAGAAAATATCTTGAGAAAATAGTCGGACAGGAAGAAAGGAGTCCCGCATGGAGAAAAGTGCACTGGTATATATTGTACTGACGGCGGTAACGTTTATCTTTGGCTGTTTCGTGAGTAACAGTGCCTACACAGCGGGATATCTGTCGGGACAGCGGCTGCCCGGAACCCGTGTGGGCTATGACAGACAACAGGCGAGGAATTTGGTGGCGGAGATCACCATTTTCGGGCTGCTTGCGGGAGTATCTGCCTGCCGTATCGCCGTAGGCGGTGATTACTGGGTCTACTGGCTGAACTTCCAGCTGATCGATCAGGGAAGACATGTCTCTTACGAAAAGGGATTCGTATATCTGGTGAAATTTTTTCATCTGATCTTCGGGGAAGGATCCTATCTTCCGATTTTTGGATTCTTTGCGCTGATTACGGTGTTTTTCTTCCTGAAATCTCTGCATGATCAGGCAGACTGGTATGTCATGTCATTGTTTCTGTTGCTGACGGAAGGGTTCTATTTTAACAGTATGAATTCCGTGCGCTACTATTTTGCACTGGCGCTGGCGATGTATGCACAGAAATATGTACTGCGCGGGGAGTACGGCAAATTTATCCTGTGGGTGCTGCTGGGAAGTACCATCCATAAGTCCGTACTGTTAGTCATCCCGGCGTATATCGTTGCGGATCTGTTGTCACGGGCGAAACTGAAAAAGTGGCATTACGGCGTGGGCGTGCTGCTGATCTTATCTCTGATCTTCGGGCAGGACATCTACCGCAGAATTATATTTTATTTCTACCCGTATTATGAGAATTCCATGTTCGATAACGGACAGATCTCCTGGGCAAATATCGGGAAATGCATCGGAACCCTGGTGCTGTGCTTGTTCTGCTATCGGAAATGTATCCGCGAGGATCGCAGATACCGGTATTATTTTTACCTGAATCTGATGGGACTGGTGGTATATTGCTGCGGTTCCTTTATCCCGGAGGTGTCCAGAGTGGGATATTACCTGATCGCAGCGCAGATATTTCTGATTCCGGGAGCGTTACAGCGGATCGAGAAAAAGTGGTTCCGACGGCTGTGCACGGCGGGATGTGTGGCAGCATTTTTATTATATTTCGTCCTGCTGCTACGGGGAATGTATGATGTGGAGATTCGATTACTGCCGTATTTGAACTGGATCTTTAATTAAAAGGTAACTGGAATCGTCAGTGGAATGGAGATAGCATGAAGGTATTGTGGCTGTGTAATATCATGCTGCCGGCGGTGGCAGAACATTTTCATAGAGAGAGTTCCAATAAGGAAGGCTGGCTGTCGGGGCTTCTGACAGCGGTGCTTAGCCACGGCGACAGCAACGGTATCGAACTGGCGGTGGCATTCCCGGTGGCGGAGAGACTGCCTTACAGTGCGGATGCTGCCGGTAGCGGCACAGTAGACGCTGCAGACAGGAAGAATGTCCGGGAGCATCATGATGGAACAGAGGCTTGCGGACATCGGAGCAGATCTCGGGGCATACGCATCTCCTGCGGGGAGACCTCAGAGACTTCCTTTACTGCCTATGATTTTGTGGAAGATACCACCCGCCCGGATCTGTATGATTCTGCGCTGGAACAGGAACTGCGGGAGATCTGCGAGGACTTCGCACCGGATGTGGTGCACTGCTTCGGAACGGAATATCCCCATACGTTAGCTATGTGCAGAGTATTCCCGAGAAAAGATCGGATCCTGA
Organism: Odoribacter splanchnicus; assembly: GCA_963623435.1. GTDB lineage: Bacteria > Bacillota > Clostridia > Lachnospirales > Lachnospiraceae > Acetatifactor. Next base: position 11,724 of record CAVFMG010000066.1, read on the forward strand.
TCGGCATACAGGGGCTGTGCGCGGTGTATGCGAAGTGCTATTTTGCAGATCTGCCGGAAGCAGTGGTGAATTCCGTGACTTTCCGGGATCTGGTGAAAAAGGATACCCTGAAAATACAGCAGGAGAAATTCGCCCGCCGCGGTGAGATGGAGATGGAAGCCATAAGACTTGCCGGAAATGTCACTGGAAGAACGGCGTGGGACAGACATTACACAGCAGAGTGGCACTCCGGAGTGACCTACTATCCCATGAATGAGACCCTGCGGAGCAATTTTTACACCGGACAGTGGAGCAGAGAGCAGTGTATTCCCCATTCTATCTTCTTAAGCCAGGGGGATTATCCCATTAAGGGACTGCATTATATGCTCTTAGCTATGCCGTGGATCCTGGAGAGATTCCCGGATGCGGAAGTCTATGTGGCAGGTAACAGTCTGACAGCTTACAGTACATTAAAGGAAAAACTTAAGATCTCCGCTTACGGGCGATACCTCAGAAAGCTTTTGAAAGAGGGACATTTAGAGGATAAAGTCCATTTCCTCGGAAGACTGTCGGCGGCACAGATGAAAGAACAGTATCTGAAGAGCCATCTCTTCGTGTGCCCGTCCAGTATTGAAAATTCGCCGAATTCCCTGGGGGAAGCGATGCTCTTAGGCATGCCCTGCGTCAGCGCAGAAGTGGGAGGAATCGCCAGTATTTTTACCGGCGGAGAGGACGGAATCCTCTATCCGGGATTCATAATTAAAAATAACGACTGTGATTCTAAAAACGAAGCACTGGAAAATATCTCCAAATCCCTTGCAGATGCCTGTATCGAAATGTGGAGCAATCCTGAAAAAGAACAGGAATATTGCATAAATGCAAGAAAACATGCAGAGAAAAATCACGATTCGGAGCAAAATTATAAAAAAATGGTGGAAATCTATGCAAAAATTTGTAATGGTGTCTAATTACCTGAATCATCACCAGATTCCCTTCTGTAATGCCATGGAGGAACTGCTTCGGGGAAGCTTTGCTTTTCTGCAGACAGAACCGGTGGAAGAAGAGAGACTCCGCATGGGATGGAAGGAAGCGGACTACCCGTATCTGGTTCATTACTATAAAGAACCGGAAAAGGGCAGAAAGCTCATAGAACAGGCGGATGTGGTGCTGTTTGGCGGGACGGATGATGAAAGCTATATTCAGGACAGACTGCATCAGGGAAAGCCTGTGATCCGCTACAGCGAACGCCTGTATAAGGAAGCCCAGTGGAAAGCTATATCCCCCCGGGGACTGGTACAGAAATATAAAGATCACACATGTTATCGAAAAAAAGAAGTCTATTTATTATGTGCCGGAGCCTATGTGCCGTCAGATTTTCATATCGTGAGGGCATATCCGGACAAAATGTTGAAATGGGGATATTTTCCCGAGAAGAAAGTCTATGATGTGGATCAGTTGATGGCGGGTAAAGAACCTGCTACGATTCTGTGGGCAGCCCGTATGATCGACTGGAAACATCCGGAACTACCTCTTCGCCTGGCGAAGAGCCTGAAGGAGCAGGGAATCCCCTTCCAACTGGAGATGATCGGTGGGGGAGAACTGGAGCCGGAGGTACGAAGACTCCGGGCAGAATACGGACTGGAAGCGGAAGTGGATCTTCCGGGATTCAGAGAGCCTGCCGAAGTGCGGAAAGCCATGGAGCGGGCAGAGATCTACCTCGTCACCAGCGACCGGAAGGAAGGCTGGGGAGCGGTCGTCAATGAAGCCATGAACAGCGGATGTGCCGTCGTAGCGGATGCTATGATCGGAGCGGTGCCGTATCTGATCCATCCGGAGGAGAACGGCTATGCCTACGAGACCGGCAGAGAGGACCAACTGCTTGCAAGCGTCAGAAGCCTACTGCAGGATCGGGAACTGTGCCATCGCATCGGCAGAAATGCCTATGCTACGATATCGGACGAATGGAATGCGGAGAACGCGGCGAAACGCCTGACAGAATTCTGCGTCGGAAAAGGATTCCTGCAGGCGCAGGATACGACGTTAGCGTTAGAAGATGCGGCTGCGGATGAGACGGGCGGATATGTATTGCCGGCTTACGGACCCTGTTCCGTGGCACCGGTGATCTCAGAGCGGAAGATGTACCGGGAGATGCTTAGGGGGAAGATCTGATCCATCCGATGCAGTATGAAACAGTAAGAACTCCTGTGGTTACTTCGATGTATAAATCATGTCAAATGTCATTACGAATGATAGATATTCAATGATAGATATTCAATGATAGATATTCAATGATAGATATTCAATGATAGATATTCAATGATAGATATTCAATGATAGATATTCAATGATAGATATTCAATGATAGATATTCAATGATAGATATT
>CAVFMG010000067.1:0-14085 GCA_963623435.1 Odoribacter splanchnicus
GTGGAGAATGGAGGAACTGGTAGAGAGACTGGTACGCTGGGGCATCCATCCCGAAGATCTGATCACGGATGAATTCCCGCTGGAGAAGGCCGGGGAGGCTTACAAGCTGATGGCGAGCGGAAACTGTGGCAAGGTTGCAGTGGTATTCCCAGAAGATTAAAGCAGAGAGGTTATCATATGGCAGAAATCATTGAACAGAGCAGGATCCCACAGCGGATCCTGCCGGATGGACGAAAGGTTCCGGCAATCGGGCTTGGAACCTTCGGCTCCGATAAATATAACAGCGGCCAGATTGCGGAAGCGGTATACGGCGGCATCCGTGCGGGATATCGCATGATCGACTGTGCTTCCGTGTACCAGAACGAAGATCGTATAGGAGAGAGCCTTGAGCGTGTTCTGAAGGAAGGAATCGTGGACAGAGAGGATCTGTTTATCACATCAAAGGTATGGAATGATATGCACAACAGAGTACAGGAATCCTGCGAGAAGAGTCTGAAGGATCTGCGCATATCCTATCTGGACCTGTATCTGGTGCACTGGCCTTTTCCGAATTACCATGCACCCGGCTGTGACGGAGATTCCCGCAATCCGGATTCCAGACCGTTTTCAGTGACGGAATTTCTGAATACCTGGAGACAGTGTGAGAAGCTGGTCGAAGAGGGGAAGGTTAAATACATTGGTATGTCTAATATGACAGTGCCGAAGTTAAAGGCAGTATTGCCATTATGTAAGATTCCGCCTGCATTCCTGGAGATGGAGCTTCATCCCGGATTTCAGCAGCCCGAGCTGTACGATTATGCGGTAGCTCACAATATCCAGCCCATAGGCTATTGCCCTATCGGTTCGCCCTCCAGACCGGAGAGGGACCGGACGGCGGAGGATATCGCGGATACCCAGATGCCTGAAATCGTGGAAATTGCCGCAAAGCATCATGTACATCCTGCCATGATCTGCCTGAAATGGGCAGTACAGAGAGGGCAGATTCCGATTCCTTTTTCCGTAAAGGAATATCAATATGTGAATAATCTGAAATGCATTACGGAGGATCCGTTGACAGAGGAAGAGATGGAGACAATCCGCAGGGCGGACAAGAACTGCCGCCTGATCAAGGGACAGGTATTTCTATGGCCCGGTGCGACAGACTGGCAGGATCTGTGGGATGTGGACGGTGAGATTACATCGTGCGCACAGTACAACAGAGGATAAAGGAAGAGGAGAACAGATATGTTAAAAGGAATTCCGAAAATACTATCTCCCGAGCTGCTGAAGGTGCTCAGTGAGATGGGACACAGTGACAGACTGGTTATTGCAGATGGCAATTTCCCGGCAGAATCCATGGGAAAGAATGCGATTGTGATCCGTATGGACGGACACGGCACACCTGAGCTTCTGGATGCCATTTTACAAGTGTTCCCTCTGGATACTTATGTGGAGCATCCCGTGAACCTCATGGAGGTCATGCACGGGGATCCGGTGGGAACACCAATCTGGGATACCTATGAGGAGATCGTAGGAAAACACGACGACCGCGGCAGCGCAGCCATCGGACAGATCGAACGGTTTGCATTTTATGAGGAGGCAAAAAAGGTCTATGCCATCATTGCTACCGGAGAGAGCGCATTGTATGCGAACATCATGTTGCAAAAAGGTGTGGTAACAGAATAGAATTGAAGAATAAATACAAAAGTGAAAGCATCGGCAGTGAGCGGATGCTTTTGCTGTTCTGCAAAAAATGATATAATGTGAATGCGCCCGCAAGTCAGAAAAACCGCAGATTTTTCTGACTTTTGCCGGAGCAAGATGCGAATCATGACATAAATGTACAGAGGAGGAACGACATGAGCAGATTGTGGTATGACGACCCCGCGGCAGAATGGGAGGAAGCTCTTCCCATAGGAAATGGCAGGATTGGAGCCATGGTGTACGGAGGTACGGACAGAGAGCGGCTTCAGGTCAACGAGGAGAGCATTTGGCTGGGCGGTCCCACGAACCGTCATAATCCTGACGCAAAAGAGAACCTTCCTATTATCCGCAGACTTCTCAGAGATAACAGGATCTCAGAGGCAGAGCAGCTGATGGAGACTACGCTATCTGCCTGTCCGGAAGGAATGCATCCGTACCAGACATTGGGTGAGGTACAGTTTTTCTTCGACGGGATCGAAGGCGGCAGAATCAGGAAGAGCGGCAAGCTGCGGGACATGATCCTCTGCGAGGGGACAAAAAGCTACGAGAGAAGTCTTTCTCTGGATACGGCAGTCTGTCGTACAGAATTTACCGTGGGAAACAGTACCTATACGAGAGAGATTTTTGCTTCTCATCCGAAGGACTGCCTTGTGATGAGATTTACGGCGCAGGGAGAACGGAAGGTGAATTTCCTCGCAAAGCTCCGCAGAGAAAGCTGGTTTGACGGAACCTGTAAGGTTGGAGATAATGGCATAAGGTTATACGGCAATCTGGGAAGGGGCGGTTATGAATTCGCCATGGAACTGCGCGCAGTTTCTACCGGCGGACGGATTCTGACACAGGGAGAATGTCTGAAGGCGGAGAATGCGGAGGAAGTGGTGCTCTGGTTTACTGCAGACTCCACTTATCACTATAGCACACCGGAAAAGGATGCTTATGCGGAAACATATCGGAAAGCAGGCAGACAACTGTCAGATGGGCTCAATGAAGAGCTGACCGGAGCAGCCAGGGATGAGTTCCTGCATCAGATGGCCATGCAGGAACTGCTGGCGGAGAAAATGGATCAACGCCTGAAGACAGCAATGGAGCAGTCTTATGATACTCTTAAGGCAGAGCATGTGGCAGATCATAAATCCCTGTTTGATCGTTTTGCTTTCGAGGTAGAGGGTGCCGGGCGGTATGAGGACCTTCCTACGGATCAGCGGCTTGAGAGACTGCGGACGGAGACGGAAACGGAAAAGTCTGGACAGACAGAGGATGTAGGACTGACGAAGCTTCTGTATGACTACGGAAGATATCTTGCCATTGCCGCCAGCAGAGAGGGCGGATTGCCGACGACCTTACAGGGGCTTTGGAATCATGAATTTTTCCCCGCCTGGGACAGCAAGTATACGATCAATATCAATACGGAGATGAATTACTGGCATGTGGAGTGCTGCAATCTGTCAGAATGTCATCTGCCATTGTTTGAGCTACTGAAAAAGGTACAGAAAAACGGCAGATATACGGCCAGGGAAATGTATGGCTGCAGAGGCTTTATGGCACATCACAATACGGATATTCATGGAGATACTGCACCGCAGGATACCTGGTATCCCGGCACTTACTGGGTAATGGGGGCAGCCTGGCTGTGCACTCATCTGTGGATGCACTATCGATATACAAAGGATAGGGAGTTTTTAAAGGAAGCATTTCCAATCATGGCGGAAGCAGCACTTTTCTTTGTGGATTATCTGGAAGAAAAGGACGGATACCTGGTGACCAATCCTTCGGTCTCTCCGGAGAATACTTACATTCTGCCGAATGGGGAAAAGGGATGCTGCTGTATCGGTGCAACCATGGATCATCAGATCCTGAGAGATCTCTTCCGGGGCTGTCTGGGAGCATGGAAGGAGCTGGGAGAACAGGCACCGCAAGGATGTGAGATCCCGGAGGTGGAAAATATCGGGGCTTTGATGGAACAGATCAAAGAGATGTATGACAGACTGCCACCGAATCGGATCGGCAGTGACGGACGTCTGCTGGAATGGATGGAGGAATACGGGGAAGCAGAACCCGGACATCGCCATATTTCTCATCTGTACGGACTGTATCCTGCAAGAGAGATCACTGTGGACGGTACTCCCAAGCTGGCAGAGGCCTGCCGTAAGACACTTGAGTTCCGACTTGCACATGGCGGGGGACATACCGGGTGGAGCAGAGCCTGGATCACGAACCATTATGTCAGTCTGTGGGATGCAGAGGCGGCGTATGATAATATTCGGAAGATGCTTCAGGTATCTACTTACCCCAACCTCTTTGACAAGCATCCACCGTTCCAGATTGACGGCAATTTTGGTATTTGTGCAGCAATGAATGATATGCTGGCGCAGAGCAGTGAGGAACGGATCCTTCTTCTGCCTGCATTACCGGCAGCATGGCATACCGGCTCCGTACGTGGAATGCGTCTGGTGGGCAATCTGGAGCTTTCCATGACCTGGAAGGACGGCAGACTGACCCAGGCGGTATTTACCGCGGATTCGGATGTGGATACCATGGTAGTCTATGAAAAACAAAAATGTAGACTCCGGCTCAGTGCAGGAGAAAGTATTTCCCTTAATATTGTCGGTGACTAAATCCTGACTTTGATGCCAAGATAAGTATTTTTACAAATTTTTACAAATCTACTATTTTCCTATTGACATAGTATGAAATAGGCATTATAATCCTACCCATAAGTTAATTCGATGCGTTAGACATTGAAGAGGAGGAATAGGATTATGAAAAAGTTTGAATGGAAGAACGTTTTGACACTGGCATTAACAGGAGCACTGGCACTGGGACTGACCGCATGCGGCAGCAGTGATAATGGCTCCGCAGCTACCGGAAGCGGCGACGCGGCAGGCAGCAAGGCAGTATATCGTACACTGGATGAGATCAAGGAGAGCGGTACGATCAATATCGGTGTATTTTCCGATAAGAACCCGTTTGGTTATGTGGATGAGAACGGTGAATATCAGGGCTATGATGTATATTATGCAAGAAGGCTCGGCGAAGATCTGGGCGTGGATGTGAATTTCGTATCTACCGAGGCAGCCAACCGTATTGAATATTTACAGACCGGCAAAGTAGATGTGATTCTGGCGAACTTTACGGTAACGCCCGAGAGAGCAGAGGAGGTTGACTTTGCGTCTCCTTATATGAATGTAGCACTCGGCGTGGTATCTAAGGATGACAATGTGATCACTACTCTGGACGACTGGAACGCAGACGATTCTATTATCGTAATCTCCGGAACGACCGCAGAGACTTATCTGATCGCAAATTATCCGGATATTCCTTTACAGAAGTTTGATTCCTATGCAACCGCAAAAGAAGCTTTTGAGAACGGAACTTCTGTGGCGTGGGCAAATGATAACACCGAGGTTATCGCATTCGCTCTGCAGAATGAAGGATATACCGTAGGTATTCCTTCCCTGGGCAGCGCAGATACCATTGCTCCCGCAGTAACCAAGGGCAACACCACACTGCTTGACTGGATTAATGATGAGATTGCATCCTTAGGTGAAGAGAACTTCTTCCATGCAGACTACGAAGCAACCCTGGCAGATACCTATGGCCTGGACTACGAGGACAGCCTGGTAGTAGAGGGCGGTAAAGTAGATGCACAGTAAGATCTGACAGGAATAAGATGATATAGAGGGGACTGCGGAGGCACGTGAGTTGCCACCGCAGTCTTTTCTTGCATCCGGGAACTTCTTTTGTTATAATCTAAAAAGTTGTGCGAATGGGGTTCTGAATAGTTACGATTGTTGAAAAGCTTCCTGAAAGGATGAAAATACATGAACTGGGAATTTATAGGAAAATATCTGCCTATGTATGAAAAGGCAGCGTTGCTTACCGTAAAGATAGGTGTCATAGGAATTCTGTTTGCAATTCTGGTGGGACTTATCTGTGCGGCAATTCAATATTATAAGGTGCCGGTGTTCCGCGTTATTGCTGCAATCTACGTGGAGTTGAGCCGTAACACACCGCTTTTGGTGCAACTGTTTTTTATCTATTACGGCTTTCCCAAGATCGGTATCCGCATGTCGGCAGAGCTGTGTGGCGTGGTAGGTCTGGCATTCCTGGGCGGCAGCTATATGGCGGAGGCGTTCCGCAGCGGCTTAGAATCCGTGGAGCCGATCCAGAGTGAGAGTGCCACCAGTCTCGGAATGAACTCCAGACAGGTACTGGGGTATGTGATCCTGCCCCAGGCGATGTCTACCAGCATTCCCGCATTTGTGGCGAATATTATTTTCCTGTTAAAAGAGACCAGCGTATTCAGTGCCATCAGTCTGATGGACCTGATGTTCACGGCGAAAGACCTCATCGGTCTCTACTATAAGACCACGGAGAGTCTGTTCCTTCTGGTGGTATTTTATCTGCTGATCCTGCTTCCGGTATCGATCGTGGGATCTATCGTGGAGAGGAGGATGCGTTATGCCGGATTTGGGGATTGATGTTTTATTCAAAGGCACGAACATGCTCCGCCTCCTGCAGGGACTGTGGGTAGCCATGAAGATCAGTATCGTGTCCATACTGATCAGTATGCCCCTGGGCATCCTGGTGGGTGCACTGATGACGGTGAAGAACCGTTTTGTAAAAGCAATATTCCGTGTCTATCTGGAATTTATCCGTATCATGCCGCAGCTGGTGCTGCTGTTTATCGTATATTTCGGATCCACCAGGGCACTGGGCTGGAATCTGTCCGGTGAGGTGGCTTCCGTGATCGTCTTCGTCCTGTGGGGAACCGCAGAGATGGGAGATCTGGTGCGCGGCGCGCTGATCAGTATTCCGAAGCATCAGTATGAGAGCAGTGAGGCACTGGGACTCAGTAAAATACAGACCTATCTGTACATTATCATTCCGCAGACCGTGCGGAGACTGATTCCGCTGTCCATCAACCTGATCACCCGTATGATCAAAACCACCAGTCTGGTGCTGATGATCGGTGTGGTGGAGATGTTAAAAGTAGCGCAGCAGATCATCGAAGCGAACCGTATGAGCAGCCCCAATGCTGCTTTTGGTGTATTCCTCGTAGTATTCGTTCTGTATTTCTTTGCCTGCTGGCCTTTCAGCGTGCTGGCCAGAGTGCTGGAGAAAAAGTGGAATTCGTAAGGGAAGCAGACCCGCAATGAGAATGGAGTAAAAACATGGCAGAGACATTGTTGAAAATAGAAAATCTGACAAAAGAATATGAAGGACAGAAAATTCTGGACGGCATCAACCTGGAAGTAAAACAGGGAGATGTGCTGGTAGTGGTAGGCCCCAGCGGCTGCGGTAAGAGTACTCTGCTTCGCTGCATCAATGCCTTGGAACCCATCCAGGGCGGCACGATACAGTTACAGGGAATGGATATCCGTAAGGGCAGTAAAAACATTACCACCCTGCGGCAGAAGATCGGTATGGTATTCCAAAGCTATGAGCTGTTCCCGCATCTGACAGTGCTGGACAATATTACGCTGGCTCCGGTAAAAGTACAGAAGCGTGACAAGGCGGAAGTGAAAAAGGAAGCCATGGAGCTGTTAGCCCGCGTAGGTCTGGCAGACAAAGCGAAGAGCTATCCCAGACAGCTGTCCGGCGGACAGAAGCAGAGAGTAGCTATTGTGAGAGCGCTCTGCATGCATCCCGAGATCCTCCTGTTCGATGAAGTAACTGCAGCACTGGATCCGGAGATGGTGCGTGAGGTACTGGATGTTATGCTTGATCTGGCAAAACAGGGCAAGACCATGCTCATCGTGACCCATGAGATGCAGTTCGCCAAAGCAGTAGCGGATAAAGTCATCTTCATCGATCAGGGAAGGATCGTGGAAGAATCCGCACCGGAGGAATTTTTCGAGCATCCGAAGACAGAGAGAGCAAAGCAGTTTTTAAATGTATTTACGTTTGAACACGTAGAGCATCATGCAAAATAGAATGCATTGACACAACTATATTTCAGTATGTTTCAGCACAGCGGAAAATGGAGCAAAATTACATGGAACGTGGGGAAGGTGAACAGAAATCCTGCAAGAGGATATTATGGAGAATATTCATATCTACCTTATACCTGAGTGCTTTTACCTTCGGCGGGGGCTATGTCATCGTTACACTGATGAAGAAGAAATTCGTGGATGAATACCACTGGATCGGGGAAGAGGAAATGTTAGACCTGGTGGCAATTGCCCAGTCTTCGCCGGGAGCCATCGCGGTCAACGGCGCCATCGTCGTGGGTTATAAGCTGGCGGGGATCGTGGGCGCACTGGTGGCGATCCTCGGCACAATTCTGCCGCCTTTTGTGATCATCTCTGTGATATCCGCCTGTTACAATGCATTCCGGGAGAATTTTTATGTGGCACAGATGCTGTCCGGCATGCAGGCGGGCGTGGGGGCGGTGATTGCTTCCGTGACTTATGATATGGGAGCGCCTATCGTAAAAGAAAAAGATCCTGCGTCGCTGCTTATTATGGGCGGCGCTTTTATCGCTGCATGGATCCTGGAGATCAATGTGGTCTATATTGTGATTGCCTGCGGACTGTTGGGTGTGGTTCGGACACTTCTTGCAAAAGGGAGGTCCGGGAAATGATTTATCTGCAATTATTTTTAAGTTTTCTGCAAATAGGATTGTTCAGCTTCGGCGGTGGTTATGCGGCAATGCCCTTGATTCAGGGGCAGGTGGTCACGAACCACGGTTGGCTGACCATGGCGGAATTTACCGATCTGATCACCATATCCCAGATGACTCCGGGACCTATCGCTGTGAATTCCGCTACCTTCGTAGGACTGAAGATTGCGGGGATTCCGGGCGCCATCGTGGCAACGGCGGGGTGCATCCTTCCCTCCTGTATCATTGTGACGATCCTGGCATGGCTGTATCTGAAATACCGGAAGATGGATCTGTTACAGGGGGTGCTTAGATCCTTACGACCGGCGGTGGTTGCCATGATCGCTTCGGCAGGAATGCTGATCCTGAAAAGTGCCTTCTGGGGAAGTGAAGAGACGTTTTCCCTGACGGAAACAGAGTGGAGCATGGTCGTGATCTTCGGAATCTGCGTGCTGCTTCTTCGAAAGCCGAAGATGAACCCTATCTGGGTCATGGTACTGGCGGGGGTTATGAAAGTGGGGAGTTCTATGATTCTGTCATTGTAAATATGTCATAAAAACGAATCTGTTTTTGCAAAAAAATGCTGGAATTTCTGACAGAAGCAAAGCCCCGGAGGGTTGACAGTTATCGGGAAAAAAAGTATCATATATAAGATATTGAGTAAAATTTTACGAGCGGAAGGGTAGAAAACCATGGCACTTAGCAAGAAGCCCACAACGGGCATGAAAGATATTCTGCCGGAAGAAATGCAGATCCGCGATTATGTTATCAGCGTGATCAAGGACACCTACGGCAAGTTCGGTTTTACTTCCATTGAGACTCCCTGCGTGGAAAATATTGCAAACTTGAGCAGTAAGCAGGGCGGCGACAATGAGAAGCTGATCTTCAAAATCTTAAAACGCGGTGAGAAGCTGAACGTGGCAGCCGCAACTACGGAGGAAGAGGTAGTGGACAGTGGCCTGCGTTATGACCTGACCGTTCCACTGGTCCGTTATTACTCCAACAATGCAGCATCCCTGCCTTCCCCTTTTAAGGCATTGCAGATGGGCAATGTATGGAGAGCAGACAGACCCCAGAGAGGAAGATATCGTCAGTTCATGCAGTGCGATATTGATATTCTCGGCGAGCCTTCCAACCTGGCAGAAATCGAACTGATCCTGGCAACCACCACCACACTGGGGAAGCTTGGATTCAAAAATTTCCAGATCCGTATCAATGAGCGCCGTATTCTGAAAGCGATGGCTGCGTACAGCGGATTCCCCGAAGAGTCCTATGACAGCGTATTCATTACCTTGGACAAGATGGACAAGATCGGTCTGGAAGGTGTGGAAGCAGAGCTTTTAGAAAACGGTTTTGACAAGGCCTGTGTAGACAAGTATCTGGAACTGTTCAAGGGACTGGAAAGCGCCGAGGACGGTGTGGCTTACCTCGCTGATACTCTGGAAGGTTACTTAGAGCCGGAGATCGCCCAGAGCCTCAGAGAGATCATGGACAGCGTCAGAGCAACGAAAGCATCCGATTTCGAGATCGTGTTTGATGCCACTCTGGTGAGAGGCATGTCCTATTATACCGGAACCATTTTCGAGATCGCCATGCCGGAATTCGGCGGCAGCTGCGGTGGCGGTGGACGTTATGACAAGATGGTAGGCAAGTTTACCGGCAATGATGTGCCCGCCTGTGGATTCTCCATCGGCTTCGAGCGTATCATCATGCTGCTTATGGAGAGAGGCTTTAAGGTACCCACGAGACCGAAGCAGGTAGCATACCTGATTGAAAAGGGTGTTAGCGGCGAGAGACTGTGTGAAGTGATCGCACAGGCACAGGAAGCCCGTAAGGATGGTACCCAGGTACTGGTAGCCCGCATGAACAAGAACAAGAAGTTCCAGAAGGAACAGCTGAATAAGGAAGGCTACGAAGAATTCGTGGAATTCTATAAAGAAGAATTAAAGAGATAAAGCAACAGATGAAGGAGCAAAAGCAATGATTCAGTCCAGAACACATAACTGTAATGAACTTCGGATCGGCAACGTGGGTGAGAGAGTCACCCTGGTCGGCTGGTTCGAGAACATGAGAAAAGTCAGCAAGAATCTCGGATTTGTCATTCTGCGTGATTTCTACGGAACCACCCAGCTGGTAGTAGAGACCGAAGAAATGATGAACGTGATGGACGGCATCAATAAGGAATCCACCATTTCCGTGGAAGGTGTGGTAAGAGAGCGTTCCAGCAAGAATGCCAACCTGCCTACCGGTGAGATCGAAGTAGTGCCCGGCAAGATCGAGATTTTAGGCAAGTGTATCTACAATGCACTTCCTTTTGAAATCAACCAGTCCAAGGATGCAGACGAGAATGCCCGTCTGAAATACCGTTATCTGGATCTGAGAAATCCGAACATGAAAAAGAACATTGTGATGAGAAGCCAGATCGTGGCAGAGCTGCGTCAGAGAATGTATGCTCTGAATTTCATGGAGATCACCACTCCTATCCTGACCTGTTCTTCTCCGGAAGGTGCGAGAGATTATCTGGTTCCCGCCAGGAATCATCCCGGCAAGTTCTATGCTCTGCCTCAGGCACCTCAGCAGTTCAAACAGATACTGATGGCATCCGGTTTTGACCGTTATTTCCAGATCGCTCCCTGCTTCCGTGATGAGGATGCGAGAGCAGATCGTTCTCCCGGAGAGTTCTATCAGCTGGATATGGAGATGGCATTCGCTTCCCAGGAAGATGTATTCTCCATCGTAGAGCAGGTACTTCCTCCCGTATTTGAAAAGTACGGCATTTACAAAGAAGCTTCCAAGGCTCCGTTTGTACGGATCCCTTATCTGGAGGCAATGGACAAGTATGGTTCTGATAAGCCGGATCTGCGTATCGATCTGGTACTGACCGATGCTACGGAAGTAATGCAGGGCTGCGGCTTCGCTGCTTTCGATGGACAGACCGTAAAGGCTATCGTGGTAGATGGCTTCACCGCTACCCGTAAGCAGATCGACGCCATCTGCGCAGAAGTAGAGGTACAGACCGCACGCAAGGGATATTGGTTCCGCGTGGATGAGAGAGGAGAATTCGTAGGCGGTATCTCCAAGTTCTTACAGGACCGCAAGGAAGAAGTCATCAAGGCTCTGGGGCTTAAGAACGGTGACTTTGTAGGTCTTGCAGCAGGCAAGAAGCTGGAAGCGCAGAAGACAGCCGGTGTCTACAGAAAGCTGTTGGGTGCAGCCAGTGAGAAACATATGAAGAAGGATTGCTATGAGTTCTGCTGGATCGTGGATTTCCCGATGTATGAGATCGGCGAGGAGTCCGGAGAACTGGAATTCTGTCATAACCCGTTCTCCATGCCCCAGGGTGGCATGGATGCGCTGAACAATCAGGATCCTTTGGAGATCCTGGCATACCAGTATGATCTGGTCTGCAACGGTGTAGAGCTGTCCTCCGGTGCGGTGAGAAACCATGATCCGGAGATCATGATCAAGGCATTTGAACTGGTGGGATTAGGCGAAGCCGATGTGAAGGCAAAGTTCCCTGCCATGTACAATGCATTCTGCTACGGAGCACCCCCTCATGCAGGAATCGCTCCCGGCGTAGACCGTATGATCATGCTGATCTGTGGTGAGGAAAGCATCCGTGAGATCATTCCTTTCCCGATGAACAAGAACGCAATGGATATTATGATGGGAGCACCGGGTATGGTAGAGCAGAAGCAGTTAGACGAACTGCATCTGGCAATTACCGCCAAGCCGGAAGATTAATCATAAGGCTGTCACATGAAGTGAATTCCATGTGGCAGCCTTTGTTTTGAAAACGCAGGCAGACCGGATAGGATCCTGCTTGCTGTTCAAGTACCTTAAGTTTGCGGATTACAGAAAGGTATGGGAATACTATGGCTGTGGGAATCTATATACTGCATCTGTATTCCGGTAATAAAGAAAAGCGACAGAGTCTGCTGCAGCAAGCTGAGTGTTGCGTGGATCCGGTTCGCCTGCAAAAAGCGGAACACCTGAAAAATGCCGGTGCAAAAGCTGCCAGCCTGGGAGCCGGGCTGCTCTTACAGAAAATAGCACTCGAGTTGTGGGACGGCAGAGAAAATGACAATACTATTCTCTATGAAGAGGAGAATCTGATTGCAGCATTACAGGAGCGGATGCACCGGGAGAAGACAGGGCCCTTAACATTTACCTATGAATACGGGGAGCTGGGGAAGCCGCAGATCGTGAATTTTCCGAAAAAGTTCAATCTGTCCCACTCCGGTGATTATGTGGTCTGCGCGGTCAGCGACGGAGAAGTGGGTGTGGATATCCAGAGATGGGTTCCCTTCAAAGAGCGGACGGCAGAACGATTTTTTGCCCCTGAGGAATGGCAGCTGTATCAGGAGACAGAGGAGAGTAAACGTCCCGCATTGTTCTATCGGCTGTGGACCAGGAAAGAAGCTTACGGTAAATACACCGGTCAGGGAATCGGCGCAGTACTGGGGGAGAATCTGTCAGGGGAAGCGGAATGCAGAAAACGGCAGATTGTTTTCCGGGAGATGATTCTGGAAAACGGATATTCCGTGGCGATCTGTTTTAAAAATTCGTAACTATTCAGAATCCCATTCGCAATAATGGCTCTGAATAGTTACATTTCGTGTATAAGAAATGAGGACTTTATGAAGCGATTAATGATGTATCTGAAAGATTATAAGAAGGAGTCCATTCTGGCACCGTTATTCAAACTGTTGGAAGCTTTTTTTGAACTGATGGTTCCTCTGGTAATGGCGAATATCATAGACTATGGTATTTCCAACCGGAACATGGGCTATATCGGGAAAATGGGTCTGATACTGCTCCTTTTGGGAGTAGTGGGACTGGCATCCTCCATCACGGCACAGTTTTTCGCAGCCAAGGCTGCAGTAGGATTTTCTACCAAACTGCGTCAGGCATTATTCAATCATATCGAGGATCTGAGCTTTACGGATATCGATAAGGCGGGAACCTCCACCATGATTACCCGTATGACCAGTGATGTGAACCAGGTGCAGTCCGGTATTAACATGACATTACGTCTGTTCTTACGGTCCCCGATCATCGTATTCGGTGCCATGATCATGGCATTTACCATTGATGTGAAATGTGCGTTGATCTTCGTAGTGGCAATTCCTTTGTTGTCTGTCGTGGTATTTGGCATTATTTTATCCACGATCCCCATGTACAAAAAAGTACAGTCCAAGCTGGATCAGGTGTTAGGAATCACCAGAGAGAATCTGACCGGTGTCCGTGTCATCCGTGCATTCCATCAGGAAGCTAAGGAAGAAGAGCGTTTCCGGGAGAACAATGAAGCACTGTCTGCCTTGCAGATTTTTGTAGGTAAGATCAGTGCCTGCATGAACCCCGTGACCTATGTCATCGTAAACGGTGCCATAATTGCCCTAATCTATACCGGTGCCGTACAGGTCAATATCGGCAACTTAAGTCAGGGAGAAGTCGTAGCAATCATCAACTACATGAACCAGATTCTGGTAGAGCTTGTAAAGTTAGCAAACTTGATCGTGACCATGACCAAGGCTCTGGCATGTGCAGACCGTGTGGCTTCAGTATTTGAGATCGGAGCGGACACTGCATACGTGAAGAAGAGCGAGCAAGATCAGAAGCTGGCAGACCAGGTAGACAGCAAGGCTGCTTTTTTGAATTTCAAAAATGTTTCCCTGACCTATCAGGGAGCCGGTGCACCTACTTTACAGCATATGAACTTTACCGTAAACCGTGGTGATACTGTGGGTATCATCGGAGGCACTGGCTCCGGTAAGACCTCTCTTGTGAATCTGATC
>CAVFMG010000068.1:0-13627 GCA_963623435.1 Odoribacter splanchnicus
CGCGGAAGTGGAGAAGCTGATGCCGGAGGTACGGGATCATGAACCCCGGATGGCGTTAGACGGTACGGAGGACGGACTGCATTTTTACCGCCGTATTATCGAAGAAGCAGGACAGCATCTGGTGAGTAGCGGAATGCTCTTTTTTGAGATCGGATATGACCAGGGACAGGCGGTGTCGGAGCTGATGCGCGCTGAAGGGTACCGCGAGGTACAGGTGGTGCAGGATTATGCCGGACTGGACCGGGTAGTCTATGGAACATATGTGAGAGGAAATAATTATGTTTGATAAGTTAGAAGATTTATTGATTCGTTTTGAAGAGATCATGGGCGAATTGCATGAGCCTACGGTCACGAATAACCAGGAGCGTTTCCGTAAGCTGATGAAGGAGCAGAGTGATCTGACCCCTATCGTGGATGCGTATACGGAGTATAAAAAGTGTAAGCAGGATATCGAAGATTCTTTGTCTATGCTGGAAGAAGAAAAAGACGAAGAAATGCGCGAGATGATCAAGGAGACCCTGAATGACAGCAAGAAGCGCGTGGAAGAGCTGGAACAGGAACTGAAGATCCTGTTACTGCCCAAGGATCCTAACGATGACAAGAACGTAATCGTGGAGATCCGTGCAGGTGCCGGCGGTGATGAGGCAGCGCTGTTCGCAGCAGAGATCTATCGTATGTATGTGCATTATGCCGAGAAGCAGCGTTGGAAAGTAGAACTGATCAACGTAGATGAAATCGGTATCGGTGGTATGAAGGAAGTCCAGTTCACCATCAGCGGACAGGGCGCTTATTCCAAGATGAAGTATGAGAGTGGCGTACATCGTGTACAGCGTGTGCCGGAGACCGAGAGCGGTGGACGTATCCACACCTCCACCATCAGTGTGGCTGTTATGCCGGAAGTGGACGATGACATTGATATCGTCATTGAAGACAAAGATATCCGTATCGATGTTATGAGAGCATCCGGTAACGGCGGTCAGTGTGTCAACACCACCGACTCCGCAGTACGTCTGACCCACTATCCTTCCGGAATCGTGGTGTACAGCCAGACCGAGAAGTCTCAGATCCAGAACAAGGCGAAGGCATTCGCATTGCTGAAATCCAAGCTGTACGACATCGAGCAGCAGCAGAGACACGATGCGGAAGCAGAGATGCGCCGCAGTCAGATCGGTACCGGAGACCGTTCTGAGAAGATTCGTACCTACAACTTCCCCCAGGGTCGTGTCACCGACCATCGTATCGGACTGACCCTGTACAAGCTAGACAAGATCATGAACGGAGACATCGAAGAGATCATCGATGCCTGCATCGCAGCCGACCAGGCAGCAAAGCTGGCGAAGATGAATGAAGAATAAGAGGCAGACAAATGACCGTAGCAGAAGCAATACGTGAGTATGTAAAGGAAGTCGAAGGGCTGGAGCTCTATGAGCAGGAGCCGGAAAATGGTTTGGGAATCCTGGTAAAGGGAGATAATTCCTATATGGAAACGATCATGGACCTGACCAAATATTTCGACGATCACAATGTGGATGATGTGAACCTGGAACTGGAAGGCATGTACGTGGAATGCCAGGGGGATGACACTATTGTGTATTTCCCGGAGCTGGAAGTGTAGAGAGCGCTGCCTGCCGTATCGTTGCCGGGATGGAACTGCGCACGATCAGGGAGAAGCAATCTATAAGTTCCGCCCGGTCCAGGGCGTGGTGTTCCTGAAAAGTGTTGATCAGCATCCCGGCGATGCCCTCAGTATAGAATTCCGTAAGGAAAGTCCGCTGTGTGTCAGGCAGACTGACACCGGCTTCCTGTTCTGCATTTCGTACCACGGATTTAATGATTCCCACCAGATCCTGGTAGAGGAACCGCTTCATCTGATCCCGTCCCAAAGAGTCATAGATACAATTCAAAAAGAACGAATTCTGTTCAATATACCCGATAACATATAAAAAAGCATCCTGACAGTCCGTGGCAAAGTCGAACTGTTTCACCACTTCAAAAGTTTCCTGTTCCAAAGTCCATTTTAACAGCGCATAGATATCTTCAAAATGATAATAGAAGGTTTTGCGGTTCACATTACATTCCCGAATCAGTTCGCTGACTGTAATCTTGGAAAATGATTTTTTCTTCAATAATTCTTTAAAGTCTGCCGCAAGAGCCTGCTTTGTCCGTAAGGAATTCTCCTCGTGTGTCATAAAATACCTCCCACGCTTTCTATTTGCCCATCAATTATACCACATTTGTCCGTATTTACACAAATGTGTATTCATTGTCCGTGGAAAAAAAGAGAGCGATTTTATAATGTGTATTACAGAAAAGCAACAGATGAGGAGATGAAGGAATGAAGAAATTATACAGAGCGGTGGTGGGGCACCCGAAACTGATCATAGCGATCTTTGCCATACTATTCGTGATCTGCGGGATTTGCAAATCCGCCATCAAAGTCGACTACGATATGAACGATTATCTGCCGGAGGACAGCGCATCCACGGTGGCGCTGGATCTCATGGAAGAGGAGTTCGAGGGCGGCATTCCCAATGCCAGAGTCATGGTGGAAAATGTGACAATTCCCGAAGCGTTGCAATACAAGGCAGACATCGAAGCCATCGACGGTGTGACGGATGTGACCTGGCTGGATGATGTGGTATCCATAGAAGAGCCGTTGGAGACTATGGACAGCCGCACGGTGGAAGATTACTACAAGGACTGCAACGCCCTGTTTTCCGTAACGATCGCAGAGGACAAACGAATCGATGCGGTCAACGCGATCCGTACGATGATCGGTGATGACAATGCCATGACGGGAAGCGCCGTATCTACGGCAACCGCGACACAGAGTACCGTAAAAGAGATTTCCAAGATTGCCGGAATCGCAGTGGCATTCGTGATCTTCGTCCTGATCATTACCACAACCTCCTGGTTTGAGCCGGTGGTGGTCATGGTGGGACTGGGAGTGGCAATCATTATCAATGCGGGATCCAACCTGATCTTCGGTGAGATTTCTTTCGTTACCAATGCAGCGGGAAATATTTTACAGCTGGCGGTATCTCTGGATTATTCGGTATTCCTGATCCACAGATTCAATGAATGCAGACAGGATACGGAGGATGTGAAAGAGGCTATGGTCAATGCACTAACCTTGTCAACATCGTCCATTGCCGCCAGCGGACTGACTACCGTAATCGGATTCCTGGCACTGTGTTTCATGCAGTTCCGGATCGGACCGGATCTGGGGCGGGCACTGGCGAAAGGCATTGCCATCAGCCTGATCACGGTATTTATCTTCATGCCGGTGTTCATCCTAGCGACCTATAAATGGATCGACAAGACCGCGCACAGACCGTTGTTACCTTCCTTTGAAAAATCCGGTAAAGTGGTCTATCAGATGATGTTGCCTATGGTAGTGGTATTTGTAATCGTACTGGTTCCGGTGTATCTGGGTTCCAACGCCAACCATTTCTATTACGGAGCATCCAAGATCTTCGGACCGGCAACGCAGCTGGGCGCGGATACGGAGAAAATTCAGGACATCTTCGGAAAAAGCGATACCTACGTGCTTATGGTGCCCAAGGAGGATAAAGCTACCCAGAAGGAACTGTCCGATGCCCTCCACGAGATCTCGGAGGTCAGCAGTATCCTGTCCTATGTAGATACCGTTGGCACGGAGATCCCGGAAAGTTATCTGGATGAAGCAACCTATTCCAAGCTCTGTTCGGACACCTACACCCGTATGGTGCTGTCGGTGGATGCGGAGTATGAGGGTGATAAGACCTTTGCACTGGTGGAGGAGATCCGCAGAGTGGCAGAGGAGTATTATCCCGGAGAATGGTATCTGGCAGGCGAAGGCGCATCCACTTATGATCTGATGGATACGATTACCGCAGATATGGTGAAGGTCAATCTGGTCTCCATCGGAGCGGTATTTTTAGTACTGCTAATTACCCTGAAATCCGTTGCTCTGCCGGTGATCCTGGTACTAAGCATCGAAACAGCAGTGTGGATCAACCTGTCGATTCCTTATTTTACGAATTCGACGATCTTCTATATCGCGTATCTGATCATCAGCTCCATTCAGCTGGGAGCCACGGTGGATTATGCGATCCTGACCACGGACCGTTACAAAGAGGAACGACAAAATTATGAGAAAAAACAGGCAGTGATGCGGACTACGTCGGCAGTTACCGTTTCGATCCTGACATCTGGCAGTGTATTGACGGTCGTAGGATTTTTACTGGGAGCGATCTCGACCCACGGATTACTGTCTCAGCTGGGATATTTTCTGGGAAAAGGAACGTTGTGTTCTCTGGCAATCGTGCTATTCGTACTGCCGGGACTGTTGTACCTGTTAGATCCCCTTTTCATGCGGAAAAAGGATGGTAAAAAAATCGGAAAGAGAGGAAAAAAGGATGAAATATAGAGAATTGAGATATAAAAAGCAAATTCTGGCGGGTGTTCTGACCGTCGTAGTTACCGCCACCACTGTAGCAACACCCCTGCAGGTCAGTGCCGCGGAGAGCACCGGAGGCAAAGAGGAAGTCATCTATGTCATGACCGATGCGGAAGGCAATGTGGAGAATGTCAACGTGGTCAATATTTTCGGCAAAGGGGATGTGACGGATTACGGGGATTACAGCAGTGTGAAAATGCTGACTTCTACAGAAGCCATTACACAGGACGGAGACAAGATCACCTTTTCCACCGAAAAAGATAAGGTATATTATCAGGGAACCTTAGAGAATGCGCAGATTCCCTGGAACATCGAGATCACCTATACACTGGACGGAAAAGAGATCTCCCCGGAGGAACTGGCAGGGCAGTCCGGAGCGTTAAAAATTCATATTCTCGTGACCGAGAACACGAAAGTAGACAGCACCTTTTATGAAAACTATGCTCTGCAGGCGGCATTTACCCTGGATACCACCAAATGTGAAAACATTGTGGCGGAGGGAGCCACCCTGGCAAATGTAGGAGCGAATAAGCAGATCAGCTATACGGTTCTGCCCGGTAAGGGGCTGGATGCGGAGATCACCGCAGATGTGGTGGATTTTGAAATGGATGCCGCAGCCATCAACGGGGTAAAGCTGGATCTGAATATTGAGATCGATGACAGTGAACTGATGGATAAAGTATCCGAGATCCAGGATGCTACCAGCGATCTGAATGACGGAGCCAAAGAGCTTAAGGACGGCGCCGGGGGTCTGAAGGATGGTGCCGGAAAATTAAACGACGGAGCCAATGATCTGTATGATGGCGCGAACTCTCTGGATGACGGTATCAGCTCCTTAAGCAGTGGAATCACCACCTTGCAGAACGGTCTGAACACCTTAAACGGCAAATCCTCCGATCTGACCGGTGGCTCCGCACAGATGCTCACCGCATTGAAGACGATCCAGAGCAGCCTGAACGATGTGGCAGTGACCACTGACCAGTTAAAGACTCTGACCGACAGTTCCGCTGCCATCAAACAGGGCATCAGCGATCTGTATGACGGTGCGCTGGCGCTGCAGGCGGCTGTTTCCTATGACAGTTACAAAGCGGCGCTGCAGGCGAACGGGCTGGATATCGATGCTCTGAAAGCACAGAATGCCCAGACCATTGCGACACTGCAGACACAGGTGGAGGCGCTGCAGGCAAATTTGGAGCAGATCCAGAGCGTTCCCGGTTACGAGAATGATCAGGATCTGATGACGCAGGCAACACAGCTGCAGGCACAGATCGAGACCTTCCGTGGGCTGATACAGCTTCTTACTGCCAATAACGGAGCCATCAGTGGAACGGAGAGTTATTTCACAGCGATGTCCGGAGGAGCATCCGACCTGGTGAACGGGCTGGCGGATCTTCAGACAAAATATGCAGCTTTCGATGCGGCAATCGGAGAACTGTCAACCAACCTGTCCGGACTGGCTGTCAATATGACGAAATTAAAGACCGGTATTGACCAGCTGGTGACCCAGTACGGTACCTTAAACAGCGGGATTCAGGAATACACTGCAGGCGTGGCTACGATCGTCTCCGGCTATGGGGAACTGACCGACGGAGCCGGCAAACTGGCAGACGGCAGCAAGGAGCTCCTGGATGGTTCTTCGGATTTGAAGCAGGGCACGGTGGATCTGTACGATGGAACGAAGGATCTCTATGATGGCACTGTGGAGATGCAGGACGGTACGAAGGAATTCTACGACAAGACCTATGATATGGACACTCAGGTCAGGGATCAGATCGACGACATGCTGGCGGAGATCTCCGGCAGCGATGCCCCGGTGGTATCCTTTGTCTCCGATAAAAATG
This sequence comes from Odoribacter splanchnicus, assembly GCA_963623435.1. Classification (GTDB taxonomy): domain Bacteria; phylum Bacillota; class Clostridia; order Lachnospirales; family Lachnospiraceae; genus Acetatifactor. The sequence continues at coordinate 6,283 of CAVFMG010000068.1, forward strand.
AGAACGTGAATTCCGTACAGTTTGTCATCAAGACCGCTGCCATCGAAAAAGAAGAGGTGGAAGAGACCGTGGCAGAGGAAGAGGCTCCTGCAGGATTTTTCCGGAAACTTCTTGCTCTTTTTGGAAAATAGTATAAAATTAGCTGTATCTGAACGCAGTGAAAATGAGAAGAAAGACTGAGGAGATACGGCTATGAAAAAACACATCCTGTGCATCGGAGATTCGAATACCCACGGGCTCTGTACCGATCCGTCGGAGAGCGCCGATCACGGCAGCAGATATAATGAGGAAGAACGCTGGACCTGTTTGCTGCAAAAGGCGCTGGGGGAAGAGTATCTGGTCATCGAGGAAGGCTTAAGCGGCAGGACTTGCGTGTATGACGATCCGGACATGGACTCGGTGAATCTGCTGCCGGTACTGCATGCATTACTGAACAGCCATGAACCGTTAGACCTGCTGATTCTGATGCTGGGAACTAATGATGCCAAGGAGAGATTCCATACGGATGCAAAGAAGATCACCAAAGGCATGCAGATCCTCGTGGAAGAGGCAAAGTCGGTTCCCTGTTGGGGTGCGGGCGGACCGAAGATTCTGATCGTGGCGCCGGTTCCCATCGAAGCGGGAGAGACCTATCCGGAATTTGCCCCGAATTGTGTGGAAATCACAAAGGGGTTAGCAAGAGAATATGCTTTTCTGGCGGTGGCGGAGCAGGTGAATTTCCTGGATGCAGGAGGCTGTGAACTGACGCAGGTGGATCATGTGCATCTGACGGCAAAAGGACACAGACAGCTGGCAGAGCGGATGGAGACTGCGTTACGGGAGATTCTGGAAGATCCGGAGCCGGAGGAGATCGTACCGGCAACAGAGGCGGATCTGCCCCGAATCCTGGAGATCTATGACATTGCCAAGGCTTACATGCGGACAAGCGGCAATCCCAACCAGTGGAACGGCGCTTATCCGGATCCGGAGCTTTTACGGGCAGATATCGCACAGCAGCGGCTGTATGTATATAAAAAAGACGGGAAGATCCACGGAGTATTCATGCTTTTATTGGGGGAGGAACCGACGTATGCTTACATCGAGGACGGTAGCTGGCGTGAGGAGACTCCCTACGGCACAATCCACCGACTGGCAGGAGATGGGGAAGTGAAAGGACTTTTTGCAAAATGCGTTGCCTTCTGCGAGAAGAAAGTGCCTTACCTGCGGGCGGATACCCATTTCGATAATCACACCATGCAGCATTTATTGGAGAAGAACGGCTTCGAACGCAGAGGCATTATTTACCTGAAAAACGGGGATCCCCGCATCGCCTATCAGAAATAATGCACAACACTTTACCGAATTCCTATGAGCAATATTCACGAAAATAATCAGAAACGCCGAAAGATACTGACATTTCGGCGCTTTTTTTGGTAGAATAAGGGTATACTATTGGAAGTAAACGGAAATTGTGTTTTGCATTTTTCTGCAATGGGCAGAGGAAAGGAAGGTTAAGGTGTTTCAGAAGGGCGAACGTGTAGTATGCGGCAGTAAGGGAGTCTGTGTGGTGGAAGAAATCACAACGTTAGATATTGCAGGAGTGGACAAGAAGCGGGAGTATTATATTTTAAAACCTCTGTATCTGTCTTCCAGCACGGTATATATTCCGGTGGATACGGCAGAGAGTTCCATGCGTAAAGTTCTTGCGCATGAGGAAGCGGAGAATCTGATCCATAGGATCCCGGAGATCCCGCTGATCACCATTGCCAACGATAAATTATTAGAGCAGGAATATAAGAATTGCTTAAAGACCAGCAGCTGTCAGGATCTGATCCGGATCATCAAGACGATCTACTTAAGAAAACGTGCCAGAGAGGAAGCGGGACGCAAGGAGACGGCGGTGGATGCCAGGTATTTCAGAATTGCGGAGGATCATCTCTACGGAGAACTGGCGGTAGCTTTAGATATGTCCAGAGAAAATGTGGAAAGCTATATAAATACCTCTTTACAATCCGTGTGAAAAGGTCTATTATATCAACATAAGTCCTAAAGCAACAGATTTTAAATCAGAAAACGTTGAAGAGAAGAGTAGGATGCATAGAAAGGCACCAGAGAGAACCGCCTTGTTATTAGGAACAAGTGCTGTGAGCGGTTTTGCCGGATGCAGACGAAGACCATCTCCGAGTGGCTTTAATACAGCCCGGCAGCTCCCGTTACGAGCAAATGAGTGGCAGTTATTTTTATAATAATTGCAATCAGGGTGGAACCGCGTGTGATACGTCCCTTGCAGATCGTTGCAAGGGACTTTTTTGTGACTATTCTGAATAGTTTAGAAAACATCAAAAAGGAGATTTAAAATGGTTAATTTTAAGGAAGACGAAAGACTCAATACGCTCAATCATTCCTGCGCACATGTCATGGCACAGGCTGTCAAGCATCTGTACCCTCATGCAAAATTCTGGGTAGGACCTGTGGTAAAGGAAGGATTCTATTATGATATCGATCTCGGTAACGATGTAGTCAACGATGAAGTGATCGCTGCCATCGAAAAAGAGATGAAGAAGATCTGTAAGGAAGGCAAGAAGATCTACAGAAGAGAAGTATCCAAGGCAGAAGCTATGGAAATGTTCAAGGATGACATGTACAAGCTGGATCTGATCAGCAATCTGGAAGACGGCAACATTACCGTATACGATCAGGGCGATTTTACTGATCTGTGCCGTGGACCTCACGTGGACAACACCAAGCTGTGCAAGAACTTCAAGCTGGTAAAACACTCCGGAGTATATTGGAAGGGCGATGCCAGCAACCACGTAATGCAGCGTATCTACGGTGTCTGCTTCCCTACCGCTGAGGAGCTGGAAGCACATCTGAAAGAACTGGAAGAGGCTAAGGAGCGTGACCACAGAAAGATCGGTAAGGAAATGGAACTGTTCATGACCGACGATCTGGTAGGACGCGGACTTCCCATGTTCCTTCCCAAGGGTTACACCGTATGGCAGGAGCTGGAGAATTATATTAAGGACAAAGAGAGAAGACTGGGATATCTGCACGTTATGACTCCCTGCGTAGGTACCGTAAATCTGTACAAGACTTCCGGTCACTGGGATCACTACAAGGAGAATATGTTCCCTCCTATGGAAGTGGAAGGAGAGTCCTTTGTACTGCGTCCCATGAACTGCCCTCACCACATGATGATCTACGCTAATACGCAGCACTCCTACAAGGATCTGCCCATCCGTATCGGTGAGATCGCCCATGACTTCCGTTTTGAAGCCAGCGGCACCCTGAAGGGTATCGAGAGAGGCAGACATTTCTGTCAGAACGATGCTCATCTGTTCGTAACACCGGAGCAGATCGAGTCTGAGTTCTCCAAGGTAGTAGATCTGATTTTCAATACTTACAAGGATTTCGGCATTACCGATTACAGATGCGTCCTGTCCCTGAGAGATCCGGAGGACAAGGTAAAATATCACGATGACGACGAGATGTGGAACAATGCGGAGAACGCTCTGCGTAAGGTTCTGAACGATCTGGGCATCGAGTACACCGAGGAGATCGGTGAGGCTGCATTCTACGGACCGAAGCTGGATGTAAATGTGAAGCCTGCAGTAGGTAACGAGTACACCCTGTCCACCTGCCAGTTGGATTTCTGTCTGCCTGCGAAGTTCAACCTGACCTATGTGGATAAGGACGGTCAGAAGAAGACTCCCGTGGTTCTGCACAGAGCAATCTTAGGATCTCTGGACAGATTCATGGCTTATATTCTGGAGGAGACCAAGGGTAACCTGCCTCTGTGGCTGGCTCCCGTACAGGCGATGATCCTGCCGGTTAAGAACGATGACGAAGAGCTGAATGCTTATGCGCATGATCTGTACGGTTATCTGTTAGACAATAACATCAGAGCGGATATCGATGAGAGAGCAGAGAAGCTGGGCTATCGTGTAAGAGAAGCACAGGTGAAGAAGATTCCTTACCTGATCATCTTAGGAAAACAGGAAGCACAGGACGGCACCGTAAGCTATCGTCTGCATGGACAGCAGAACACCACTACCGTATCCAGGGACGAGTTCCTTGCCATGTTAAAGGATGAGATCGCAACCAAGAAGCTGAGTAAGTAATTTTGGCTGTCAGATAAAAGAAAGCATGAAAAGCGCCATACCCCTAAACAGGGAGTGGCGCTTTTTGAATGGTATGACAATAAAATCTTTTATTTCTTACGGGCAACGAGATGAGCACGCATTTTCGCCTGTGCTTCAAAGGAGATGACTTCAAAACCGGCGTTTTCCGCAAACTTTTTAAACTCTGCACCGGAGTACAATCTGACATCTCCGTGACCACACAGATGTGCCAGAGGCATTTCCACATGGTTGCACAGCCATAACAATACGGAAGATTTGGTGGTGTAGTCCCGCAGGATCAGTCTGCCGTTCTTTTTAAGCACCCGGTAAGCACTGTTGAAAAAGTCCTGAGGATTCGGATAGTGATGAAAGCTGTTGGAGGAAATGATCGCATCAAAGGTGTTCTCCGGGAAAGGAATGTTCTCGCAGTCCCCCACGACGAAAGTGGTATTGGACAGATTTTTCGCCTGAGCCACGCGGATCATCTCGGGGGTCAGATCCAGACCGGTATAATGTTTGTCGGGATATTTTTCATGTAACAGTTCGATCACGGGACCGGTGCCGCAGCCGCAGTCCAACACGGTGTCAAAGGGCTCCTTTTCCAGTTCTTCCAACAGATACGGATAATCGTCCTTACACATTTCATAAATGCCGGAGTGACCGCTGTCGTAGACTTTGGCAGCCTCGGTGAATTCTTTGACGGAGAGTGCTTTATATTCTTCGGATGTCATGGGAAATCCTCCTGTTAAAAAAATTAGATTATGAATAAAAATAGATGGTTAGTCTAAACTAACAAAGAAAATATAGCACACATTCTGTAAAAAATCCAGTAGAAGGCATAAGTTTTTCAAATCTGCACAGACTAATCATGGCGCTACGATAATAATGAGCTGCGAAAAGCGGCAGAAGGCGAGGGAGATATGGCAGATTTAAAATGTGTTGTAGAAAACTGTTCTTATAATAAGGATTGTCTGTGCAGCAAGGGTGATATCATGGTAGGCGGCAAGCATGCCTGTGACTGTGACGGCACCTGTTGCGAAAGTTTTACAGAGAAGAGAGATGGAAAGGATTCTTTTACCAGTTCCTTGTCTCATCCAAGCCGTACCATCAGCATCGACTGCGAGGCGGTAAAATGTATCTATAACAGCAATTACAAGTGTGTGGCGGAGCATGTGGACATCAAGGGCTACGGCGCCTGCGACTGCAGAGAGACCGCCTGTGCCACGTTTGCAGAGAGATAACTTAAGCTTGACAAAACTTCCGAAAATGCGGATAATAGAGCACATGATCGGATTCGGCGGGAGACCGCCGGTACATAGATCGGACGAAAGATAACACAAAATAAAAAATATGAAAAACGGGGTTGACATCGGGGTAACTCCGTGGTATTCTATTTAAGCGTGTGAAGAACACGAACAACAAGCAGAGTATCCACTCTCACCTTACGGCGCAGGCTGGTAAGCGTTCAGAACTTTTTTCATAGACAGAGAACTCGTTTGGAATTTGTTTAAATGAGGGCAGTCTGTGAAGGGAACAGGTGGATAGTTATGCTATCTGCTTTTTTATTGTTTAACATATTTTCTTATGGAGGTACACAACCATTAGCGATTTAATGATTAATGAACAGATCAGAGACAAAGAAGTACGACTGATTGGAGAAAACGGAGAACAGCTCGGAATCTTTTCTTCCAGAGATGCACTGAAGATGGCAGAGGAAGCCGGACTCGACCTGGTGAAGATTGCTCCTACGGCAAAGCCTCCTGTTTGTAAAATCGTGGATTACGGTAAGTACAAATACGAGCAGGTGAGAAAAGAAAAGGAAGCAAAGAAGAAGCAGAAGGTCATCGATATCAAGGAGATCAGACTTTCCCCCAACATCGATACCAACGATCTGAATACCAAGATCGCAGCAGCCAGAAAGTTCCTGACCAAGGGAGACAGAGTGAAGATCACCCTGAGATTCCGCGGCAGAGAGATGGCACACATGAATAACAGCAAGCATATCTTAGATGATATCGCACAGAGCCTGTCCGATATTGCGGTAGTGGAAAAAGCTCCCAAGGTAGAAGGCAGAAGCATGACTATGTTTTTAACTGAGAAGCGTTAATTCGTACAGTTAAAAAGTGTCGGGATCCGGCACGATAGATTAAGTAAAGTTTAGGAGGAACTCGTTATGCCCAAAATGAAGACAAGCAGAGCAGCAGCTAAGCGCTTTAAAGCAACAGGAACCGGTAAGTTAAAGAGATCTAAAGCTTACAAGAGCCATATCTTAACCAAAAAATCTACCAAGAGAAAACGTAATCTGAGAAAGCCTGCAATTACGGATGCAACTAATGTTAAGAATATGAAGAAGATTTTACCTTATTTATAATTCAGGCGAGGAGGAAATAAGACATGGCAAGAATTAAAGGTGGCTTAAATGCCAAGAAGAAGCACAATAGAGTATTAAAGCTTGCAAAGGGCTACAGAGGCGCAAGAAGCAAGCAGTACAGAGTAGCAAAGCAGTCTGTTATGAGAGCTCTGACCAGCTCTTATGCAGGTAGAAAAGAGAGAAAGCGTCAGTTCAGACAGCTGTGGATTGCTCGTATCAATGCAGCAGCTAGAATGAACGGTTTATCTTACAGCAAGTTCATGTACGGTCTGAAGCTTGCAGGCGTTGATATGAACAGAAAGATGCTGGCAGACCTGGCAGTTAACGATGCAGAAGGTTTCAAGACCCTTGCAGAGCTGGCTAAGTCCAAGATCGCATAAGAAAGCAACTGTTAAGGCTGGACACATTATCTTCGGATGGTGCGGACAGCCTTTCTTTATTGTAACGATTTAGAAGAGGAGACCATTATGATAAATCCCGGAATGATGATGAAACTGATGAATGCGAAGAACACTTTCGAGAGCAATCATCCCAAATTCGCAGCTTTCGTAAGCAGATTTTTTATGGGTGGAGCAATCACGGAAGGAACTATTATAGAGATCACGATCACAAGACCCGGCGAAGAGCCCGTGTCCACGAATCTGAAGGTACAGAAATCCGATCTGGATCTGGTAGAGGAGCTTAAGAATCTGAGATGAAGATAATATTTTTTGACATTGACGGAACCTTGACAGAGAGCGGCAGAGATCAGATGCCGGAGAGCACCCGGGAGGCAATCCGCATTGCCAGAGCCAACGGGCATATCTGCATGATCAACACCGGCCGTACCAAGCGCCTGGTGGGCGAAGAACTGACCGGGCAGGTGGAATTCGAC
>CAVFMG010000069.1:0-13507 GCA_963623435.1 Odoribacter splanchnicus
CAGCCGGAAACATTTACACTGCCCCGGAGACTGAAAGGTGTCACAGACCTGACGATTGTGTCATACGATAAGTTTTTCTTGAAGGAATTTTATTTTACCAGACAGGAGAAAGCTTATGCGAGACTGTTTGCCCTTACAGACGGCGTTACTTATGGAGATAGCTTTGTGAGAGCGGAGAATGCTATTGAACAGATCGGCAACAATGTTTCTCTGGAATTCAGCGACATGGATTTTGGATCGGAAGGAACTGACAGTATCGTCATATGCGGCAGGACACCCTTGCGGCAGAACACCATCCAGCTTAGGTTTACCGACGGAGCCACACAGGTGCTTCCTTTCCCTCACAGTGAAGAATATCTGGAACTGCGGTTCCCTCTGGAAAAAGTGATGGGAGACCAGAAGGTGACCTTTGTATTCCTGCCGGGATGCAATTTTGATTTCAAGTGGTTCCGGTTTGAGAAAAGCGGATCTGAGGAGTAAGAGATAACGATGAGCAGATGGAACAGAAAATTATGGGCGGTACTGCTGGCAACAGGAATGACAGTGTCCCTGACCGCCTGCGGAGGCAGTAACGGGGAAACGGACAACGCGTCTGACACCGGAGCACAGAATGAGACTGCTACTGTACAGGAGCAGGGCGTAGACAGCAGCACCGACAGCAAAACGAACGGTAACAGCGGTCTCGTGTCTCTGGCGCAGGATGGTCGGGAATTACAGATCATAGATGATAACTACCGCACCTACTATGAGCTTTTCGTATATTCTTTTTATGACAGCGACGGAGACGGCATCGGAGATCTGCAGGGAGTCCTGGACAAGCTGGACTACCTGAATGACGGAGATGATACCACGGACACGGATCTGGGAGTCAACGGTATCTGGCTCATGCCTGTGATGCCATCTACTACCTACCACAAATACGACACCACGGATTATGAGAACATCGATCCGCAGTACGGCACCCTGGAAGATTTTGAAGAGCTGCTGACAGCCTGCCATGACCGGGGGATCCGCGTGATCCTGGATCTGGCGATGAACCATTCTTCCAGTAAACATCCCTGGTTTTTACAGGCGACGGAGTATTTGAAGAGCCTGCCGGAGGGAGCGGAGCCGGATGCGACGGAATGTCCTTACGTGGATTATTATCATTTTTCCAGGGAAGCCCAGAGCGGTTACGCACAGGTGAACGGAACGGACTGGTATTACGAAGCGAGATTCTGGGACGGAATGCCGGATCTGAACCTGCAGAATGAGGCGGTGCGTCGGGAATTTGAGCAGATCGCAGACTTCTGGCTGGATATGGGCGTGGACGGTTTCCGCCTGGATGCGGTAAAAGAATACGTCACCGGTTCTGTAGAGGATAATGTGAAGATCTTAAGCTGGTTCGCGGATTATGTTCACGGCAAAGATCCGGAGAACTACCTGGTGTGCGAATGCTGGACGGATCAGAACACTTATGCGAAATATTACGAGAGCGGCGTGGACAGCATGTTTGACTTCACTTTTGCCGATAAGTCCGGAAGCATTGCCAACGTGGTGAACGGCAAGGCTTCGGCGGCATCCTATGCGAAGAATCTGGAAGCGGAGCAGACCATGTATGCGCAGTACAATCCGGATTACATCAATGCTCCTTTTTACACGAACCACGATATGGGTCGAAGCGCCGGCTACTATGCGGGAGAAAACAGCGCAGCCCAGACGAAGCTCGGCAATGCTCTGAATCTGTTAATGAACGGCAATGCCTTCCTCTATTACGGGGAAGAACTGGGCATGAAGGGCTCCGGCAAGGATGAGAACAAGCGCGCCCCCATGTACTGGAGCAAGGACAGCAGTGCGGAAGGCATGTGTAAGGGTCCGGCGGATATGGAAGATTTCCAGATGAAGTTCGACAGCCTGGAGGAACAGCAGGAGGATCCCTCTTCCATCTATAATTATGTAAAACAGGCAATCCGCATCCGCAATCAGAATCCTGCCATTGCCAGAGGCACGACCACTTATCTGGAACAGTATTCCGGAGAAACAACCTTCGCACTGACCAGAACTTATGAGGACAGCACCTTGTTACTTCTGGGGAATACCTCTGCGGAGTCTGTGACGGTAGATTTTACCGGACTTACCTTAGAGAATACCGCAGCGGAGGATCTGGTATTACTTGGGGAACTTTATACCGGAGAAGAGACCGCAGAGCGCACCGGGGGAAGCATAACACTTCCGGCGTATTCAATCCTGATCCTGGGAGAAAAATAAGACAGCATAGAATAGAACAGAATACGTAACGAAAAACAAGTCTGTGGGTGTCAAACATGGCAACAAAAACTGCATTGACAGTCCACATTTCCTGTGCTACTGTAAGAATACGTAAATGCAATGAGGAAGAGAGTATCTGTCATAGAAGTTTTACAGAGAACATTCCGTGAGGCTGAGAGGAATGGAACGACTGGATAGAGAAGATGGCTTCTGAGCGGCGCACCGAGCGGATACCTTTTATAAGAACGGTAGAAGTAAGGCTGCGACAGGATCCGCCTGTTACAGCGGATAGGGTTACGGACCCGAAGAGGTCTGTGCTGCGAGGTACAGACGAAGAGAAGTGGTAACACGAGATAACGCTCGTCTTCTTGAAGAACGCGATGTTTTTCCGGAAGACGGGCTTTTATTTTTTAGGAAAAGGAGAACAAATACAATGGAAAACAAGGGAAAATATTATCTTACCACTGCCATTGCCTACACATCCGCAAAACCGCACATCGGTAATAATTACGAGATTGTGCTGGCAGACAGTATTGCACGTTTTAAGAGAAAGGAAGGCTATGATGTCTTCTTCCAGACCGGTACCGATGAACACGGACAGAAGATCGAACTGAAGGCTGAGGCAGCCGGCATCACGCCCAAGGAGCACGTGGACAAGATCGCCGGTGTCATCCGTGGACTGTGCGACCTGCTGAACATTTCCTATGATAAGTTCATCCGTACCACCGATGAAGACCATGAGAAGCAGGTACAGAAGATCTTCAAGCGTCTCTACGATCAGGGCGACATCTACAAGGGAGCTTACGAGGGAATGTACTGTACCCCCTGCGAGTCATTCTGGACCGAGTCCCAATTAGTAGACGGTAAATGTCCGGACTGCGGCGGCGTCGTAAAGCCTGCCAAGGAGGAAGCTTACTTCTTCCGTATGAGTAAGTATGCGGACAGACTGATCAAGCATATTAATGAGCATCCGGAGTTCATCCAGCCCGTTTCCCGTAAGAACGAGATGATGAACAACTTCCTGCTCCCCGGTTTACAGGATCTGTGCGTATCCCGTACTTCCTTTACCTGGGGAATTCCGGTGACTTTTGATCCAAAGCATGTCATCTATGTATGGCTGGATGCACTGACCAACTACATCACCGGTATCGGCTACGACGCAGACGGCAACAGCACCGAGCAGTACAAGAAGCTGTGGCCCGCAGACCTGCATCTGATCGGTAAGGACATCATCCGTTTCCATACGATCTACTGGCCTATTTTCCTGATGGCACTGGGAGAGCCCCTGCCGAAGCAGGTATTCGGACATCCCTGGCTCCTTATGGGCGGCGGTAAGATGAGTAAGTCCAAAGGAAACGTGGTCTATGCGGATGATCTGGTGGATTATTTCGGCGTGGATGCGGTGCGTTACTATGTACTGCACGAGATGCCTTTTGAGAACGACGGTAATCTGACCTGGGAACTGGTGGCAGAGCGTACCAATTCCGACCTGGCAAATACTCTGGGCAACCTGGTGAACCGTACCATCTCCATGAGCAATAAGTACTTCGGCGGCGTGGTAGAGAACAAGAATGTACAGCTGAATGAAAATGACGCAGCAGTGGATGCGGATCTGAAGCAGACCGTGACCGGCACCTATGCAAAAGTAGTGGCAAAAATGGATGAACTGCGTGTGGCAGATGCCCTGACCGAGATCTTCGGCATCTTCAAGCGCTGCAACAAATACATCGATGAGACCGAGCCCTGGGTACTGGCAAAGGACGAGGCAAAGGCAGACCGCCTGGCAACCGTTCTGTACAACCTGGTAGAAGGTATCATCATCGGTGCATCCCTGTTAGAGCCCTATATGCCCGAGACCGCAGAGAAAATCGCAAAACAGTTGAATACCTCCCTGCGTGACTTTGATCAGTTAGAGCAGTTCGGTCTGTATCCGAGCGGCAATAAAGTAACCGACCAGCCCGAGATCCTCTTCGCCCGTCTGGATATGAAGGAAGTAGCGAAAAAAGAGGCAGAGCTGGAAGAGGCTATGATCAAGGCGGCAGCGGAGCACGAAGCGGAAGAAGCAAACGCTGAGGCAGAAAAAGCAGAGCAGGAAGCTATCGACATCGAGCCCAAGGCAGAGATTGAATATGACGATTTCGCCAAAATGCAGTTCCAGGTAGGTGAGATCATCTCCTGTGAGGCAGTGCCCAAGTCCAAGAAGCTTCTGTGCAGCCAGGTGAAGATCGGCAGCCAGGTACGCCAGATCGTTTCCGGTATCAAGGCACATTACAGCCCCGAGGAAATGGTAGGCAAAAAGGTTGTGGTACTGGTGAACTTGAAGCCTGCGAAGCTGGCGGGAGTATTGTCCGAGGGTATGATTCTGTGCGCAGAAGATGCCGAAGGCAACCTCGCTTTGGTCACTCCGGAGAAAAAAATGCCTGCCGGAGCAGAAGTGTGCTAACAATTTGCCCAAAAAATACAATATAGGACTTAAAATATTAGAAGAAATGTTATATAATGAATAGGACGCCATGTGCGTCCTATCATTTTCTGCAACCAAGGAGGCCATATGATCAAGGAAGAATTCTACTTTGACTCCCGGGACGGTGAGAACCGTATCCATGCAGTACGATATACTCCCGATGACGGTAATGTAAAAGGCATCGTGCAGGTAGTACACGGCATGGCAGAATACGTGGAACGCTATGAGAATCTGGCAGAATTTCTGACGAAGAGAGGAATTCTGGTCACCGGAGAAGATCACCTCGGACATGGAAAAAGTGTGTCAGAGGGCGGCACTTACGGTTACTTCTGTGAGCAGGATCCGGCTACAGTCGTGGTACGGGATGTGCATCGGCTGAAGAAGCTTACGCAAGAACAGTATCCGCAAGTCCCTTATATCATTTTGGGACACAGCATGGGCTCTTTTATCACGAGAAATTATCTGTGCCGTTACGGCAGCGGAATCGACGGAGCGGTCATCGTAGGTACGGGAATGCAGTCAGCGGGACTTATTTTTGTCTCGAAAGCTATGGCGGGAATGCAGAAGCTGTTCTGCGGCTCGAAGCACGTCAGCCATTTTATTGATAAGGCTGCTTTCGGAGGATACAACAAACGGATCGATTCCCCCAGAACATCCAGCGACTGGCTCAGCCGAAATACGGATAATGTGGATCGTTATATTGCGGATGATCTGTGCGGATTTACTTTTACCGTGAACGGTTTTCAGACGTTGTTTGAACTGATCCGTAGATTACAGAAGCAGGAGAATCTGGAAAAGGTGCCTCAGGATCTGCCGATCTTCATGGTATCCGGGGCGGAAGATCCTGTGGGAGATTACGGCAGGGGTGTTCAGAAGGCGTGCGACTCTCTAAAGAAAGCCGGTGTGAAGAACATTACCGTAAAGCTGTATGAGAATGACAGACACGAACTCCTGAACGAAGACGATGCAGAGACAGCGATGGAGGACATCTGGCGGTGGATCTGCAGTGAAGTTCCGGGGATTGCCTGAGAACAGAGGCTTCCCTGATCCGGAATCGGAGAGGCGGTGCAGTATGGCAGATATGGCGGATGTTTACGAGATCAGATGGGCAGAAGACAAAGACTGGATTCCTGCCATGCATATGATCTGGAAGACATTTTTGAAATATGAGGCGGTGGATTATACAGAGGAAGGAATCCGTAATTTTCATGAATTCATTACGGATGAGCACCTCTATAAGTCGTTCCTGCAGGGAAGATATCAGATGATGGTGGCGTTAGACGGTCCCAGGATCATCGGAGCGGCTTCTGTGCGGAACTACAATCATTTGTCGCTACTTTTCGTGGACGAAGAATACCACCACCGGGGTGTGGGGCGTAGTCTCATGGGAAGAATGTGCGAATATCTGAAAATAGAGGAAGGGGAACGGTATATGTCGCTGAAGGCAGCACCCTATGCCGTAGATTTCTATCGGAAACTTGGATTTCATGCAGTGCATGAAGAGGAGGCGTTCTCGGGGATCCGGGTGACACCGATGGAAAAATTTTTATAAAATACAGAAAAGGATATGACGTAAATGAAAATTTTTGACCTTGACAGCCCCTTAATGAATGTACTGAACAAAATGGCAGATCTGATGTGGCTCAATATTCTGACTCTGATCTGCTGTATCCCCATCATTACCGCGGGGGCGGCATTCACATCCATGCATTACGTGGCACTGAAGATCGTGCGTGATGAGGAGAGCTATATTACCAGAAGCTTTTTCAAGTCTTTTAAGACCAATTTCCGACAGGCAACGCTGATCTGGCTGATGATTCTGTTAGTGGCTGCAATTCTCGGCGGTGACTACTACATTATTACCAAGTCGGGAATTCAGTTCAGTCAGGTACTCGTAGTACTGATCATGGCGGCTGCAGTGCTGGTGATCTGTACAACGCTGTATGTATTTCCAGTACTTGCCAAATTTGACAATACGATCATGGGAACCATAAGAAATGCATTTATTATGAGCATTTTACAGCTGCCCAAGACAGTTGTGATGTTTGTAATGGCATTTTTCCCGTTGATTATTTATCTGGTATCCTTAAGACTGATACCGATTATTTTCCTGTTCGGATTTTCCCTGCCGGCATATGCGTCCGCAATGCTGTACAACAAATTCTTCCAGAAGCTGGAGGATCAGCTGTTGTCAGAGCAGGAGCCTGCACCGGAAGTGGCTCCCGAAGATGACGAGAGAGTATTCCACGATGAACTCGATGAGAGTCTGAAGACAGATGCAAAATAATTCGCAATAACTAAGTTGTCCTATGGGTGGTAGACGAGAGGTGTTCGGAGTATGCAGAAGAGAAAAGTTTGGGAGATTGTTCTCCAGTGGATCTTTCCCTGCGCATTACTGATAGTTGCACTGGTTCTGAGCATAGTTGAATTTAATAAGAAAATGGATTCGGCGATCCGCGCGGTGGTGGATGATCAGGCACAGCAGATCGGTTTCTATTATTCTGCGGGAGTAGATGATAAACTGGAAGCGCTGGGCGATATTACGAATGCTATGGCGTCTATTATGGCGAGCAGACCGGACAGAAGTGATGCTTTTGTATATGAGAAGCTGGATACCATCGTGAAGGCAAGCAGCTCTTACATGTCAGCGTATTGCACTGTCAACGGCAAAGGTTTACTGAGTGACAAGCGGGAGTTCGACATGACGGAACTGAGTTACTACAATAATATCAACAGTACTTCGGCACATTACATTTACGCCGGCAACGATGGAATCCATGGGCAGACCGCTTTTATCTATGTGTGTCCCATTACGAATTCCAACAATGTGACCGGATATCTGCTCAGTTATATGGATCCGGAGGAAATGTCGGATTTCTTCAATAATTCCGGATACGGCGACAAGGCTTTCTTCTCTCTGGTCAACCGGAACGGAACGATTATGGCATGCTACGGAGCAACGGAAAACACTACTATTTTACAGAATGATTTCTGGAGCTCCCTGAAAGATATTGCGGACAGTCTTGGAAGCTGGACACTGTTCGACAGACAGCAGCAGAAGGGCAACAGTGCCATCCTGCATGTAAAAGAGAACGGCGTCGGCAAGATCGTCTGCCATTTCCCTATCAATGGAACGGAATGGAGTCTGGTCGTAGGAATTGATGAATCCTATCTGTCCGGAATTCAGCAGCCTTTCCGGGAACCTATTGTGAATCTGATCGTCAAGATCAGTTTATCCATTGCGATAGCGATCGCTGTGATTATCGGTATGAGTATTCTGGTCCGCATTAAGGCATCTGAGCACAGTAAGGTGTTGGAGGACAAGGCGGATACGGATCTGCTGACAGATTTGAACAACAAAATGGCAACCGAGCGTAAGATCCGCGAATACATGGAGAAGTATCCGGACAAACAGGGCGTATTATTCGTACTGGATGTAGATAATTTCAAGAAGATTAACGATACCATGGGACATGCCTTCGGAGACGAAGTGCTCCGCAGCCTGGCAGTCCGCTTACAGTCCATGTTCCGCACTACGGATATCGTGGGACGTACCGGCGGTGATGAGTTCATGGTATTTCTGAAGGATATCCGAGAGATCAGCATGATCGAACGGGAAGGTAAAAAGATCGAACAGTTCTTCCACCAGTTTGAAGTGGGAGAATATGTAAAGTATTCTGTAACGGCAAGTGTGGGAGCCGCAGTGTTCCCCAGTGACGGTAAGAGTTTTGAGGAACTGTACAAATCCGCAGATAACGCGTTGTATGTGTCAAAAAGACATGGTAAAAACCAGCTTACCTTCTATAAAAAGCCGGAAAGAGAGATAAAGTAAAGGGTTTCTTGTGGAAAATGTCCAAGAAATGAAGCCGGATTTGTTCAATCTGACAAGCATTTCAAAAATAAGGAAACTTTATAAGCAATTCTTACAATATGATTAAAAATCTTTGTGAAATAGTGGTATGGCACATTTTCGTGATTTTCGTTATACTGAATTCAGATTCAAACGAGACATATCGTTTCACAATGAGAGAAAATAACATTGTAAATATGAAAGGAGTATTTTCAAATGGCAAGTTTATCTTTAAAGAATGTCTGCAAAGTATATCCTAACGGTTTTGAAGCTGTTAAGGATTTCAACCTTGAGATCGCAGATCAGGAGTTCATCATTTTCGTAGGTCCTTCCGGATGTGGTAAGTCCACCACCCTTCGTATGATCGCAGGTCTGGAAGATATCTCTTCCGGTGAACTGAAGATTGGTGACAGAGTAGTTAACGATGTAGAGCCTAAGGACAGAGATATCGCGATGGTATTCCAGAACTACGCTCTGTATCCTCATATGTCCGTATATGACAACATGGCATTTGGTCTGAAGCTGAGAAAAGTTCCCAAGGATCAGATCGATAAGATGGTTAAGGAAGCAGCTAAGATCCTGGATCTGACTCCGCTGCTTGATCGTAAGCCCAAGGCTCTGTCCGGTGGTCAGAGACAGCGTGTTGCTATGGGACGTGCAATCGTTCGTAACCCTAAGGTGTTCCTGATGGATGAGCCTCTGTCCAACCTGGATGCTAAGCTGCGTGTACAGATGCGTATCGAGATCGCTAAGCTGCATCAGAGACTGGGCACCACCATCATCTACGTTACACATGACCAGACCGAGGCTATGACCCTTGGTACCAGAATCGTTGTTATGAAGGACGGCGTTATCCAGCAGGTAGATACTCCTCAGAACCTGTATGAGAAGCCTTGCAACCTGTTCGTAGCAGGATTCATGGGATCTCCGCAGATGAACTTCTTAGATGCTACTGTTAAGGTAGAAGGCGACATCGCTAACCTGGTAATCGCAGGTCACAGCATTCCCCTTCCTCCCGCTAAGTCCAAGAAGCTGATCGATGGCGGTTATGATGGAAAGGTTGTTACCTTCGGTATCCGTCCTGAGGATGTATATGATTCCGAGATGTACATCGAGACCTCTCCTCAGAGCGTATTTACCTCTACCATCAAGGTTTACGAGTTACTTGGTGCAGAAGTATATCTGTACTTCGATCTTGACGAGTTCCCTATGACCGCAAGAGTAGATTCTCGTACCACTGCAAGACCTGGCGATACCGTTAAGTTCGCTCTGGATGTTGAGAAGATCCACGTATTCGACAAAGAGACCGAGCAGGTTATTACCAACTAGTCTTAAGTCCAATAAGAGATTTCAAAGCCCTGTCTGTAATGCAGACAGGGCTTTTTTTCCGCTTTTTGCTTGCGCGGGATGCGCAAATCCTATATACTAAGTGTATATAGATTATGATACAGAAAGGCGTGGAAAATATGATTACAGGCCAGATTATACAGACAAGCATTGATGAATTAAAAGCGATCACAAAGGTAGACCTCGGAGTCTATGATCTGAACGGATCGGTAGTGGCATCGACCATGGAAAAAGATGACATTACAACCGATCTGATCACCGGATTCGTGGCTTCTCCGGCGGACAGCCAGGTGATCGGAGTACATCATCTTCTGAAGATCCGGGATGAGGGCGAACTGCTCTATGTCCTGGTGGCACGGGGAATGATCGATGACGTATATATGGTGGGCAAGATTGCGGTGAGCCAGATTCAGAATCTTGTCATTGCTTATAAGGAACGCTTTGACCGGAACAATTTCTTCCAGAATCTGTTGCTGGACAATCTGCTGTTAGTGGATATCTATAACAGAGCGAAGAAACTGCATGTGGAGGTAAGCTGCCCCAGAGCGGTATATCTGATCGAGACTAAGGATGAGAAGGACGGTATCGTATCGGAAGTACTGAAGAGCATGTTCTCTCCCCAGGCAGGAGATTACGTGACAGCGGTGGACGAATCCAGCCTGATTCTGATCAAGTCCGTAGAGAATACCACCACACCGCAGGCACTGCACGAACTGGCAGAGACCATCGTAGCAATGATGAATGCGGAAGCGCTGCTGGATGTCAAGGTGGCATACGGTACCGTAGTACAGGAGTTGAAGGATGTCTCCAAATCTTATAAAGAAGCCAAGATGGCGCTGGATGTAGGCAAGATCTTCTACGCAGAGAAGAAAGTAATTGCGTACAGTACGCTGGGAATCGGGCGTCTGATCTATCAGCTGCCGGTGAACCTGTGCAAGATCTTCATTGAAGAGATCTTCGGCGATAATGTGCCCTATGATCTGGACGAAGAGACACTGAATACTTTGAATAAATTCTTCGAGAACAATCTGAATGTCTCCGAGACTTCCAGACAGCTGTTCGTACACCGTAACACGCTGGTGTATCGTATCGAGAAGATTCAGAAGAGCACCGGACTGGATCTGCGCAGCTTTGATGATGCACTGACCTTCAAGATTGCACTGATGGTCGTGAACTATATGAAATATCTGGACAGCCAGGAATATTAAGGACAACCCCCTGCATAAAGATAATTAGAATACTTTATGCAGGGGGATTTTTATGTCATATCGGAAACAGATCGGTTATCTGGAATTACGGGAAAACGGGCAGCGGATAAAAAGCGCGGGATACGCAAGGCTGGAGAGCCTGGATAAGGAATCTATTCTGAAGGTGCAGCTGACAGAGATTCCGGCAGCGTCAGGCAGTCTGCAGCTTTATCTGCAAATAGATCCGGAGGAGGAACTGTTCTGCGAGATCCAGGCGATGCAGGGAAGGGCTGCCTGTGAGAAAAAAATTCCCAAGGCGCAGCGAGAGGGAGAAGAAATCTCAGGGATCCGGATTCCCTTAAGTGGAAATCGTGAGATCGTGGGACGATTTGCCGCAGCCCGGAAAGTTCCGACAGACAAAGCACCGGAAAGTAAAACGTTGGACAATGAAACCGGGATATCGGAGAAAATCATAGCGGCGCAGACGACACAAACGTCGGAGAAAAGCAGGGAAAACAGAACGCGGCAGGTAGAAGAGGCTCCGAAACCTGCAAAAGAAGCGGGAAACACCATACATATGCAGGACACCAAGTGGGAACAGCTGAGCAGTATTTACCCACATATCCATCCTTTTCGGGATGCGAGAGAATTCCTGTCGGTGGGACCGGAGGATTTTGTGATACTGCAGGAAAAGTATTACCAGATGACCCACAATAGTTTTTTATTGCACGGATATTATAACTACAGACACCTGCTGCTCATGCGGCAGGAGACTTCCGGGCAGGTGAAATATTATATCGGTGTTCCGGGGAATTTTTACGAGAGGGAAAAACAGGTCGCGAGAATGTTCGGGTTTGAAAGCTTTGAGGGCACCAGAGAACCGGCGCGGGACGGAGATTTCGGATATTACCTGATTCCGGCGGGGCTGTGAGCGGCTTACAGTCCCCGTTCATCGAATTCCGGGATAAAGCTTTCGCTGGCGGCGCTGCCTTCCTGCTGAAATCCACGTTCAATACCGATCCGCTCCGCAAAAGTCAGCACACGGTCGTATTCTTCCGGAGTGACCGTGCGGTTCAGTGCTGCAATGTCCGCTACCTGCGGCAGAGGCGTATATTGATTCATAATGCTGATATAGATATGATTTCCATAGGTCTCATGGAGATAGCGCAGGATTTTTTTAGAATCCTTCGTCTGTCCCGGGAGCAGCAGATGTCTAACAATGACTCCCTTTTGCATAAGACCGGTATCCGGGTCAATGACAGGATCGCCCACCTGTCGGTACATTTCCGCAAGGGCAGTACATGCTGCTTCAAAATAGTCCGGCGCATGGGAATAAGCAGCGGATAATTCCGGAGACAGATATTTCAGATCCGGAAGATAGATGTCCACAAGACCTTCTAAGTGCCGCAAGGCTTCCGGGGATTCATAGCTGCCGGTATTGTATACAATGGGGATATGCAGTCCCTGTCTTTTTGCCTGTTCTAAGGCGATGACGATCTGCGGCAGGAAATGGGTGGGAGTCACCAGATTGATATTGTTCGCACCCTGCTCCTGTAATTGCAGAAAAATCTCCACCAGATGCTCCGGTGTGATGATCCGTCCGGCTCTGCCCAGGGCAATATTATGATTCTGGCAGAATACGCAACGCAGATTACATCCGGAGAAAAAGACGGTTCCCGAACCGGAAGTGCCGGAGATACAGGGCTCTTCCCAGTAATGCAGAGAGGCTCTCGCAACCATGATCTCGGCAGTCTGTCCGCAGTATCCGGTCTGCCCGGCGAGGCGGTCGGCATGGCAGGCGCGGGGACAGAGCACACAGTTGGTCATCATTTCCCTGAACCATGCGGCATCATGGGGAATCGAATTGCCGGGAACGGATGCTATGCTGTTGGAAATCGGAAAATAGGATGACATATCGGCTGACACAATCTATAACCTCTTAACTGACTAATCCATGAATTCATAGAAATTTTGTAACTATTCAGAGCCATTAAATATCAGCTAAGTCTCGATGGATGCTTGCATTCAAAAGAGACTTTGATGATATTTATTTGGCGAAGCAACCTCAATGAGCAAAAGAGAAGTTCCGTAGGAACGATTTTGCGAATGAGGTTCTGAATAGTTACGAAATTTTCATATATCAAAACCGCATACGCCGGACCAGACAATAGCTCCACCCAGTTTCCTCACGGCACATGGAAGGTTCTACTTAGTGCTGCTTTGTTCCCAACCTGACACGGTTCGTAGATTCCCATTGCGTAAGACCGAGTTTCATCACCACTGCATGGCACCCGACATATACGGCTTTTTAAGTTTAGCGTGTTAATCTCTTTTTGTCAAGTCTCTTTGCCTTGATGCAGCGTTGAAAGGTAAATTCGTTTTGCCGCCTGCCTATGCGAGAAAATTAGACAT
>CAVFMG010000070.1:0-13416 GCA_963623435.1 Odoribacter splanchnicus
GGTCTGCCGGGTCCCGGGGATAATATAATGTGGGAAGGATTCATGGCCCGGATCTCATCCACACTGTATTCATCATTGCGGATCACCCGAATATCCGGGTTCACGCTTCCTACCAGCTGATATACGTTATAGGAAAAACTGTCATAATTGTCGATCAGTAATATCATGCTTCCATTCCCTCCTGTGCTTTCTGAAGAGCCTGTCTGACAGCTGCTGCCTTCTGGATACATTCTCTATATTCCTTCTCCGGTACGCTGTCCGCCACGATACCGGCGCCGGATCTCACGAATACTTTTCCGTTCTTGGAGAAGGCAAGTCGTATAGCGATGCAAGTGTCCAGATTGCCGGTAAAGGAAATGTATCCGATGGCTCCGCCGTAGATGCCTCTCTTGTTGTCTTCCAATTCATTGATGATCTCGCAGGCTCGTAATTTCGGTGCTCCCGACAGGGTTCCTGCGGGAAGGATAGCATCCACCGCATCCAGCGCATCTGCATCTTCTCTGATTACACCCCGCACCGTGGAACCGATGTGCATGACGTGGGAATATCTCTCGATGGACATATATTTTTCCACTTCCACGGTACCGACCCGGCTGATCTTGCCGATATCGTTCCGTCCCAGATCCACCAACATATTGTGTTCGGAGCGCTCTTTTTCGTCTGCCAGAAGTTCCGCTTCCAGTGCCTTGTCCGCTTCCTCGGTGGCTCCGCGGGGTCTTGTTCCTGCCAAGGGGAAGGTATGCAGCACACCGTCTTCTAATTTCACCAGTGTCTCGGGGCTTGCTCCTACGATCTCGCCGTCGCTTCCGGAGAAATAAAACATATACGGGGAAGGGTTCGTGGTGCGGAGTACCCGGTAAGCGTCCAGCAGGCTTCCTTCCACCTCCGCTTCCAGACGGTTGGATAACACTACCTGGAAGATATCTCCCTCACGGATATAATATTTGGCTTTCTCCACCATATTGCAATAAGCTGCTTCATTGAACAGAGGCTGGAAATCCGTCCGGAGTTTGCAGGGAATGTGTTCTGCCTTTTCTCCGTTTAGCAGAAGCTCCTTCATATTGTTCAGCTCCCGCTCTGCTCTATGATAATTAATCTCCAGATCATCGGTCTTGATATTCAGGATCAGGATCAGCTTCTGTCTGTAATTGTCAAAAGCGATGACCTTATGGAACAACATCAGGTTCACATCCTGGAAGCCTTCTTCGTCCTTCGCATCCAGCCGCAGGGTCGGCTCGCTGTATTTGATGTAATCATAGGAAAAATATCCCACGAGACCTCCGGTAAAGGAAGGCAGCCCCGGAAGCTTGGGACTCTTGTTCTCTTCCATGACATCCCGGATAACCTGTCTGACATCCCCGGAATCCGTCCGGCTGGTTAATTCTGATTTTATAGTGGTCTTACCGTTGTAGCAGGTGATCTCTAACAACGGATCGTATCCTAAAAAGGAATACCTGCCCCATCGCTTATCCGCCTCCGCACTTTCCAGCAGATAGACATGCCCGCTGACCTTTTTTAAGATCCTAAGCACTTCGATGGGTGTGGTCATATCCGCATACAGTTCGGTGCTGATGGGAATCACTCCGTAATTACCCTCTGCTGCAATGTTTTTACATTCTTCCAATGTGGGTGTAATCTTCATTCCGGTACTCCTCCTTAATCAAACTGTTGTAATCTTTCAGAGCCCTATTCGCAAAAACGTTCCTTCGGAACTTACTTTTTGCTCATTGGGGCTATCTCGCCAAAGAAATATTTTCATATATTCTTACGAATGTGAGCATTCGACGAATATATGTCAATATTTCATGGCTCTGAAAGATTACAAAAAAACCGCCCATGACAGAATCTACTTCTGCCAAGGACGGGTCATATACATTTCCCGCGGTGCCACCTTGCTTCATAGGTACTTTCCGTACCATGTGCCCTTACCGGATACTAACATATCCCTGACAACTGACGTATGTCCTCACGTCGCAGAATACTCGAGGTATCATCGATCATCCATGAATCATCTTCTATGTCCTCTTTGACTGCGCCCTCCGTGGTCCATTTAACAACCTGCGTTCCAACCTTTCTCAGCCTCCGGTCTCTCTGTAAGTGCACGAACTGTTTTTATCTCCACATCATTGGTTTCTTACCGCTGTATTTAATTTTTATTTATCTTACTGCTTTAGTGTGCTAACGTCAAGTAGTGATTTTAATCTTTTTTCAAAAAATTATTTGCGTATTTTATTTTCCTACTTTGAGGAAAAGCTCCCGGATCCCTTCATAATAGCCGATGGTCACCGTGGTGCTGCCCGCCTCTTCTTGGGTTCCTCCGGCAATTTCTGAAGCGCGGATATCGCCACCTGCCCAATTGCCATGAGGTTATGCTCTTCCCAATTTTTCCCCTGCGTTTCTCATATATTTTCTGTTTCCCTTTTATAAATTAATCGTAACTATTCAGAACCCCATTCGCAAAATCGTCTCTACGAGACTTCCTTTTTTGCTCATATGGTTACTTCGCCATATAAAACTGCTTATCTGCCTGAATGCAAGCATTCGCAGATTGCAGTTTTGCATGGCTCTGAATAGTTACAATTAATCAATGATAATGTGTCTGGGCTGTCCGGTGATCATGATCGGCGTCAGTTCCGCCTGGATCAGAGGTTCGATGTAGTTCTTCATTTCTGCAGTCACATAGTCGCCCTCTTCCGTGATCCAGGAACGGGGCACTTTTTTCTCCAGATTTGCTACTTTATGCACATCGTAGAGATCCGTGGTACAGATATAGGGATCCTGGGATACTCTCTTTAAGATCACCATCTGACCGGTCTTGCCTTCAAAGGCAGCCTTCACTGCGGTTCCGCCTACCTGATAAGCCTCGGTGATATCCACGCGGGAAGTCAGATGTCCGGCGCAGCGCTGCAGGGTAGACAGTTCAATCGCTCTGGATTTGCAGCCTAATTTCTCGATGATCAGGTCGGATAAATATTTACCGGTACCGGATAACTGCACATGTCCGAAGGAATCTGTCTTATCCGAATGTGCCGACAATTCGCAGACGTATCTGCCGTCTGCGGTCTTGATGCCCTCAGATACCGCAATGACGATAGACTGTTTCTCGCTGACCAGTTTCTTCACCTTTTCCAGGAAGTTATCCACATCAAAAGGGACCTCCGGCAGGTAGATCAGATCCGGTCCCTCGCAGTCTTCACTTTTAGCAAGTACTGCCGCGCCGGTGAGCCATCCGGCATTTCGACCCATGATTTCGATAACAGTCACGCTCTGCATCTCATAGATCAGGCCGTCACGCACCAGTTCCTTGGTAACAGTAGCGATATATTTAGCCGCGCTGCCGTAACCGGGCGTATGATCCGTGCCCTCTAAGTCATTATCAATGGTCTTGGGAACACCGATGAAACGGATCGGGCTGTCAATCGTCTCCGCATAATCGGAAAGCTTTTTAATCGTATCCATGGAGTCATTGCCGCCGATATAGAAAAATGCCATAATCTCCAATTCTTCCAGGATTGCAAATATTTTCTCATAAATGGCTTTATCTTCGCTGATCTCCGGCAGCTTATAGCGGCAGGATCCCAGGAAGGAAGCCGGTGTTCTCTTCAAAAGTTCCACATCCATGTCGTTGCGGATCTTTTCCCCCAGATCCACGATCTTCTTCTCCAGCAGTCCCTGGATGCCGTAACGCATACCGTATATGGTATCTGCTCCCATGTCCTTTGCTGTCTTATAGACGCCCGCCAGGCTGGCATTGATTACTGCTGTGGGTCCCCCGGACTGTCCTACGATCACATTTTTCTTCATAATATTTTCTCCCTCTGATCATTCTTCACCATAATAAAACACCCACCAATCGGAGCCTCCGGTTGATGGGTGTTCTCATTCTTAAGGTTCCGTCGAACCTATTTTACCAAACTTACTGTCTCTCTGGCAATAGCAAGTTCCTCATTCGTAGGAATTACCATAACAGTGGTCTTACTGTCGGGAGTGGAAATAGCGATCTCTTCGCCGCGCTTGTGGTTCGCATCCTCATCGATGGATACGCCCAGGTAGCCCAGATGCTTGCATACCAGAGAACGAACCAAAGGTGCGTTCTCACCGATACCTGCGGTAAAGCAGATCACATCTACACCGTTCATGGCAGCCACATAAGAGCCGATGTATTTTGCTACACGGTAGCAGTAGGTGTTCATGGTGCGGATGCAATGTGCATCGCCCTTGTTGTAACCATCTTCCAGATCACGGAAATCGGAAGACAGGTTGTTGGACAGACCATATACTCCGGACTTCTTGTTCAGAATGGTCATAATCTCGTCGATGTTCTTGTCCTCTTTGTGAGCGATGAACTCCATGATAGCGGGATCGATATCACCGGAACGGGTTCCCATGATCAGACCTTCCAGGGGAGTCAGACCCATGGAAGTATCTACACACTTGCCGTTTTTCACTGCGGATACGCTGGCACCGTTGCCCAGGTGGCAAACGATGATCTTCAGATCTTCGTACTTTTTGCCCAGAACTTCAGCAGCCTTCTTGGATACATAAGAGTGGCTGGTTCCGTGGAAACCGTAACGTCTGATCTTGTATTTCTCATAATACTCATAAGGAAGACCGTACATATAAGCTTCCTCGGGCATGGTCTGATGGAAAGCGGTATCGAATACAGCTACCATAGGAGTGGTGGGCATCAGCTTTTTGCAGGCATTGATACCGATCAGGTTCGCAGGGTTATGTAAAGGAGCCAGATCGTTACACTCTTCGATGGCTTTCATTACTTCGTCGGTAATAATGGTAGATGCTGCGAACTTCTCGCCGCCGTGTACGATACGATGTCCTACGGCACCGATCTCATCCAGGCTCTTTACCACACCGGTCTTAGGGTTGGTCAGAGCTTCCAGTACCAGACGGATGGCTTCGGTATGATCCGGCATGGGAGTTACGGTCTGCTCCTTCTCACCGCCATCGGGGGTATAGGTGATCTGGCTTCCGTCGATACCGATTCTCTCGCAGAGACCCTTTGCGATACATTTCTCGGTCTCGGAATCAATGAGCTGGAACTTCAGGGAAGAACTTCCGCAGTTAATAACTAAAATATTCATGATCAAAATCCTCTCTCTCAATAACTATAAGACTATTATACCAGCTGTGCCTGTACAGCAGTCAGTGCTACGACACCGACGATATCCTGCCAGGAACATCCTCTGGACAGATCGTTAACCGGCTTTGCGATACCCTGTAACATAGGACCGTAAGCTTCTGCACCGCCCAGTCTCTGTACCAGCTTATAACCGATATTACCGGCATCCAGGTTCGGGAAGATCAGAACATTGGCATGTCCGTTTACAGGGCTTCCGGGAGCCTTGGACTTAGCAACACTGGGAACCAGAGCTGCATCCAGCTGCAGTTCGCCGTCTAAGGTCAGATGAGGATACTCCTCATGTGCAATACGGGTAGCTTCCACTACTTTGTCAACCAGAGCGTGCTTTGCACTGCCCTTGGTGGAATGGCTTAACATAGCGATTACAGGCTTGGGTCCAATCAGGGACTTGAAGCTTCTGGAAGAGGTATCTGCAATAGCAGCCAGCTCTTCGGGGGTAGGATCCTGGTTCAGACCACAGTCAGCGAACAGGAAAGTTCCGTTCTCACCCTGATCCTTGAATACGGTATCCATAACGAAGAATGCGGATACCAGCTTAACGCCGGGTGCAGTCTTTAAGATCTGCAGTGCAGGTCTTAAGGTATCTGCGGTGGAGTGGCACGCACCGGCTACCATACCGTCAGCGTCATTTGCCTTAACCATTACGATACCGAAGGTCAGGTAATCATTTAACAGGATCTCTCTTGCCTTCTCGGGAGTCATTCCCTTTGCTTTTCTGGTTTCATATAATAAATTCACATAGTCATCCAACTTGGGAGTTGTTTTAGGGTTAACTACTGTTACCTTGGACAGGTCAACTTCCAGCCATCCTGCACCATCCATGATCTTCTCTTCATCACCGATCATAATGATGTCTGCAATGCCCTCTTCCACGATACGGGCAGCAGCCAGTAATGTTCTCTTATCATTAGATTCCGGTAATACAATTGTTTTTTTGTCGAGTCTTGCTCTCTCTTTAATCATGTCAATGTATGACATATCCATTCTCCTTTCCGGCGGGGGATACCCGCTTCCTCCCAAATAACTTCTGTAAAGTTTTGGTTTTATCTTAACAAACCGATGTATTTATATTATACTAAATACATCTGGAGTAGACAAGGGCATAATGTTCGCAAAATTGTATATTTTCAAATACAACCTTTAAATTTTTATTGCAAAATATACTGATAACCATGCACATGTAAACGCTTTCAGCGTATGTTATTTTTTTCACATTCCCAGTTCGTTGTCTTGTTCGTTTTAACGTTTATTTTTCTTCACGAAAGGAGCCATAATATGAAGGTTAACGGTATTGTTGCAGAATACAATCCTTTTCATAATGGTCATGCTTACCAGTTACAACATGCCAGAGAAGCCACCGGCGCTGATTATATGATCATCGTCATGAGCGGCAACTTTATGCAGCGCGGTGCTCCCGCCCTCTTGGATAAGTTCACCCGGGCTAAAATGGCTTTGGAAAACGGTGCGGATCTCGTGCTGGAGCTTCCCACCTGCTATGCTGCTTCCAGTGCGGAATTTTTCGCCAAAGGTTCTGTCGCCCTGTTCGACAAGCTGGGAGTCACCACGAATCTGTGTTTTGGCAGTGAATGCGGCGATATTGACACCCTGTCCCGGATCGCAGAGATCTTTTACACAGAGCCGGAACCTTATGTAGAATCCCTGCGCTGTAATATGAAAAAAGGAATGTCCTTCCCCATTGCCAGAACCTGGGCGCTGTTGCAGTATGCGCCTTCCTTAAGCGATGACAAGGATGTGCTGTCCTCTCCGAATAATATACTGGGAATCGAATATCTGAAGGCGCTGATGTCCAGAGACAGCAAGATCAAACCCTTCACCACCACCAGAGCCGGTGCGGATTATCATGACAAGCGTCTGGGCACCAACCAGTGTTCCGCTATTGCCATCAGGCAATCCGTGGCTGCGGGACATGATCTCACTTATCTGGCTGCTCAGATGCCGGAAAGTGCCTATGAGATCTTACGTGCTTCGCTGGCGGAGCAGAAACCGCTGTTTGCCGATGATTTCTCCGCAGCGCTGCAATACAAGCTGCTGATGGAATACTCCGCAGGTTATGACAAATATCAGGACATTTCCTCGGATCTGTCCGACCGTATCTGCAATACCCTGCCGTCCTTCGCAGGATACACTTCCTTCTGTGATCTGCTGAAGAGCAAGGATATGACTTATACCCGCATCAGCAGATGTCTGCTGCATATTCTGTTAGATATGACCAAGGAAGAATTCGAGACCTGCCGGGCGGAGGATTATATCTCCTACGCCAGAGTGCTGGGCTTCCGTAAAGATGCCACACCGCTGCTTACCGAGATCAAGAAAAACAGTTCCATTCCTCTCGTCACCAGCCTGGCAGATGCGCGACAGTCGCTTCCCGAAAAGTCACTTCGGATGCTGGATCTGGATATCCTACGGAATCAGATCTATCTCGGGAATCTGGCACTCAAGAATCAAGCGGAGATGGTGAATGAATATCGGACACCGATCGTAATCGTATAAATCCTGACACATAAAAGCAGCCCCGCCTGGCAAAAAGCAGACGGGGCTGTTGTATTTTCAGTTGTTAGTTCTTGAAGCTGTGGATGGGTGCGGGGATGCGTCCGCCACGGTTGACGAAGGCATCGCAGGAGAAGGTATTCACGGGCATGATAGGGGCATAGCCTAACAGTCCGCCGAATTCCACGGTCTCTCCCACGCCTTTTCCGATGACGGGGATGATTCTCACAGCGGTGGTCTTCTGGTTCACCATACCGATTGCCATCTCATCCGCAATGATACCGGAGATGGTGGTTGCCTTGGTGTCTCCGGGGATGGCGATCATGTCCAGACCTACGGAGCAGACACAGGTCATGGCTTCCAGCTTCTCGATGGTGAGGGCACCGGCATTGACGGCATCGATCATTCCCTGGTCTTCGCTGACGGGAATAAATGCACCGCTTAAGCCGCCGACATAGGAAGATGCCATAACACCGCCCTTTTTCACCTGGTCATTTAACAGAGCAAGGGCTGCTGTAGTTCCGGGGGCTCCGGCATGTTCCAGACCGATCTCGCAGAGGATATCTGCTACACTGTCGCCGATGGCAGGGGTCGGTGCCAAAGACAGATCCACGATACCAAAAGGTACATTTAACATCCGGGAAGCTTCCTGCGCTACCAGCTGACCTACACGGGTTACCTTGAATGCCGTCTTCTTGATGGTCTCGCAGAGAACCTCAAAGTTCTCACCGCGCACCTTTTCCAGTGCAGTCTTCACAACGCCGGGCCCGCTGACACCGACATTGATGATCTTGTCCGCTTCAGTGACGCCGTGGAAAGCACCTGCCATGAAAGGATTATCATCCGGTGCGTTACAGAATACCACCAGTTTTGCACAGCCCAGGGAATCGTCTTCCTTGGTGTACTCAGCGGTCTCCTTCACCATCTCACCCATAAGCTTTACCGCATCCATGTTGATACCGGTCTTGGTGGAACCTAAATTCACGGAACTGCACACACGCTCTGTAGTGGACAGCGCCAGCGGAATGGAACGGATCAGCAGTTCGTCTGCAGGGGTCATTCCCTTGCTTACCAGTGCGGAATAGCCGCCCAGAAAATTCACGCCCACTTCGTGTGCTACCTTGTCCAGAGTCTTTGCAATACTTGCGAAGTCTTCCACAGTATGACATGCTGCGCCACCGATCAGCGCAATGGGGGTTACGGAAATTCTCTTATTTACAATGGGGATACCAAATTCTCTGGAGATCTCCTCTCCGGTCTTCACCAGATCCTTGGCAGCTTCGTAAATTTTGTGGTAGATCTTCTCATTTAATCTGTCCAGATCGGAATCGATACAGTCTAACAGGCTGATACCCAGTGTGATGGTACGCACATCCAAGTTCTCTTCCTCGATCATTTTGTTGGTCTCTGTTACTTCATATAAATTGATCATTACGGCTCCTATCTGCCCCTTCGGGTCTTATTTTCTAAAAAATCGTGGGGCTTTTCAGATGCGGTGCATCTTGTCAAAAATTTCTTCCTTCTGGCATTTGATCACTACGCCGATTTCTTCTCCAAGCGCAGCCAGTTCATCTGCCATATCACCGAAAGGTTTCTGCATCTGGTTGGTATCGACGATCATCATCATGTTAAAATATCCCTGCACGATGGTCTGGGAAATATCCAGAATATTGATGCCGTTCTCTGCAAGATAGGTACATACCTTTGCGATAATTCCTACTGTGTCCTTACCAACTACCGTAATAATTGTTTTTTTCATAATCGCCCTCATTTTCCGCATGACTACATGCATTTATTTTTTTCTATTAAACTACACTTCGCCGCTTTTTGCAACAAGTAAGTTAAGCAATGTTGATGACCGGAGATACGTTGCTTCTGTCCGCCACCATCATCCGGAAGTCCTCCGCCTTGTAAGGATTCTCTCCCATGGTGATCTCCATGCGGACCGCCTCATAGGCAAGCTCCGGGAGGTTGTTCTCCTTGCTCAGATGCCCTAAAACAATAGCCTGCAGCTTATCATGTAAAATACGGCAGAGGAGCTTTCCGGAATTTTCATTGGAGAGATGTCCTCTGTCTCCCAAGATTCTCTGCTTTAAATAATAGGGATAGGGACCTACCTGCAGCATCTTCACATCATGGTTGGCTTCTATGAGCAGGGCGTCCATTCCCTGCAGGCACTCCACGGTGTAATCGTTATAGACCCCAAGATCCGTGCAGATTCCCACCTTTTTGTCTCCGTAGGCAATACGGTATCCCACGGGCTGCACCGCATCGTGAGAAATCTTCATGGGATTGATGGTCAGATCCTTGATGGGCAGCTTCACGTCTTCTTTTACCTCACGGAACAGTGCCGAATCGATCTTCCCGAGATTCCCCATTTTCTGAATCTCTTCTAAAGTTCCCGGGGTTGCATAAATGGGCACGTCAAATTTTCTTGCCATGACACCGAGCCCTGCCACGTGATCCATATGTTCGTGGGTCACCAGAATGCCGTCCAGATCCCGTCCGGTGAGTCCCAGACTGTTCAGTCCGGCTTCCGCCTTTTTGCCGCTGATTCCCACGTCCACCAGCAGATGCGTGGCTTCTGAACCCACATAAATACAGTTGCCACTGCTGCCGCTGGCAATACTACATAATCTCATAACTTCTTAATCTCTTTTCTATTTTATATCGTTTATCTCATATTTTTCCAGTAGATCTCGATCACATCTCCCTCGTTCAGAGCTTCCATGAACTGGGCGGGACGACCGTTTATGTTCGTCACAATGGATCTGCCTGCGGATGCGGAAGATCCCAAGTCAAAATCGATATAGTCGAACACATCCACAAATACATAGGAAGCTTTCCCCTGCATGGTGATGTGGGTATGGTTCACAATTATAGTCATAGGATGCGGGATCTGCGGTGCCACGCTTTCGCTCTGCGCCGTCTGTTCCACGGTTACGTCCTCCTGCCCGGCAGTCCTCTGTGCCGTCACCTCGTCTGTTCTATCTTCTGCAGCAGTCTCTGTTCCCTGCATCTTCCCAGCATCTCCTGCCACAGCCTCTGCCTTCTGCATCATGGGCTCTTCCACTGCAATCTCTTCTTTGTCCACATCCGGCGACTCCGCAAAAGGTTCCTCCGCAAGTGCCTTTTCCATATCCCAGCTTACGGTGAAATGCTCATAGACTCTGGTCTCCGGCTGCGCCGCCGTATCGTTGACCTTAATGTCCTCACCGAGAGGCACATCCAAAAATTCCGCGATCTCTCTTACGCTATAGGAATTCTGAATCCGGATATCATCGTCCTTACCGATCCGGTAGAATTCGTTCTCTTTTTTGCCGTTGACATCCGCCGTCTTGGGCAGGCTGATCTGTTTGCCGTTCACATAGACCTGCAGGGCATCTCCCATCTCCGGAAGTTTCCCAAGCTCCAGAACTGCCGGTTCTCCCTCTGTGGAAGGCGTGACCACGATACGGTCTCCGTTATGTACCTGGGTATACATATCTGCTTCGTCTCCGTTGACCCGGATGACTGCTGCCTCTCCCTGTTCGCCCCGCACCATACGTTTTTTGCCGTTGACGGTAAAAAGCAATGCTTCCCCTCTTCTGGGGAACAGCTGGTCGTTGGGGAACTGCATCTGCATGGCGGCATCCGTCACGGATAATTTACCGTTATCGTAGAGCTTTACCCGTTCGCCGTTGAATTCCACGAAAATGAAATTATTACTCTGTACATAATAGCTTAAACAAATACCGACGGGAGTTACCATCATGGCATCTTTTCTGGCATTTTCCATTTCAAAGGCAATGCTCTGCATGACTTCCTGTCCGCGGATCGCCACACGCTCTTTCATGATGCCGAGCTTCGCAGCCAGCTTCTCCGTGTAACCGGGCACCATGCCGCCACCGCCTACTACGAACACAGCGCTGACCGGCTTGTCTCCGTTCAGCTCCTTGATGGTGTCGGATACCAGCTGGGTCATCCGCTCGATCTCGGGATCTAACAGTTCCAATACTTCGCTTGCCTTGATGGTCTGAGGCAGTCCCATGATATCTTCGTACTCGATGATCTCCTGGGTCCGGCATTTTCTCTTGATCTGCTCCGCCACTTCGAATTCCACAAGGCAGTGCTGTACCAGAATATCCGTCAGGCTGTCGCCCGCTACGGGGATCATGCCGTAGGCTGTGATGGTTCCCTCTTTGGTAATGGAAATATCGCTGGTGCCCGCGCCCACATCCACCAGTGCCATATTTAACATCCGGAACTTCTCCGGAATTGCCACCTGAATGGCGGCAATGGGCTCCAGGGTCAGATTCGCCACATGTAAACCCGCCAGTTCCACCGCTTTATATAGACCGTCTACCACATCGTCCGGCAGGAACGTGGCGATCAGATCCACCGCAATAGTCTTCGCCTTGTGTCCCTCCAGGTTGCCCATCTGGTAGCCGTTCATGTAATAACGCATAGCCGTATAGCCCACGCAGTAAAATTTCATATCCGTATCGGTATTGCTGTTCTGGAATTCTTCGTAAGCTTTTTCCACGCCCATGGTGCACAGGGAATAGACATCCTCCTGCGTGATCTCCCGGTCGCTCTCAAAGCTGTGCTCCACATAGGTCGTCACCGTCCGAAGCACACGACCTGCGGCTGCGATGCAGACATCTGTAAGCTCTCTGCCCAGATCCGACTCCAGCTGTTCCTTCACCTGGGAGATCGTCTCTCCCACTTTGCCGATATCGTGGATCTGTCCGTCTAACATAGCTCTGGTCTCATGCTCCTTGGAGCGCTGTGCCAGCACATGGAATTTTCCACCGTTTAAGTAGCCTACCGTACCTACAATGCTTCGCGTACCGATATCCAGTCCAAATACCAGCTGTCCCTGTTTTTCCTTTACTCCCTCCATGAATATGCCTCCAGTTTCTGTCTGATCTGTCTGTAGCTTGCTTCCAGACTGTCACTGTTATCAATGACAAAATCACAATGCTCTCTGAAGGCTTCCTCCGAAAGCTGTGAAGATATGATCTTCTCGATCTTCTCCGGGGTGTAACCGCGATTCTCCGAAAGTCTCTTTCTGCGGACATCCGCCCTGGCGTAGATATACCACATCTCGTCCACGAGATTTCCGAAACCATTCTCAATCAACAGTGCCGCTTCCACAAAAAACAGTTCCACATCCCCCCGTTTTTGGGCTTCTTCCAATCGGTCCGCCAGGTATTTTTTCACCGCAGGATGAATGATGGCATTCACTTTTTCCAATAATGTGGGATCCGCAAAAATTTTCGCTGCCATTGCCGGCTTATCGATCTGTCCGTCCGCTGTGAGAATCTCTGTCCCCAACAGTTCCACTAAAGCCCAATACCCTTTGGTTCCCGGCTCCTTGACCTTATGACCGATCTCATCCGCCAGATAGATCTCGCATTTATAATGTTGTCTGATATATTTTAAAATCTCTGTTTTTCCGGCACCCACACCGCCGGTAATTCCTATAAAACGCATTTACTTCGCCTCATACCAGTTACTGCCCGTATGCAGATCGATCTCCAACGTCACCGCCAAGTCTGCCGCGGACTTCATATTTTCCGTAAGGATCTTGCGTACTCTCTCTTCCTCATCCAGTGCCGTCTCGATCAAAAGTTCATCATGCACCTGCAGCAGGAGTCTGGACTTCAATCCTTCTTCTTTTAATGCTTTCCATACTTTGATCATGGCGATCTTGATAATATCTGCCGCTGTTCCCTGAATGGGAGCATTCATTGCCACACGCTCCC
>CAVFMG010000071.1:0-5154 GCA_963623435.1 Odoribacter splanchnicus
TCACCCACTTATGAGCGAGCTCATGTGGGTTTAGACCTTTTGACCCTGGCATCATATAATAAAAGAATTAATGGTAGATCTATGATTAGGAAGGAACCGAAGCATTATGCAGAAAAAGGAACGTATGGCAAATCTGGAAGTACTGCGCTGTGTGGCGATGATGATGGTGGTCGTGCTGCATTATCTGGGCAAGGGAGGGCTGTTGCCGGACCTGACAGCACCGTTGTCTGCGCAGGATACCGTGGCATGGCTGCTGGAAGCCTTTTGTATCGTGGCGGTAAATGTCTACATGATGATCAGCGGATACTTTTTATGCGAAAGTTCTTTTAAACTGAGCAGGCTGCTGACCCTGTGGCTGCAGCTGTGGCTGTATTCCGTGGGCGTCGGTGTGCTGGCGGCGGTGACGGGAATCGTTCCTGCGGCGGAAGTCAGCACGCATTATTATCTGACTTTACTGTTCCCGGTAACCATGGGACATTACTGGTTCCTGACAGCGTATGTGTTCTTATATATTTTGCTGCCCTTCGTGGGAATGGGACTGCGGCAGCTGACGAAGCAGCAGTTTCAGGTGGCACTGGTGTTATTGTTCATCGCATTCTGCCTGTTAAAATCCATTCTGCCCTTCCGTCTGGAGGAGGACAGCAAGGGCTATGACTGCATCTGGTATCTGTGCGTGTTCTGCGTGGCGGCATATCTGCGCAGATTCGGAATCCCGTTTTTACAGAAAAAGTCCCGGGCACTGGCTCTGTACCTGATCGGAGTCGCAGGAACCTTTGGCGAGGCAATGCTGTTGCATTTGTTTTATCTGAAAACCGGCAGCCTGGAACTGATTCTGAAGATTCCGTATGAATATAATCACATTTTCCCGTTTTTAGCTTCCGTGGGGCTTTTCTGCCTGTTCCTGGACAGCAATATCCGTGGGAAAGTTGGCAGCGTGGCGGTGAAGATCGCACCCTATACGTTAGGTGTGTATCTGCTGCATGAGAACCTGGGCGTGCGTTACGCCTGGCAGCCCTGGCTTGGCTCGGAGCGGATCCACGGCGTAGGGTCATTACTTTTGTGGACCGTCATCGCAGTGGTCGTGGTCTTCGTACTGGGAATCTTAGTGGATGTTATTCGGAAATGGGTGTGCGGCGGACTGCATAAGGCATTCCTGCACATTTCACCTTATCGCGCTCTGATGGGAAAAATACAGACTATAGATACTATGTTCAAAAGAGAGGTAACACCGTGACAGATAACATGAAAAATAAAATGGCGGGAATCGGCGATCAGAAGCGCCTCTGGGAGTTCGTGTTCGTGGCAGTTCTGGTGCTGTATCCCCTGCGGCATATTACCTGGGGACTGGATCTGTGGGATACCGGATACGGCTATGCGAACTTTGAATATATGGGAATACAGCATATGGACCCCATGTGGCTGTTTTCCACGTATCTGACCACAGCCATCGGTCATTTCCTTAGTCTGCTGCCCGGGGCGAAGACGCTGGTCGGCATGAATCTCTACACGGGACTTGCCATCAGTCTGCTGGCGGTCCTGGGATATTATTTTTGCACGAAAGTGCTGAAGATTCCGGCATTGCTTGCTTTCTTAGGAGAATTCACAGCAGTGAGCTTTTGCTGGTGCCCCACGGGATCTTTTTACAATTATGTGACTTACGTGTTCTATCTGATCTCGGTACTCTGCCTGTACCTGGGACTTGCCAAAGGGAAAAAAGCATGTCTGTTCGCCGCGGGAGTGGCACTGGGCTGTAATGTGCTGGCAAGATTTTCCAATCTGCCGGAAGCGGCGATGATCGTGGGCGTGTGGGCTTATGGAATCATCTGCTGGCTGGAGGAGCGGAGAGAGATCACGAAGGCTGCCGGGGATGCGGAAAATGTGGAGACGGAGGAGGATAAGAAAGCGCGGAAAAAGGCAGCAGGCGCACGGCTCCGTAAGAAACTGTTACAGGATACCAGCATGTGCCTGGCGGGATATCTCACCGCCTTACTGATATTATTCGGTTATATTCAGATCTGCTACGGTATGGATGAGTATGTGAAAGGCATTCAGAGACTGTTCTCCATGACGGAGGTGGCGACAGACTATACAGCGGCATCCATGATCCTGGGGATGTTTGACTGGTACTTTCAGAATCTGTACTGGGAGATTAGGATGTGCGTGTTCCTGGTCGTGGGCATCGTGGCTGTGGGAGTGCTGGAACTGATCGGCTCTTATGTAAATAAAGACAGCATAAAAAAGGTTCTGCGGATCTTGGAATGGGCGGGAAGTGCGGCACTGGCGGCAACGATGGTATTCTGGCTGTATAGACAGGGCTTCTGCTCCACAGAGTATACGAATTACGGCGCCGTTATCTGGCCCGGAGTAACGTTTTTGACACTGACTTTACTGGTGACTCTGTGGCGGATTTTCACGCCCTCCGCACCGAAGGAAGAGAAGCTGATCAGTGGACTGATCTTCCTGATCCTACTGATCACTTCCTTAGGCAGTAACAATAAACTGTATCCCAGCATGAATAACCTGTTCCTGGCACTGCCTTATATGTACTGGCAGTTCTATCGGTTCTGTAAATATGTCGAGAGCTTTCACTGGAAGCGGTTTACCCTATCCGCAGTCCCTGCAAAATGCATCTTTGGCGGGTTCTTCCTGTTATTTTTCACCCAGGTGGGGCTGTTTGGCAGAAGCTTTGTATTTGCGGAAGGGACCGGTGTACAGGATCTAAGCGCCCAGGTGACCAATAACGAAACGCTGAAAGGTGTGTGGATGAGCGAGGAGCGCGCCGGATGGATGCAGGAGATCTCGGAGTATGTGAACGAACAGGGACTTGCGGGCAGGGATGTGCTGCTCTACGGACAGATCCCGGCGCTGTCTTATTACCTGCAGATGCCGGCGGCATTCAATCCCTGGCCGGATCTGGATTCCTACCAGATCGGACAGCTACAGCTGGATATGAGCTCGATGCAGGAGCGGATGGACGCAGACGTGACTTACCGACCGGTGGTATTATTAGAGAAAAAATATGCCGTGTACCTGGAAGAAGGAGAGGCGGCATTGGAAGCCCTGCAGCCCACGGAAAAAGAGCGTGGGTATATTGTGGACAATCCCAAGCTTAAGTTAATCGGAGAGTTCATGAATGCTTACGGATATGAGAAGACCTTTGAAAATGAGAAATTTGTGATCTATGAATAAATAACTCCCCGGGAGATGAAAATCTTCCGGGGAGTTTGATTTTGAAATGAAAATTATCTTACAACAGTTGTAAGCCGTTCTCTTTTGCAATCTCCATAACCTCATCGGACCACAGGGAACACTGTACTTCGCCGATGTGGGCTTTTCTTAAGAAGAACATACAGATACGGGACTGACCGATACCACCGCCGATGGTAAAGGGAAGCTCGCCGTTAATGATTGCCTTATGGTAAGGAAGCTCTGCACGCTCGGGGCAGCCAGCCTTCTGTAACTGGTCTAACAGAGCCTTTTTGTCTACACGGATACCCATGCTGGACAGCTCCAGGGCAATGTCGAGAACCGGATAATATACCACGATATCGGCATTCAGATTCCAGTCATCGTAGTCCGGTGCACGACCGTCGTGAGGCTTGCCGTTCTCTAAGGTGTCACCGATCTGCATGATGCAGACAGCACCCTTCGCCTTGGCAATGTAGTATTCCCGCTCCTTCGGAGAGTAGTCGGGGAACATCTCCTCTAACTCGCTGGTAGTTACGAAGAAGATGTCATGAGGAAGGATCTCCTCGATATAATCGTAATGGATGGACATATACTTCTCGGTCTTGCGCAGAACCTTGTATACGGTGCGGACGGTCTCCTTCAGAGTCTCCAGATTCCGCTCTTCCTTGGTGATGATCTTCTCCCAGTCCCACTGATCCACGTAGATGGAGTGGATGTTGTCGGTCTCCTCATCCTGACGGATGGCACTCATATCGGTGTAGAGACCTTCACCGGGTTCAAAACCGTATCTTTTCAAGGCGTAACGCTTCCATTTTGCCAGAGACTGTACGATCTCTGCCTCACGGTCACCCTGTGCCGCAATATGGAAATTCACGGGACGCTCAACACCGTTTAAGTTATCGTTCAGTCCGGATGTGGGATCCACAAATAAGGGAGCAGATACGCGCAGCAGGTGCAGATGCTCTGCTAACAATCCTTGGAAAAAGTCCTTCACTGTCTTGATGGCAACCTGTGTCTCGTACAGGTTCAGCTGAGACTTATAATTTTTAGGTATGACAATATCTGACATACTGACCTCTCATTCTGCCGCCTGGCGGCTTGTGTTACAAAATACTCCTATATTATTTAACTGCGAAATGCACGATTTTGCAAGCCTTTTTTCGGAAAAAATAACCACTTGCAAAAATCGAACATATGTGCTATTTTAAGTACACAGAAGAACAAATGTTCTGATTTTGGGAATTTTCGGTAAAAGGAGGTGATTATATGGAATATCTCATACAAAACGGTGAATTGTCTATCATGGAGAAGCTGGAGATCCTGACGGATGCAGCCCGTTTTGATGTAGCCTGTACTTCCAGTGGTGTGGAGCGTAAGGGAGACGGGAAGCATATGGGGAACTGTATTCAGGCAGGGATCTGCCACAGCTTTTCCTCCGACGGTAGATGCATCTCGTTACTTAAGATATTGATGACCAATGAATGTATCTACGATTGTAAATACTGCCTGAACCGGAAGTCCAACGATATTCCCAGGGCTACCTTTACTCCGGAGGAGATCTGTACGCTGACCATGGAGTTTTACCGTCGGAATTATATTGAGGGGCTGTTCTTAAGCTCCGGCATTGTACGGAATCCCGACTTTACCATGGAACTGCTGTACCGGACTATATGGCTGTTACGCAACCACTATCATTTTAACGGCTATGTCCATGTGAAGGCGATCCCCGGAGCGGATTCGGAGCTGGTGCAGCGGATGGGATATCTGGCAGACCGTATGAGTGTGAACTTAGAACTTCCCACAGCGGAGGGACTGCGGACGCTGGCACCGAACAAGCACCGGAAAAATATATTGACTCCCATGCGGCAGATCCAGAACGGCATCCATGCGAATAAGGAGGAACTGATCCTGTACCGCAAGAGTCCCACCTTTGTCAGCGGTGGGCAGGCTACCCAGATGATCATC
>CAVFMG010000071.1:5164-9783 GCA_963623435.1 Odoribacter splanchnicus
TCTTAAATGTGTCAGAGAGCCTGTATCAGAAGTTTGAATTAAAGCGCGTATTCTATTCCGCTTTTGTAAAGGTCAATGAGGATAAAAGCCTGCCGGCGCTTCCGGGCGGACCGCCACTGCTACGGGAGCACAGGTTATATCAGGCGGACTGGCTACTGCGGTTTTATGGATTCAAGGCAGAGGAATTATTAGATGAGAGACGCCCGTATTTTAATGTCATGCTGGATCCCAAGGAGGACTGGGCGGTGCGGCATTTAGAGTGTTTTCCGGTGGAAATCAACAGGGCACCCTACGGGGAACTGTTACGGGTGCCGGGGATCGGTGTGAAGAGCGCCAGGCGGATCCTCAGTGCAAGGAGAAGTACGAAGCTAAGCTTCCAGGATCTTAAGAAGCTGGGTGTGGTGCTGAAGCGGGCGGCGTATTTTATCACCTGCGGTGGCAGGATGATGTATCCGACGAAGTTAGAGGAGGACTACATCGTGCGGAATCTGACGGATCCGAAGGACCGGATAAAGTTTGGTACGGACGGCATGAGTTACCGGCAGATGACGCTGTTCGACGATGGGATGTTCCCGAAACAAGTACGCGGTGAGGAAGTTCTACCTACGGCGGTGGGGGAACTGTAGGGATCATGTAGAATCGACAGGAGGTGGACCATATTCCATGAAGATATATCATTGTGAGGATTCGCTGGAGGGAATCTTTACCGCTATTTATAATACGTATGAGGATCGTTCCCCCGTCCGGGATACCATGGTCACCACCATCGAGGAGAATCTGCTGTTCTCGGAATCGCTGGAGGTGGTGCCGGATCCGGAGAAGACGGTGAAGGTGATCCGGACATTAAAGCGGAGATTCGGCGAGGAAGATTATGAGAGACTGTGCCTGGCGCTGGCATCCCCAAAGCCGGAGAAAGCCCAGACGGTATACCGGACGATCGCCAGGGGGCTTTCGGAGAAATGCCCACCGGGGCATCTGTTGGATGCCATGGCAGACACCTATGTGAACCAGACCTTCAGTCTTGCAAGGGCAGCGGGGAATGAATACCACCATCTGACGGGCTTTGTGCGGTTTGAAGAGTTGGAGAATACAATCCTGTATTCTAAGATCGCACCGAAGAATAATGTCCTGACATTCCTGATGGTGCATTTCGCGGATCGTTTTCCCATGGAGGATTTTCTGCTGTTTGATGCGGGGCGTTATTTGTTCGGAGTGCATCCTGCCGGGAGACCCTGGTATACGTTACAGGGGAAGGATGCCTGGGAGAAAGTACGACCGGAGATAGAGAAACTGTCCGCGGCAGAGCTGCACTATCGGGAACTTTTCCGCACCTTCTGTCGTACAATAGCCATAAAAGAGCGGGAAAACAGAGAATTACAGAGAAATATGCTGCCGCTCAGGTTCCAAGAATATATGGTGGAATTTCGGTAGATTTCGCCAATTTGGGATATGGATTTTACTGCGGTAACGTAATAAATATGCAAATCGCCGAAAAGGTTTTCCGGAGGGATACCATCTATTGTGAAAATGATAACAGAATGGTAAAAACGGCTAAAATGTGCACTTTTTTAAAGAAAAAAATAGCTTTACATTTGGTTTTGTTTGGCTATAATAGTAATGATTTCAGATGTGGGGAGAGAGAACCCCGTGTATTGTTTTGTTTACTATTGAAAGGAAGGAACCAGAAATGTTAAAGACGATCCGTTTGACACCTGAAGGCGTGAAGCATTTTGTTGATGTAGCTTCAAAGTGTGATTTCGATATTGATATATGCTATAACAGATACGTAATCGATGCCAAATCATTCCTTGGAGTGTATGGATTGGATTTCACCAAGCCCCTGACTGTATCTTATGACGGCTACAATGATAAATTTGAAGAACTGCTGAATCAGTGTGCGATTGCATGCTAATAGCACGGAGCAATCCATAGGCATCAACGTCGGGGGGTGACCCCGACATCATATGATTTGACTACCCAGGTAAGATAGAGTACTATTTACCTGGGTAGTTTTATATATGAGCAGAATTGCGGAGCAATTCGTAGGCATCTAGGTATCGTAGAAACCTGTTGAGGGAGGTGAAGTCACGTGGCAGGAGAAGTCAGAATATCGGTACGTAATCTCGTAGAGTTCATCCTGCGCAGTGGCGACATCGACGACAGGAGGCAGGGTTCTTCGGAGAATGCCATGCAGGAGGGCAGCAGGATTCACCGCATGATCCAGCGCCGCATGGGGGCAGAGTATCAGGCGGAAGTATCTTTAAAATATACGCATCCCACGGAGGATTACGTCATCATCGTGGAGGGACGTGCCGATGGCATCATCGAACAGAACGGAGAGACCACCATCGATGAGATCAAGGGAACCTACAGAGACTTATCGAGACTGAAGGCACCTCTGCCGCTGCATATTGCCCAGGCGAAATGCTACGCTTATATGTACAGTCTGCAAAAGGAGCTGCCCTATATCCGTGTGCGGCTGACTTATTGCAATATAGAGACGGAGGATATCCGTTATTTTTATGAAGATTATGATTTCCCGAAGCTGGAAGCCTGGTTTGGGCAGTTAATCAGTGATTATCGCAAATGGGCGGACTATACTTGGCAGTGGAGAGAACTCAGGCAGCAGTCCATTGTCGAACTGCAATTCCCCTTCGAGTATCGGGATGGACAGAAGGAACTGGTCAGCTATGTGTACCAGACCATTTATCATAAGAGAAAATTATTTATCGAAGCGCCCACAGGCGTCGGTAAGACCATATCCACGATATTCCCCACGGTAAAAGCCATGGGAAAGGACATGGGAGATAAGTTATTTTATCTCACTGCCAAGACCATTACCCGGACGGTGGCGGAGGATACGTTCTCGCTGCTGAGGGAGAAGGGGCTTCGTTTTAAGAGTATTATCCTGACGGCGAAGGAGAAGATCTGCTTTCAGGAGCATACGGAGTGCAATCCCGAGCAGTGCCCATATGCCAAAGGGCATTTTGACCGGATCAATGACGCCATCTACGATCTGCTGACCCATGAGGAGAGCTTTACACGCAGCAAGATAGAAGAATATTCACTGAAGCATCAGGTATGCCCCTTTGAATTCGGACTGGACTTAAGTCTGTTCGCCGATGGCATCATCGGGGACTATAATTACCTCTTTGATCCTCATGTGTATCTGAAGCGCTTCTTCGGAGACGGCAGTCAGGGCAATTACGTATTTCTGATCGATGAGGCACATAACCTTTTAGAGCGGGGAAGAGAGATGTACAGTGCTCCTCTCAGGAAGGAAGACCTGCTGGAACTGAAGCGGGAGATAAAACAGACAATTATGTCGGAAATGGAGGAGGCAGCCCTCAGAAAACGTGATAAAGACGAGATTTCCGGACAAATGACATTAGAAATGACAGATATGTCAAAACAGTTGCCGCAGAAAAGTACGTTCGTGGAAACGGACGGTACGGATTCCCTCTATGTCAAAGGGCATAAGGGAAGAAGATCCGATGGAAAAAGTATTTTTGTAAGAGAAGGGTATGCGGAGCGAATCAGCCAGCTGTTGGAAAAGTGCAATGCACAGCTGCTGTCCATGAAGCGGGACTGT
This sequence comes from Odoribacter splanchnicus, assembly GCA_963623435.1. GTDB lineage: Bacteria > Bacillota > Clostridia > Lachnospirales > Lachnospiraceae > Acetatifactor. The sequence continues at coordinate 8,757 of CAVFMG010000071.1, forward strand.
GACGGCTACCTGCTGGTAGATGACATCGACCTGCTGGTGCAGCCTCTGACGAGACTCCACGGAATCATCAGCGATTATCTGGAAGAGCAGGAGAAAGTCAGCCTGGAAGTGCGAGAGAAGCTGTTGGACTTTTATTTCACTCTCAGCCATTTTCTGGATATCTATGAGAGACAGGATGAGAACTATGTGAAATATACGAGATTGTGTGAGGACGGTAGTTTTGAACTGAAGCTGTTCTGTGTCAATCCCCGGGAGAATTTGAAGGAATGCATGCTCAGGGGACGCAGTACGATCCTGTTTTCTGCCACGTTCCTGCCGATCCAGTATTATAAGAATCTGTTGGGCGGTGAGAAGGAAGACTATGAGGTGTACGCTCATTCGGTGTTCGATCCGGAGAAGCGTACCATATTGATTGCGGGGGATGTGACCAGCAAGTTCACCAGACGATCACAAGAGGAATATTACAATATCGCCCGTTATATTCACGAAGTCGTGAAGAACCGCCACGGCAATTATCTGGTATTTTTCCCGTCCTATTCCTTTATGAATCAGATCTATGAGATCTATGAGCACTATTTTATGACGGAAGAAGAGGAATGCCTTGTACAGCAGGAATCCATGAACGAAGAGGAGAGAGAATATTTCCTGAACCGCTTCCGAGGCAATGAAGACTGTGACCTGCAGAGCCTCATCGGCATGGAGATCGAGGAAGAGGAAGAACAGACGCTGATCGGTTTCTGCGTGCTGGGAGGCATCTTCGGAGAAGGTATCGATCTGAAGAAGGACAGCCTGATCGGCGTGATCGTAGTGGGAACCGGGCTGCCCCAGGTGGGCTGCGAACGGGAGATCCTGAAAAACCATTTTGATAACAACGGGGAGAACGGCTTTGATTATTCCTACCGCTATCCCGGCATGAATAAAGTATTGCAGGCGGCGGGACGCGTGATCCGGACTGCAGAGGATGTGGGAATCATCGTCCTGCTGGATGAGCGTTTTCAACAGTATTCCTACCGGAGATTATTCCCCA
>CAVFMG010000071.1:9793-13399 GCA_963623435.1 Odoribacter splanchnicus
GCCGGTGACCGTGGATACCGTGGCAAAAAAGGTGGAACGTTTTTGGGACGCCTGGTTGTGGCAGAAGCGGTGACACCCGGTATGATATCGGAGTTGATAACCGATGTGACAATCCACATAACCACATATGACACATGTGTATATGTGGATAAGTCTGTGGATTTGGTGGATTATTTGAGGTTCTGCACAGAAAAAACGACAGTTGAATCAAAAATGGTGTATAATAGCAAAAGAACAGTTGTGGAAAAAAACAAAAATGGTACTGGATCAGTCAATGGCCGGAAATTGTAAAATACCGACGGAAAGGCATGGTAAATTAGTATGTGGGCTTATGAAAGTGTGTTTTATCAGATATATCCTATGGGATTCTGTGGAGTCCCTTTTGAGAATGATGGAGTGCAGAGACATGAGATCAGACGGGTGGAGGAATGGATCCCCCATATGCAGAAGCTGGGAGTCAATGCGGTATATTTCTCCCCGGTATTTGAATCCGATACCCATGGCTACAATACCAGGGATTATCGTAAGATCGATGTGAGATTGGGAACCAACGAAGATTTTAAGAAAGTCTGCGATGCACTGCATGCGGCAGGCATCCGCGTGGTGCTGGACGGTGTGTTCAATCATGTGGGCAGAGGTTTTGCACAGTTTCAGGATGTGATCAAAAACAGAGAGAATTCTCCGTATGTGAATTGGTTCTACCGGATCGATTTCGGCGGCAACTCCAATTACAACGACGGACTCTGGTATGAGGGCTGGGAAGGCTGCTTTGATCTGGTGAAGCTGAATCTGCAGAATCCGGACGTGGTAAATTACCTGTTAGACAGTGTGAAGGGCTGGATCGATGAATTCGGTATTGACGGTCTGCGCCTGGATGTGGCGTACAGTCTGGATGGAAATTTTGTCAGAAGACTGCGGGAAGTGACCGGTGCCTACAAACAGGATTTTTTCTTATTAGGAGAGATGCTTCACGGAGACTACAAACGTCTGATGAATGACCAGATGCTGCATTCCGCTACGAACTATGAGTGCTATAAGGGACTTTACAGCAGCTTCAACAGCATGAACATGTTCGAAATCGTACATTCTCTGCTGCGGCAGTTCGGACCGGAGAACTGGACCTTATATAAGGGAAAGCATCTGTTAAGCTTTGTGGATAACCATGATGTGACCCGTGTGGCAAGTATTTTAAATAATGAAAATCATCTGCCCCTGATCTATGCCCTGGCGTTTGGCATGCCCGGCATTCCCTGCATCTATTACGGAAGTGAATGGGGCTTTCAGGCAAGAAAGGAAGACGGTGATCCTGCTCTGCGTCCCTGTTTTGACAAGCCGGAGTGGAACGGGCTGTGTGACTGGATCAGCAAATTGGCAGAGGCAAAGAAGCATTCCGAAGCGCTGAACTACGGCGCGTTCCGTTCGGTACTGCTGACCAACAAGCAGTGCATTTTCGAGAGAAAATCTGAGCATGAGAGAGTGCTGGTGGCAATCAATGCGGATGGCGCGGATTTCATGGCGCATTTTGATGCCGGCTGCGGCACAGCGGTGGATCTGATCACCGGAGAAGCCCATGATTTTGGCGGTGGAAGTCTTCTGCCGGCATATAGTGCATATTTTTGGCGGATGGAATGAGCTATGGGCAATATGAATGTGGAGTTTCAATAGAAATTACAACAGCGCCGCCAGATACTTCTCGAACACGACGCCCTCCTGTACAGGTGTGCCTGCCTTTTCACTTCCGGCGATGCACAGTCCTACGAAGTTCGCAGCCTTCTGCACGGAGGTTAGTAGAGTCTCTCCGCGGACGGCATCAGCAGCAAGGATGGAGGCGAAGATGTCTCCGGTGCCGGGGCGGGAGGCTCCGGCGATGGGGCTGGCTACGGTGGTATAGACGCCGTCATCCCACAGGAAATTCACCAGGGAATCGCCCTGACGGATCCCGGTGATCACGATGGAGGCACCGACAGAGCCATCGGCAGCCAGCCGCTCACACAGCCCGGATAACTCATCAAGCGTCCATTCACCTTCCTTCCAGGGAGTGCCGGTTAAGAGACAGGCTTCCGTGATATTCGGGGTGATAATATCCGCCAGAGGCAGCAGTTCTTTCATCTTCTGTACATGTGTCTTCGTGATGGAGGAGTAGGCTTTACCGTGATCTCCCATGACCGGATCCAGCAGGAACAGGGGCGGACGGAACATTTCGACAAATTCTCTTACAATGTCGATCTGCTCTTCATTTCCTAAAAATCCACAGTATAACCCGTCAAAGGTGAGTCCCAGTTCGCTCCACACTTTTATATAGTCTCTCATATGAGAGGTATAGTCATCGAAATGACAGAGAGGAAATCCTAAATGATTCGATAAAACAGAAGTAGGCACAGGGCATACCTGTACCTTCATTACGCTGATCACGGGCAGGGACACCGTTGTGGAACAACGCCCAAAACCAGCAATATCATTAATCATAGCAAGGCGGGGGATAAAATCCCCGCCTTCTTGTGTGTTACTATTAAAATTATCGGAATTAGATTTCATGGAATAATCCTGCTTTCTTCAGTGCCGGACGCAGTGCCAGATAGATGATGGAAGCGCAGACCACAGCGGTCACAGCGTTGACACCGGTAGTCATGGTGCTGATCTTCGCCAGAGCCTTGGAGATATCCTGAGGCACGCCCAGCAGATACATTTTATAGAAGTAACCAACCAAAGGATCTGCTACTACGTTGAATGCCATGCCGCAGGCGGAAGCGAGGATCGTCACACCGGTGATGTATTTCTTCGGATGCTCCTTACTCAGGTGGAAGATCTTGTGCGCTACGAGACCGACGATGAGACCGATGCACAGCTTCAACAGGAAAGTCTTCGGAGCACTGGTCACATAAGCGGTGGTCAGATCGGCGATGGTCATGCCGACAGCACCGGCCAGACCGCCCCAGTAGCCGCCAAGCAGCAGGGCTGCCAGAACACAGAAGACATTGCCAAAGTGGAATGCGGTCTTCTCGAGACTGCCGGGAACCGGCATATCAACTTTCAGGAAGGCAAAGCCAATATAGCACAGAGCCGCCAATAAACCTGCCTGCGTCAGCTTTCTCACATCTGCTTTTGCAGCGGGAACTATACCGACGAAAGCATTGTATAATCCTTTAGCGGTTAACAGAATCGCGAAGAATACCAGAACCAGGCTGTAAGAATAAGGACGCTCTGCAGCTAATTTCAGATCGGTTAATTCACTCTTCTGTGCATTCAGGGCATCCAGGTCTCCGGTAGCAGTGCCTCCCTCGATCGCTTCGATGGAAGCTTTGATTTCGCTTAACTGATCGCTGTAAGCTACGGACTGCTGATAGCTGTTATTGTGGGTAATGACTGCAAGAACGATTCCCAGGATCAGGAGAATGGCTCCTGCGATCAATACGCCGTATGTTTTTTTCTTTTCCATAATGATGATCTCCTCTTTTGGTTTCTTTTTCATAATTCCCATTTGTTCGCTGGGATATGTTAGGATTCAGTGTATAGAAAAAGTGGCTTGCTTGAAAGAGCCAGAATGTATTTTTTTTACCATGCCAGTTTACAACTGTAGGATAACGTCTTGTCAGTGAAATACAGTAT
>CAVFMG010000072.1:0-13329 GCA_963623435.1 Odoribacter splanchnicus
AAGCGGTTAAGACGTCGCCCTCTCACGGCGAAAACAGGGGTTCGATTCCCCTATCAGCTGCTTATTCTTTGAATAGAATAGCCCAACCCTGAAAAGTGTCGGAAAGCATAAAATGAAAGCTTTCGGGCATTTTTTGTTACTATCCAGAGCTATGCAAATTATGCCGGAAAGCTTATTTATAAGCAATTCCGGCATAAATTATATGGCGAGATAACCACATGAGCAAAAAGTAAGCATCGTAGATGCGGTTTTGCGAATGGGGTGCTGGATAGTAACATTTTCATAAAATCTTCTTGCCATTCCCATTTTTTTGTTGTATAGTGATTCACGATTACTCAAAACATGGGGAAAATACGGCAAAGAGGCGGGAATCGAAAGCCGTATATCCGCGAAAAGTGGATGGATGGGAGCATATATGGCAAAATATTTAGTAATTGTAGAGTCACCGGCGAAGGTGAAGACAATCAAAAAATTTTTGGGAGCGAATTACGAAGTCATGGCGAGTCAGGGGCATGTGAGGGACCTGCCCAAGAGTCAGCTGGGAATTGACGTGGAGCATGACTATGAACCGAAATACATTACGATCCGCGGAAAGGGAGACCTGCTGGCAGCTTTGCGTAAGGAAGTGAAGAAGGCAGAGAAGATCTATCTCGCAACCGACCCGGACCGTGAGGGAGAAGCCATTTCCTGGCATTTATATTATGCTCTGAAACTGGAAGATAAAAAAGTATATCGTATTACATTTAATGAGATCACCAAGAGCGCGGTGAGGGAATCCTTAAAGCATGCCAGAGAGATCGATATGAACCTGGTGGATGCACAACAGGCAAGACGTGTACTGGACCGTGTGGTTGGTTATCGAATCTCCCCGATCCTGTGGGCGAAGATCAAGAGAGGCTTAAGTGCCGGTCGTGTACAGTCCGTAGCTCTCCGCATTATCTGCGACAGAGAAGACGAGATCAACGCTTTCATCCCGGAGGAATACTGGTCTCTGGATGTGAACCTGAAGGTAAAGGGTGAGAAAAAGCCCATCTGTGCAAAATATTACGGCACCACCGAGAAAAAGCAGGGCATCGGCAGCAAGGAAGAAGCTGACAGAATCATGGATTCCCTAAAAGGTGCAAAATACGAGGTGAAGGAAGTTCGCCACGGAGAGCGCATGAAGAAGGCCCCCCTTCCCTTTACGACTTCCACCTTACAGCAGGAAGCCAGCAAGGTGCTGAATTTCTCCACGCAGAAGACCATGCGTCTGGCACAGCAGTTATACGAAGGCGTAGACATCAAGGGAGAGGGCACCGTAGGTCTGATCACCTACTTACGTACCGATTCCACCCGTGTGTCTGAAGAAGCGGAAGCACAGGCAGCACAGTTCATCGATGCACATTACGGTGAAAAATATAAGACTGCAGCAAATACAGAGAAAAAGAACGGACAGAAGATCCAGGATGCCCACGAGGCAATCCGCCCTACGGATTTAAATCGTATGCCCATTGCCATCAAGGAGCAGCTTCCCAGAGATTTATTCCGACTGTACCAGCTGATCTGGAAGCGTTTTGTGGCAAGCCGCATGAGCGCAGCACAGTATGATACCACTTCCGTGAAGATCCAGGCAAGGGATCAGATCTTTACCCTGGCAGCATCCAGAATGCGTTTTGACGGTTTCATGAGTGTCTATACCCAGGAGGATGACAAGGAAGAGGAAAATGTACTGGGCGGCAAGCTGGATGAGAACAGCGTGCTGGAATTCCAGAGCTTTGACCCGAAGCAGCATTTCACCCAGCCTCCCGCACACTATACCGAGGCAAGCTTAGTACGGGCGCTGGAAGAACTGGGCATCGGACGTCCCAGTACCTATGCACCGACCATCACCACGATTCTTGCCAGAAGATACATTGCCAAGGAGAACCGTAACCTCTACGTGACGGAACTGGGTGAAGTAGTCAACAATATGATGAAGGAAGCCTTCCCTGCCATCGTGGATGTGAACTTTACCGCGAATATGGAGACTCTGTTAGACGGTGTGGAAGAAGGTACCGTGAAATGGAAGACCATTGTGGAGAACTTCTATCCGGATCTGGATGAGGCGGTGAAAAAAGCCGAAAAGGATCTGGCGGAGGTGACCATTGCGGATGAAGAATCCGATGAGGTTTGCGAACTGTGCGGCAGACGCATGGTAATCAAATACGGACCTCACGGCAGATTCCTAGCATGTCCCGGATTCCCGGAGTGCCGCAACACCAAGCCTTATTTCGAGAAGATCGGTGTGGCATGCCCTAAGTGCGGCAAGGATATTGTCATGAAAAAGACCAAAAAGGGCAGAAGATACTATGGCTGTATTGACAATCCGGAGTGCGATTTCATGGTATGGCAGAAGCCCTCGGGAGAGAAGTGCCCCCGCTGCGGCAAACTGCTTCTGGAAAAAGGCAACAAGCTGGTCTGCATGGATGAACAATGCGGTTATGTGAAAAATAAACCGACGGAAGAGAAGTAGTTTTATATACTGTCAGAATTTTCTCATAAATTAGCGCTATTTCCGTTGTAATCTGAAATTACATGTGCTACAATGTGCATAACATCTCGTAGTTTCGTAGTATGTGTAAACGGAGGAAGATAGATGAGTAGCGTACAATTGTTGGACAAGACACGTAAGATCGGTAAATTGTTACACAATAACAATTCCAGCAAAGTGGTATTCAGCGATATCTGTAAGGTAATGCGCGAGATCCTGAATTCCAATGTACTGGTAATCAGCAGAAAGGGTAAGGTCTTAGGCGTTGGCAAATCCGACGGGATCGAGCCGATCACAGAACTGTTGGATGATAATATCGGCGGATTCATTGACCCTATGCTGAATGAGAGACTGTTAGGAGTATTATCCACGAAGGAGAATGTCAATCTGGAGACCCTCGGTTTCGAGAACATTGATACGAGAAAATTCCAGGCAATTATCACTCCTATCGAGATCGCAGGAGAGAGACTGGGAACCCTCTTCATTTACAAATGCAATGAACAGTACGATATCGATGACATTATTCTCTGTGAGTACGGTACTACGGTAGTGGGACTGGAAATGCTCCGGGCAGTGAACGAGGAGAGTGCTGAGGAGAGCCGTAAGGTGGCTGTTGTGAAATCGGCAGTCAGCACGCTTTCTTTTTCGGAGATGGAAGCAATCACTCATATCTTCGATGAATTAAACGGTATGGAAGGCATCCTGGTAGCCAGCAAGATCGCCGACAGAGTCGGTATTACCAGATCCGTGATCGTCAATGCCTTAAGGAAGTTTGAGAGTGCCGGTGTCATCGAGTCCAGATCCTCCGGTATGAAGGGAACTTATATCAAAGTATTGAACGATGCCGTATTTGATGAGATCGAAGAATTAAAGCATCAGAATGGCAGGAATTAAGCAAAAAATACAAACATTCACAAATATTAATCAGTATTTTAGGAAGAAGAGACTATTGTGAAAGATGGTCTCTTCTTTTATTTTAGTATTGTGTTTTTGTCGAAATACTTTATAATAAAATAGAATAGGTATGGCAGAAGCGGTTTCTATGCGATTTTATCGTATTTTTAGAAACTGCAGAATGTGAGGTAGTATGATACAGACAAACGCATTTGATTATGTCAATGTCTTAGACCGGGCGGCGGACGCTTCCTGGCAGCGGAATGAAGCGATTTCCAACAACATTGCCAATGTGGATACCCCGGGCTACAAGAGACAGGATGTGGCTTTTGAATCGGTGTTGCAGAAGGCACTGGGGAACAACAGATACGAATCCATGGATGAGAAGGTAAGCAATATTAACTTAAGCAGACTTCGCGGCAGGGCGTATGTGGATTATGCCAACTACTCCTACCGCTTAGACGGCAACAACGTGGATATCGAGAACGAAAATGTGATGCTGGCGGAGAACCAGTTGAAATACCAGGGATTGTTAAAAAGCATCAACCAGGAATTTACAAACTTACAGACAGTGATGAAGTGAGGGATTAGCGTATGAGTATGTTTTCAGCATTTGATGTTACGGCGTCGGGACTTACCGCGCAGAGACTGCGTATGGACGTGATCTCTGAAAACGTTGCCAATGCCAATACCACAAGAACCGAGGATGGCACCCCGTACCGCCGCAAGATCGTTACTTTCCAGCAGAAGAACCAGCAGCAGACCTTCAGCCAGGTGTTCCATGATGCGAAAAACAGCTACACCGGCAGTGGTGTTAAGGTCAGCCAGATCTTCGAGGATACTACGACGGAGATGAATATGGTATACGATCCTTCCCATCCTGATGCAGATGAGAACGGCTATGTGACGTATCCCAATGTAAATATTATTACCGAAATGACAGATCTGATCGATGCCAGCAGATCCTACGAGGCAAACTCTACGGCATTTAATGCCAGCAAGTCCATGGCATTGCAAGGATTAGAGATTGGCCAGTAATACAGGTAAGGAAGGAAATGGTTTATTAATATGGATATTTCAGCAATCACAGCTTTGAACAGTGTAAACGGTACTGCTACGGTGCCCTCCACATCTCTGACAGGGATGCTGGCGGAGAAGGACAAAAAGGCAGAGGGTACAATGTTTGAAGCTTTTCTGAATACAGCAATCGATAATGTGAAGACGACTAACAGCTATCTGTCGGATGCCGAGAATGAAGAAATCAAATTTGCCCTGGGTGAGACGGACAATACCCATGATCTTACCATTGCGCTGGAAAAGGCTTCCACTGCGCTGCAGTATACCGTAGCCATCCGCGACAAGGTGATGGACGCGTACAAGGAACTGATGCAGATTCAGATCTAAAGCGTACTTTTTATTCTTGACGTAAGAGGAGAGAGCTGCAATGGCAGACAGATTAAAAGAAATACCTGCAAAAATACTGGAGTGGTGGAATAAATTCACGACCAGACAGAAGAGTATCATCATTGGAGCCGCTGCGGTCGTGATTTTTGCGTTTGCAATTATCATGTATGTCATGACCCAACCCCAGTATGTCCGACTGATTACCTGTGAGACAACAGCACAGGCGTCAGAGATCATCTCCACCCTGGACAGCGCGGAAATTACACATAAGGAATCCAATGACGGACTGAAGATTGACGTAGACAGCAGTCAGCAGAGCGCAGCAAATTTGGCTCTCGGTTCTGCCGGATATGTACCGGATGCCCTGGACCTGAATGATTATTTGGGCAACAGCATGTCTACAACAGCTACCGACAAGGAGAGACTTTACAATTCTTATCTGGAAAAATACATAACACAGACCATAGAGGCACAGAGTGCCGTGAAATCCGCCAAGGTACATTTAAGCTTCCCGAAGGATAACGGAACCCTGGCAGCACAGAAGGAAGAGGCTTCCGCATTCATCCAGCTGGAACTGGACGGTACCTTTACTTCTGCTAATGCGGCAGCACTGGCAAAGTGCGTTGCTACATGGCTTCGCAATGATACGACGGCAAATATTACCATTATGGATACAGACTCCAATCTGCTTTTTGCGGGCGGAGATGACTACAGTTCCACCGGAATTGCCAATTCCATGCAGGAATTACAGAACCAGGCGGAGTCTATGATTGCTAATCAGGTAAAAAAGGTATTGCTGGGAACCAAGCAGTATAACGATGCAGCGGTTACCAGCCACCTTAGCATGGATTTCTCCAACTACGAAGAGACGGTAAAACAGTACTATGCAAATTCCGACCGGACTGAGGGCATGCTTTCTCACGAGGAGACTTATGAAAGTGAGAATACCAATGACGGTGGCGGAGTACCTGGCACCACTTCCAATGGCGAGAGTGGCAATACCACTTATGTATCCTCGGACAGCAACAACAGCTCTTCGTCCACTTCCGAGACCAGTAGAGACTATCTGCCTAATGAGTCTATAACGAATACTGTAACTCCGGCAGGCGGGATCAATTATACGAATTCCTCCATCTCTATCGCTGCGATCACCTATAAGGAGATCCACTATGAGGATGTAAAGAGACAGGGACTTTTGGACGGCACCACGTGGGACGAATATAAATCCCAGAACAGTGCGGATACCAAGATCGATGTGGATCAGGATATGTACAGCCTGGTGGCAAATGCCACCGGCATCAGTGAGGATAAAATTACAATCATTGCCTACGAAAGCCCGATTTTCTATGACAAGGAGAGCAATCCCATTAGTGTACAGAATGTACTCAGTATAGTAATGCTGGTGCTGATCCTCGGACTGTTAGCTTTCGTAGTACTGCATAGCATGCGTACCAGACAGGCAGTACAGCAGGAAGAGGAAGTATCTGTGGAGAATATGCTGCAGTCTACCCCTGAGGCGGAATTGGAAGATATCGACGTGGAATCCAAGTCTGAGACACGTAAGATGATCGAGAAGTTCGTAGATGAGAATCCGGAATCCGCAGCGGCGCTATTACGTAACTGGCTGAATGAGGACTGGAACTAAGAAACGGAGTAACTATGGCAAGGACAAAAACAGAAGGCACAATATCAGGTCTGCAGAAAGCAGCAATTCTTCTGATTGCATTGGGACCGGAGAGATCCGCCGGGATTTTTAAACATTTAAAAGAAGAAGAGATTGAGGAGCTGACCCTGGAGATCGCCAATACCAGAAGTGTCACCCCTCAGGTCAAAGAAGAAGTGATCAATGAATTTTACGAAGTGTGTCTGGCACAGCAGTATATTGCCGAGGGTGGTATCAATTATGCCAAGGAACTGCTGGAGAAGGCACTGGGGACCGACAAGGCAATGGATGTCATCGGTAAGCTGACGGCATCCTTACAGGTAAAGCCTTTCGAGTTTGTGCGTAAGACCGACGCCAGCCAGTTGATCAACTTTATCCAAGATGAGCATCCGCAGACCATTGCCCTGATTCTGTCTTATCTGTCACCCAGTCAGGCGGCCCTGATCATCTCTGCACTGCCTCCTGACAGCCAGGCGGATGTGGCGAGACGTATTGCCGTCATGGACCGTACCAGCCCCGATGTCATCAAGGAAGTGGAGAAGGTACTGGAATCCAAGCTGGCAAGTCTGGTGAACCAGGATTACACCATCATCGGCGGTGTCGATGCAGTGGTAGATATCCTGAATACCGTAGATCGCGGTACCGAGAAACATATCATGGAGACTCTGGAGATCGAAGAGCCCGAACTGGCAGACGAGATCCGCAAGAAGATGTTCGTATTTGAGGATATCCTTCTGCTGGACGACAAGGCAATCCAGCGTGTGCTGCGTGATGTGGACAACAACGACCTGGCAGTGGCTCTGAAGGGTGCCAACGAGCAGGTACAGAATGCAATCTTCAACAACCTGTCCAAGCGTCTGGTGGTTATGATCAAGGAAGATATGGAATTCATGGGACCTGTCCGTATGAAGGATGTAGAGGAAGCACAGCAGAAGATCGTCAATATTATCCGTAAGCTGGAGGATTCCGGTGAGATCATCATTTCCAGAGGCGGAGGTGACGAGATCGTTGTCTAGTAATCTTTTAAAACGGGGATTTACCAAGCTGGTGGAAGAAGACACCAGAGTGATCAATACCAATGATCTGGTGGCAAAGCGGATCCGGGAGCTGTCTGCGAAGATACAGCAGGAGGGAACGGAAGGCTTTGTCTCCGGTCTTGCGGCAGATAAAGTGGATGCCCTGGTGGCAGATACGGAAGATACCGAAGGGGAACAGCGGGCTTCCGGTAATGTGATCAAAGCCGGAGAGGATTTACAGAAGCTGAGGGAAGATGCCCAGGCACAGGTTGCACAGATCCTGGAGGATGCCAAAGCCCAGGCGGAAAGCATTCTGCAGGACGCAAGAGCCCAGGCGGAATCCGAGAAACAGACCGTGTTAGAGCAGGCGAAAAAGCAGGGACTTGCGGATGCACAGGCGCAGGCAGACCGCGCAGAAGCGCAACGGGAAGCTGCGTATCGGAAAAAGGCTGCCGCACTAGATGCGGAATATCAGAAAATGATAGATGAACTGGAACCGAAGTTCGTAGATACCATCACCGGTATTTACGAGCATATTTTTCATGTGGATCTGCATTTCTACAGAGAGGTTCTGTGTTACCTGATCTCTGCCACCATGAAAAATACCGAAGACAACAAGAGTTTCCTGATCCATGTATCCAAGGAAGATTATCCTTATGTCAGCATGCAGAAAAAGCAGATTGCTGCAGGAACCACGTCACCGAATGCCACGGTGGAGATCATAGAGGATATGACGCTGGGCAAGGGAGAGTGCCTGATTGAGACGGAAGGCGGTATTTTCGACTGCGGGCTGGGAACAGAACTTAAGGAGCTGCGTCAGAAATTAAAATTATTATCCTATGAAGGCTGATAAATGGTCATAAAGAACATTGATTTTGAAAAATACAATAAATTAGCGGATAAAATGTTCTGCCGAAGGCTGGGAAAAGTAGTGAATGTGGTGGGACTGACCATAGAATCCGCGGGACCGGATTCCAAGCTGGGAGACCTGTGCCGGATCCTCCCGGAGGCGGAAGGAGCAAAGCCGATCATGGCGGAGGTCGTGGGCTTCCGCGACAGGAAGACACTTCTCATGCCCTATGATTCCGTAGACGGTATCGGACTGGGCTGCGTCGTGGAGAATACAGGTGCTCCGTTAAAGGTAGCGGTAAGCGACAAGCTGTTAGGCAAGACGGTGAACGGACTGGGCGTTCCGATAGACGGAGAGACCATTATAGGTGCTGCCTACCCGGTGGAAGCAGCACCGCCGGATCCCATGTCCCGTACCATTATTGATCAGGTGCTGCCCCTCGGCGTAAAAGCAGTGGATGGCATGATTACCGTCGGCAAGGGACAGAGAATCGGTATTTTCGCCGGATCCGGTGTGGGCAAATCCACGCTGATGGGTATGTTCGCAAGAAATACCAAGGCAGATATCAATGTCATCGCCCTCATCGGCGAGCGTGGCAGAGAGGTCCGGGAATTCATAGAGAGAGACTTAGGGGAAGAAGGTATGCGCAGATCTGTGGTAGTCGTGGCGACTTCCGACAGACCGGCGCTGGAACGAAATAAGGCAGCGAAGACGGCAACTGCCATTGCGGAATATTTCAGAGATCAGGGGAAGGATGTCTTGTTAATGATGGACTCTCTGACCCGTTTCTCCATGGCACAGAGAGAGATCGGACTTGCCAGCGGAGAACCACCGGTGACCAGAGGGTATCCCCCCAGTGTATATTCCGAGATGCCGAAGCTGTTAGAGCGCGCCGGAAGAGCAGCAGTCGGATCCATCACCGGACTGTATACCGTCCTGGTAGACGGTGATGACTTCAATGAGCCCATCACAGATACGGCACGAAGCATTTTGGACGGTCATATTATGTTAGACAGAAAGCTGGGACATAAAAACCATTACCCGGCAATCGATATTTTACAGAGTATTTCCAGATGTATGAGCCAGATCGCCGCCAGGGAACATAAGCAGGCATCCAATAAGCTTAAAAATGTACTGGCAACCTACAATGAGGCGGAAGATCTGATCAACATCGGTGCCTATAAAAAGGGCAGTAACCCGAATATTGACTATGCAATCATGAAGATTGATGCCGTGAACGGCTTCCTGTGTCAGGGCACAGAAGAGAAATTTACTTTTGAAGAGACCGTACAGATGTTAGAAGACCTGTTCACAAATCAGGGGTGAGATAAATGGCAAAGTTCAGATATTCCCTGCAGAACATCCTGAATTTCAAAGAGAAAATGGAGACGCAGGCAAAACAGGAATTCGGAACGGCACAGGCGGCACTGAATGTGGAGATTGAGCATTTGGAACGCATGAAAGCACGAAGAAGAGAGTATGAGGAACAGTCTGTGAGGCTCTTAAGCGGCAAACTGGATCTGCGCGCCATTGAAGAGAACAAAGAAGCACTGCTGAAAATGGACAGCATTGTAGCAAACCAGGCAATTCGGGTGGAAAAGGCCAAAGAAAATGTGGAAGCCGCCAGGGAACGTATGGCGGAAGCTATGAAAGAGAGAAAAATGCATGAGACACTGCGGGAAAAAGCTTTCGAGGCATTTTTGCGGGAAGAAAATCATGCGGAGAGCAAAGCAATCGACGAACTGACCAGTTACAACTACGGACAGAAGACGAGGCAGGCAGAGTAAGACAACAGGAGGATAGTGTGAAAAATCAATTTTTCACACGCAAATTTGTGCCTGCAGCCCAAACTTTGCAGGTTACTGAAAGGCATTGGTATTAAAATGGCAAGAGAGAAGACTCCGGAAGAACAGACAACGGATTACGAGAGAAAACAGCTGGCGGAAGAAAAGAAAAAACTGAAAAAAGAACAGCAGGCACAGCGGAAGGAAGCAAAGCGCCGGGCAAAAGAGATCGCAAAGCAGGAAGATGCCCTGGATGACGGAAACGAAGGCAACAGTCTGCTTACTTTCGGTGCAACCATTATGATCGTAATTTTGTGGATTGCCGTGATCTGTGTAGTCATCAAGTTAGATATCGGAGGCTTCGGAAGTTCTGTGGTGACTCCCATTTTAAAGGATGTGCCGGTATTAAACAAAATACTTCCGGGTAATTCCATCACAGAGACTACGGATGGAAGTGCCTATGGCGGTTATACCAGTTTGCAGGATGCGGTAGATCAGATCAAGAGTCTGGAATTGCAGCTGGAACAGGCACAGACAGCATCCGCTTCCAAGGATGAAGAGCTGGATCAGCTGAAGGCAGAAGTGTTACGACTTAAGGAATTCGAGAACCAGCAGGTGGAATTCCAGCGCATCCAGAAGGAATTCTACGATGAAGTGGTCTATTCCGACAAGGGACCCGGAGCGGAGGAGTATAAGAAATACTATGAGTCCATGGATCCTGCAACAGCAGAATATATCTATAAGCAGGTGGTGACACAGCTGGAGGAAAGCCAGGAAGTACAGGATTATGCTGCTGCATATTCCGCCATGAAACCGAAGCAGGCGGCGGCCATCTTTGAACAGATGACCAACAATCTGGATCTGGCAGCACGAATACTTAAGGTGATGAGCGCAGATGACAGAGGCGCGATTTTAGGTGCGATGGATTCTGAGGTGGCTGCAAAGATCACTAAAATTATGGATCCGGAATCTTAAGAAATTAATCGAAAGATCCGATATAAAATTTGTAGTATAATTACAGGTCAAAAGTGCTGACAGAGATTAGAGTTGACCTGAGAAAGGAGGAGAAATGGCAGGAACGACAATTAAAGGTGTAGGCAGTGGAAGCAATATACAAATTTCGGATCTGGCGACGGCAGCAAAGCAGAATGCGGGGACCAGTTTCCAGGTAGTATGGAATAAGACCCAAAGCAGTGCCCGGACAGCAAATACGACCGCAAATAACCGCAGCCGTACCAACCGCAGCAATGACGTCAGAAGGGGCGATTCCCTGCGAAATAGCGACAGAAGGCGTGATAATCTCGTACATACTTCGGATGACAAAGGAACGGATGCTGAAAAAACGGATGCAGAAGACACGAAAAGGGCACAGGAAGTGCTGGGAACGATCGTGCAGAATCTGATCGATCAGATCACCGGGACTTTTTCCGCCAGCGAAGAAGAGCTACAGGGCGCCATGGATGACCTGGGAATGACCGGGATGGATCTGACAGATCCCGCAAGCTTAAATGAATTGCTGATGACCATCAGCGGAGCACAGGATTCTTTCGCACTGGTTATGGATGAGAATCTGTATGGCAATGTAGAAGGAATCATGGACCTGCAAAAGGACCTTGTAGGGCAGGCACAGGAAGAATTGCAACTGGATTCTGAAGAGTGGCAGCAGACAGTTGACCGGATCGCGCAGGAGACGGCAGCGGAACCGGTAATTACGATAGAGATGGAAGATGAGACTGCGGCAGAACCGGATACGAATCTTGCGGGAGAAGTAACCCAGGCAGTGACACAGGACACTACGCAGGAGACGGACATGAAAGCGCAGAATGCACAGCAGCAGAAGTTGGAGAATTCCGGTGAGAAGCAGGAATATACAGCAAACGGCGAACATGGCAATCTTCTGTTACAGAACCTGAAGGAAGATAATTTCCTCACACAGTTACAGCAGACCGCTCAGACGGAAAATACCCGTGCCACGGATACACAGGACATTATGCGTCAGATCATGGATTACATGAAGGTATCCCTGAAGGCGGACAGCTCTGACCTGGAAATGCAGCTGCATCCCCAGAGCCTTGGGACGCTGCATGTGCAGGTGGCATCCAAGAACGGCGTGGTCACAGCGAACTTCATCACTCAGAATGAGACCGTGAAGGCGGCACTGGAGAGCCAGATGGTTCAGCTGAAGGAAAGCTTCGCAGAACAGGGCGTCAAGGTGGAGGCTATCGAAGTTACGGTACAGACCCACCAGTTTGAACAGAACTTAGAGCAGGGCAGAGAAGGCAGAAGCCGGGAGGCAGAAGCCGGTGTAGGCAGAAAGCGTACCCGCAGGATCAATCTGAATGCTGCATTTACTGAGGAAGAGTCCCAGACAGAGGAAGACCGGATCACCGCTGACATGATGGCGGCAAATGGCAACACGGTGGATTTCACCGCATAACAATTTATCTAAATAATCCAATAGAAAGGAGAGAAGAAAATGGCATTAGTTGCATCCGTAGAAAACGGTCAGATCGTAGAGACAGCATCCCAGACTTCTGTGAGCAATTCTACAAAAACAAGCAGCAACGGAATGGACAAGGAAGCATTCTTACAGCTTCTGGTAGCGCAGATGAAGTATCAGGATCCCTTGGAACCTACTTCCAACACAGAGTACATATCCCAGTATGCACAGTTCTCACAGGTAGAGCAGATGCAGAATATGTCCAGCAGCATGGATTTACAGAGAGCAAGCGCCCTGGTAGGCAAGGAGGTCTACATCAAGACTACCACATCCTCCGGCGATACCAAACTGGTACAGGGCAGAGTCGATTATGTATCTTATGAGAACAATAAGGCTTACCTTTACATCAATGAGCAGAAGTACTCCATTGATGACCTGGATTCTGTAGTAGATGCGGAATATCTGGATGCGTACAACAAAGCTTACAATTTCACTGTAAAACTGAACAAGCTTCCCAATGTAAACGGTATTGATTCCAGCGACGGAGAGACCATCGATGAGCTGGAGAAGGAATACAACGACATGAGTGATTATGAGAAATCCTTCCTGGCAAAAGATACCGTGAGTAGTCTGAACAAGTATATCGAGCGTCTGAAGGAGATCCGCTAAGCAGAAGAAAAGGCAAATGAAAAAGAGTAAGCGCTTGACGCAGAGGGGTGTTTGAATATGGATATTCAGAAAAACAGTTTTCTGTCCATTGATCAGCTGG
>CAVFMG010000073.1:0-13313 GCA_963623435.1 Odoribacter splanchnicus
GTTTGGTAGAGCGCTGCGTTCGGGACGCAGAGGTCGCAAGTTCGAATCTTGTCGCGACGACTAAAAATACTCCCTCACACATGTGTGAGGGAGTATTTTTGTTTGTCATGATATATCTGAACTTACATCCTCTAGCCGGCACGAGCACACCGTTCGGGCGCAGAGGGTCCACGAGGTCCGGGGGACCTCGGCCTGGACCGACCGGAGCGGAGCGGAGACCCACGAGGTCCGGGGGACCTCGGCCTGGACCGACCGGAGCGGAGCGGAGACCCACGAGGTCCGGGGGACCTCGGCCTGGACCGACCGGAGCGGAGCGGAGACCCACGAGGTCCGGGGGACCTCGGCCTGGACCGACCGGAGCGGAGCGGAGACCCACGAGGTCCGGGGGACCTCGGCCTGGACCGACCGGAGCGGAGCGGAGACCCACGAGGTCCGGGGGACCTCGGCCTGGACCGACCGGAGCGGAGCGGAGACCGCAAGTTCGCCTCCTTCCTATTTACAAATCACAGTAATGCAATTCTCCGACGATACATTATCCGCAACGCCTACATAAGATATCGGTTGCACAATATAACTATATGTTTTGCCCTTTGTCAGATTCGCCATCTTGATGCTAGTATTTGCCGTTCTGTCGATCATGGATACCAGACCGGTCTCCTGATCGTAACTGAAGATCTGATACTCTACCGCATTTTTAACCGCCTTCCATGAAAGTGTGACCGTGCCGTCCGAAGCTTTCGCTGTAACTGCCGGAGACTCTAATGTTGCCAGTTCTACCTTTTGTTCCGGTTCCTTACCGTTCAATACCTGAATTACCCGGAATCCTACATCTTCATAGACCCCATTTGCATTTCTGCCTTCTTTTCTATATTCTGTACGGCAATCTGTCCGGTCAGATTCCCAGGATCCTCCTTTGACACCTACGGTTGTAGTTTTTGTTGTGGAAGATCTGATTGTAGAAGTCCATTCCCACACATTTCCCCAGAAGTCAACGGCTCCATGTGCGCCTCTGGTCACATCGGCATATTGCTCTACCGACGTCCTGCCGTCATTAATGCCACAGTTAAAATCTGCATCCTTGGGCATATGACCTGCTGCCAGTTCCCATTCACTTTCACTTGGCAGACGATAGGTATTCGTACCGTCCTGTCCGGTCAGCCAGTCGCAGTAAGCCTGCGCATCCTGATAAGAGACATAATTGACCGGGAGTTTGTCCTCTCCTGCCGGATAACTGCCATTTTTCCAGTTTTGTGGAGCAGTGTACCCGGTAGCTTCTATAAAAGCCGCATATTCCGCATTTGTTACCGGTGTCCGCTTTATGTATATGCTTTCTCCGGCACCCATAACCGGAATATAGCTATATTGGGAAGCATTCGCAATTTTCCATTTCAGAAGTCGGGTATCTGTAAACCGCAGCATAGTACTGTTAATGCGGTTCCAGTAGGTAATATACATATCCTGGACAATATCTTCCATCTCCGCCACTTTTTCATCCGCGCCCGGTTTTCCTGCGGTTTCTTCTATCAATTCCTGCAATTTCGCTTCTTTCCGGTCCAATACTGCATTATAGTTCTGAATCACTATATCGCGAAGTTTCAGATAATTTTCCATGGTAGGCTTTTTCTGATATTGTGCAATCAGCTTTTTGGTATCCTGATTCAGTTCCGGCTGCTCTTTTTCCACAAAATCGCTATTTGTATACATCTTACTGCTATCGTTTGTCTTCACAGCTGCCTCGGCTGTGACCGGCAATGATATACTAAGCACCAGTGTCACCGTAAAAAGCCTTATTATTTTCTTCATTTTTTTCATAATTATTACCGTACCTTTCCGAATGCATCCTTCATTCTGTAAATACAGTAATCCTCCAACCTCAATCCAGGCTCAAATAATTCCGGGCTGTTTTATTACCGCTGAAATTCGAATCATCTGTTTCTTCAATAATTCCACCTTCAACTTCCCTTTGTGTGCCTCCGCTGCTGCCCGGGCAATAGACAAGCCTATTCCAAACCCTTTCACCTTATCGGAAGTATCCGTCCGGTAAAAACGATCCGTAAATCTTCTCATCTGTTCTTCCGTCACATGTTCTACGGTATTTTCTACCGCAAAGCACACGCCCTGTCTCTCTGTCTTTAGTTCTACCTTTATCTGCCCATGTTCCGGACTGTATTTGAATGCATTATCCAACAGAACCGTCATCAATTCCCGTATTGCTTTTTCATCTCCATGGTAAGTGATATCTTCCTGTATCTTGATTACATATTCTTTGCCGGAGGTTTGTGCAACACTCTGATAGGATTTCGCCAGTTCTACAGCAACATCTGAAATCGGAAAGTCGATTTTCACAAGTTCATCCCTCTGCTCTTCCAGACGGGCTAAATACACCAGTCGATGTGTCATTTCTGTCATGCGCTCCACCTGCTGCAAAATATCTTGCAGCCACTCGTTCTCCCCAATCTCAGCTTCCAACAGCTGGGCATCTGCATTGATTACCGTTAGGGGCGTTTTCAGTTCGTGGCTTGCTGATGTAATAAACTCCTTTTGCTTCTGGTGACTCCGCACCAGCGGAGCAGTTATTGCTGAAGAAGCTGCCGTCAGCGCAATTGCCATAACAGCAATTCCCAATACAGATATCCCCATCAGTGTTTTGCAATTCGTCTGAAGCGCCTCTATAGCCATCGCCCGGGATAAAAAAATAATCTGTATTCCTCTTTGGGTCCGATACACCTGATACCGGTACTGACCAATGTATCCTTTGTCTTCGCGACTGTCCAATGCCTGTTTTGCATACGCTTCCGCCTCTTCGGTACTTACCTGTGTACTATGTGTCAAATCCGTCTCAAAATTCTTCTCTTTCAGATAATACATTACCCGGAAATAAGAAGTTTCTTTTATTTCGGAAGCATTTTGATCCATATAGGTCATCCGAATCAGTCGATCTGCTCTCACCGTCATCTGCTGATAAGACCTCGCAATGCTGAATCCTACAATCACCATCTGTAATAGAACCAGAGCCATCAATGAAAGCAGAACAAAACGTATCTGTAAACGACGATTCAGATTGGTTTTATTTTCTTTTTTCATAAACCTTTCTCCAATACATATCCTACACTGCGCATAGTTCTTATCTGAAGGTCTGAATGTATTGCTTCCAGCTTACGCCGGAGATAGGAAATATACGTCCATACCGTATTTTCTTCTGCCCGGCTGTCAGGATCCCAGATATTTTCCAAAAATTTTGATGATGAGATCACAGTCTCCGGATTACGCATCAGAAGCAGCATGGTCTGATATTCTTTGTTTGCCAGCTTATAATTCCCCTCAGCTGTAAACAGCTCATAGGACTGTGTATTTAAGGACGTATTTCCATAGGTCAGTACATTGCTCTGCTGTACTTCTGTTCTCCGTGTCAATACTCTTAGTCTCGCCAACAGTTCCCGCATGTCAAACGGTTTTGTCAGGTAGTCATTTGCACCCGCATCCAGTCCTGTAATTTTATCTTCAATTTCAGACTTGGCCGTCAGCAAGAGCACCGGAGTTGCCAAATGCTTCTGCCTTATGCTTATCAGTACAGACACTCCATCCATCACCGGCATCATAATATCCAGTATTGCCGCATCGTAAATCCCACTGCACAAATAATCCAGTGCATCTCCTCCGTTATCTACTGCATCCACAGAATAATTGTTTTTTTCTAAAATAGTAGTCAATGCTTTCCGAAGTGAAGTGTCATCTTCTGCAATTAATATCTTCATAATTTAACACATTCCCCCCAATCCCCATAATCACAAACACCACCGAAATATTCATTACCTGCTGAAAACTAAACATATTATTCACCGTATACGCCAGCACGCAGATCCCGCAGGCTCCCACCAGCATCTTGTTCTCCCCGGCACGGAGGAAATCCCGAATCGCCGTGATCATCATCCCGACGTAGCTGATCAATCCCAGCACTCCCATATCCACCAGAATCGTCAGCCATTCATTGTGTGCATTCGTGAGTCGGCTTCCGCCAAAACGGTCATGCACCATCGTCTGCAGTTCCGTACTTCCCTCGTTGGATAAAAATGCATACAGGCAGTCCGGTCCCACGCCGAATATTTTATGCAGGAAGTCCGCCTCCCAAAAGCATCTGGCTCCTGCCGCCCAGGTACCCCCTCGGGCGCTCCCCCAACTGACATTAAACGTCAGCCATTTTGCCACATCCGGGTCTGTGATATTTGAGGTGAAAGCTCCATCCGCTAAGGTATTCATCAACGTTAATAACAAAATGAGCACTATAACCACCGGCACCGCAATGGCAATTCCGCAGTATATTCTATGTAGCGTTTTCTCCGGATAGCTTCGTTTCCTCCGTGCCCTATGTATCAGGTACAGAATAGTTCCCGACAGAATCGTCATAATTATACTTGCCACCGAGAATGTCAGCAGATCCGTAATCCCCTCCATTACCAATTCCTGCGAAAACACATTCATCTTCCGTAATATAAAAGTCACCAGGCACGCCCCGGAGAATATGGTCATCTCCTGCCAGAAAGCTTCCATTCTCCCACTGTCTCTCACCGACATCCCGAACAATACGAACATGATCACCGCAAATGTCACGATGCCGCTGCTGCTTCCCTGGGTCGCCAGCGTGGCGAACCCGATCGCCACATACGCCATCAGCAGCACCTTTTTCCAGGTCATCCTCTCTTCCATCCGCCACAGCAGATAGACTCCCCCGAACAATACTGTCACCAGATACCCGCAATACCAGTTAATATTCCCTATGGTGGAAATAAAAGAAGTATTTACGAACTGCGAATCTATAGGCAGCAGGCAGAATTTATTTACATATCCCAGGAAAAAAACAACCGCAGATACCGGTAGAACCAGCACCAATATCCAGTCCTTTCGCTGCCACATGCGGGAGATCATAAAATACACGATCACCGCTCCCAGCTGCGTCCACATCCCCATCCGCCAGGAAGCCGTTCCCCACAGCGCCTCTTCCCGGTAATTCGTAAACAGATACGACAGCAATACCGACACTGCGTATAAAGCTGCAAATTTATCCGTGCTGCTCAGGTCTTTCCACAGTCTCTTAGGTAACTCTCCGATCCTCGGGAGTTTCTTTTCCCGGATCACTGTAATCAGGCGGAATACCGCCCATAGAATAAATACCGGCAGCAAAGCCATTCCCACATAGGTCATGGTCTTGATAAAAAAGTTTTCCTTCTCCGTGCCAATCTTGGCATATCCCTTATTATATAAAGGTAATACCAACAGTACCGCGCACATATATATGCTGATCACAAGATCACACAAAAAACCATTAAAACTGCAAAGCGTCTCCGCCACAGATTCCGTTTTCTTTTTTCCGGTCGTATGTTTTGCCATAATCATGCCCTTCCGTTTCTCACTCTCATGATAGCTTTCCTGGCTTCTTTCGTCAATCTTTTCTCAGGAATGCCCGACACCGTTTTGCTGCCGATCGTACATTCTGGACAGGCTGCGATAAGTCTCGTAGATCAACACGAATCCCAATGGTCCCTTGATGATTCCCCAGACCCCGAACAGCCGGATCCCGGCATACAGCGACACCAGCACCGCAATGGGAGATACCCCTATTTTCCTGCCGATCAGACGGGGTTCCAGTATCTCCCGCAGGAAAATACAGACCACATACAGCACACCGCAGATAAATGCTCTTCCCCAGTTCCCCTCCAAAATCTGCCAGATCCCCAGCGGCACCAGTACCACGCCTGTCCCAATAAAAGGCAGAGCATCCAAAATCCCCGCCAGAATGCCCCATAGAACTCCGTGTCTTATCCCCGCGATTCCCAATGTCGCTGCTGCCGCCAGCGCAATCGTCGTCATGATGATTCCCTGTGCTTTTACAAACGTGGCAATATATCGAACAATCCCGCAGATCACTTCCAGCAGCACATGGCACGACTCCTGATTTAACAGCCGGTTCATGATGTCGTCATAATCCTTTGCTAACAGTACTGACGTAATGAGGAAAGTCACCAGGAATCCTCCCAGCTCCGTGAACCACCGCACATACTGCATAGACTGTGACAGCATCCCCGGCAGAATATTTTCCTCCAGAGAATCCAGCCCTTCCTGCAGCCTTCCGCTGACCGTATCTTCCAGGTACGATGCGTCCACGCCGATAATCTCTCCCACGCTGCGGCACAGGTTCCGGACCGCCTCCAGCCACTCCTGCTCCCGGACTTCCATATTCTGAATCCACACCGGCAGACTTCCCAACAGCCAGGATCCCAACACCCATAGCAGTACGGCTAACAGCAGCGTCGCCAGGATCAGAAGCACAATAGCACTTAAGGGTCTGGGAAAATGTAACTTGCGGTTCATCCGCTGCATCATCGGTCCGAATATGGTGACGAACAGCATCGCCAGCAGTACCGGTGCCAGTAGAGGCGTCAGATATCGCAGAAAAAAACAGACTGCTCCCGTCACCGAAAGCAGTACTATCATCTTTTTTCCTATAAGGTTCTTCCCAAATTCTCCCCAGTCCATTCCGCACACTCCCTTTTTGGGATTAGTGTGTGCCGGATCCGTTTTTTCTATCCTCTCCAAATTACTCCATGGAAAACTGGGAAAATGCCGGATTCTTCGGTTTTACCCGAAATGACATCTTCTTACCGGAGACGGGATGCACAAATTCCAAAAAATACGCGCAAAGCGCCACTCCGCGATAAGGCTGGCTTCCCACGACAGTTCCTGCCGCGGCACTCCCGTATTTAGCGTCCCCCAACAGGGACCATCCGGCATGGGCAAACTGTACGCGAATCTGGTGGAAACGTCCGGTCTCAATACAGACATCCGCCAGTGATAACGGCATGGGCTGTTCGATTTTCCCCAGAATACGGTACTGCAGTTTTGCGATTTTCGCATCCGGGAACTCCTGCTCTCTGCCGGTCACTGCCGCTGCCACATTCCCTTCTTTCCGCAGATAATCCACAAGGGTCCCTTCCGAAGTGTCAGGATATCCACAGAGCACCGCATAATACTGTTTATTCAATGTGCCCGCCGACAGCTGTTTCGTCAGAGCCGCTGCCGCCTTTTTCTCTTTGGCGAATACCAGCACGCCCTCCACCGGCTGATCCAGCCTGTGAATCACCGCCAGATAAGGCTCTCCCCGTCCGGATCCTGCCTGTTTTGCCAGATAGGACCTCAACTCGCTGACCACATCCGCCTGTCCGATCCGGGCAGACTGTACCGCCAGTCCCGCCGGTTTGCAGATGACCAGTATGCTGTTATCTTCGTATAATATCTCTGTTCTCATTTCCGCAGCCCCTTGGGATAATGGTTTTTCATAATGCCGCCTGCCAGTTTCCCCCAGCCAAGACTGCAGCCGTCCACGCAGATCAGATACCAGCCCTTCTCGCCTTCCGCGGAAAACGTCTGTCCCTTCAGGTAGGAAGCCGCTTCCTCCACGGACAGATTCCACACATGCTTCACATCCTCCGGACGCAGTGCCAGTGCTAACGCATGCGCCGGTTCAAAACGGTTCTTTTTCAACGTTCCCAGATGGAGTCCCGGACGCAATACCTTCAGCCCTTTCACTCCCGGCATATTTTCAGGCATACGATACAGATTGTCCCCAAATGCCAGGAAGCCTTCTCCTGCGGTGCACAGCCCTGATTCTGCGATCTGCTTCTCCGAGAAAGTCTCTTTTGTAAAGGCAAAATAATCTGCCCAGTCTTTGGTAAGATTTTTCGCCGGAATTCCTTTTTCCAATCCCGTAGCACTCATCGGTCGGTACCCTTCGGAAAGTTCTCCCTTTTTCTGCAATACCGCGGCATAATGTCCTTCGCCGTTCAGCTTATGGGGCCACAGACGCAAGGTACCCTCGATTCCCGGTGCCAGATTCTCCACACAGCCCGGAATACCGTCACAGCCCTCCGGGATTCCGAGACTCGCTTTATCAATAGGAACGATTTCAAATTCTTCATGTCTTGCCAGGAAGCGGCTGATGCTGCCCTCATTTTCCGCAGGGGCAAAAGTGCAGGTAGAATACACCAGTCTACCTCCGGGAGCTAGCATCAGCGCCGCACAATCCAAGATACCATCCTGCCTGTCCGCACAGAGCTGTACATTTTCCGGGCTCCATTCCGCGCAGGCAACCTCATTCTTACGGAACATTCCCTCTCCGGAGCAGGGCGCGTCCACCAGGATCCGGTCAAAATATTCCTCGAAGACATCCGCCAGATGCTCCGGAGTCTCATTCAATACGCAGGCATTCCGGATGCCCATGCGTTCCACATTCTCTGACAATATTTTCGCTCTCGCAGGATGGATCTCGTTAGTGACAAGCAGTCCTTCTCCCCCCATTACCGATGCGATCTGGGTACTTTTCCCTCCGGGTGCCGCACACAGATCCAGAACCCGCTCCCCGGGTCTGGGTGACAGTAGTGTCACAGGTGCCATAGCACTGGGCTCCTGAATATAATAAAGTCCCGATTCATGCCAGGGATGCTTTCCCGGCTGGTCCTCTTTGGTATAATAATACCCGCTCTCCGCCCAGGGAACCGACTGCAAATGAAACGTCTGCTTTACTTTTTCTGTTATGACAGACATGTCATCCTCTTTTAACGGATTCAGACGCAGTGCCTGATATTTTTCATGATCAAAACTTGCCAGGAACTCTCCATATTCCGATCCCAAAAGTCCCTGCATTCTCTCTGTAAATGACTGCGGAAGCATAGGTTTCCTCCATCTCTATCATCGATTCCGAACTCTGTTCCCATTAACTGTATCACAGGTCCTATCCGCGGGCAATCATTAAAGTAATTCTTCGTCATAGACTGCTCTGCCGCCGCCGATGAATTTCGGTCTGGTGCGGGCGCATACCACATGGGCGTCTCCGATCTGTCCGGTCCGGAGACGCACCGGTACTGCCACATCTCTCAGATGCATTCCGATCAACGTATCTCCGATATCCATTCCCGCTGCTGCCTGAATATGCTCCACTGCCACCGGATGTTCAAATGCCTTATACGCTGCCGTGGCAAAGGATCCGCCTGCCTTGGGCTGGGGAACCACATTGACCATGGGATATGCGTATTTTACCGCAGCCTCTTTTTCCAGGATCAGCGCACGATTCAGGTGCTCGCAGCACTGGGCTGCCAGATAGACGCCCGCTTCCTGCGTCGCCTGATAGATCCCACCGAAGACCACCTCTGCCAGCTCCGGGCTGGAATAGGTTCCGATGGAGGCACCACCCACCTCACTGGTGGAACATCCTACCACGAACAGATCTCCCTCCTCAAGCTTTGCCTTCTCCAAAATCTCTTTGGCTGCTGAATAAGCCTCTTCCGCAATAATTGTCATATCTTCTGTCATGATGCTACCTCCTTACATGATAAATACCTCTATAACAGACAGTTGATCAGTACCAGCAGGATCAGAAATCCTACGTTTGCCAATGTAAACCATCCAAAATACCGTTTCTTTTCCCCGGGGATCTGGCTCACGACCTGCTTATAGGAGATCAGGCTCGCCATAGAGGCAATCAGTGTGCCCAGACCGCCCAGATTCGTCCCCACAATCAGTGCCTTAATGTTTTCCGTAAAACCGGACAACAACAGCGCCGCCGGCACATTGCTGATCACCTGGCTGGCAACCACCGCCGTCATAACCTCCCTGCCGCCGATAATCTTCTGTAAAAAATTACAGAAGGCAGGCATTCTTCCCATATTTCCTATGAAAATAAAAAATTCTACGAACGTCAAAAGCAGCGAATAATCTACTCTGCCTATCGTACTGCGGTCCAGGATACAGACCGTCAGCACTACAATGCAAAATGTTACCGGATAAGGCATCACATGTGCGACTGTCAGCAGACACAGCAAAAACAGCAGCAGATAAAATGCGGGCAGATATCTCCGCCATCCTGCCGTTTTATGTCCGGCATCTTCCGCAGACAGCGCCCCTGCCACATCCCGAACCGCAATGCCGCAGCGTTTCGCTGCAATCGCCGTACAAATGATCAAAAGAAGCAACGACACCGCGGAATACGGCAGCATCAGCAGGATAAATTTACCCGGGGACATCTGAATTTTCCCATAAAGATATAAGTTCTGCGGATTGCCGATAGGTGTCAACATACTCCCCAGATTCGCCGCAATGGTCTGTAATGCCACCACCGGGACTGCCAGTTTCCGGACAGCCTCCTCGCCGGACAGCCGAAGTACCGTAAATGTAAAGGGCACAAACGTGATCAGCGCCACATCATTCGTGATCAACATGCTGAAAAAGAAACACATCAGCACCAGCACTTCTGCCAGTGCAATCACATTGTGGGTATGCTGCAATAATATCTTGGCAATCCTGCGAAAAATGCCCAGCTTCTGTAATCCTGCCATCACGGTCATCAGGCAGAATAAAATCGCCAGCGTCCGGAAATCAATATACCCGATATATTCTCTGTCCGGCGGGACCATCACCGCTGACAATACTGCCAGCATCATCGCCGCCGTCAGGACTGTCTCTTTTTTTATAAATTCTACGATTTTCTTCTGTATTTTCATCTTCTTTTGTCCCTTTGCACCCTATCTCACAAAAAAATTTTACAGGAATATAGTAAAATTAAGAATATTTTCTACGGAGCATGCTATGTCTGTTCTGCCTTCCCTGCTCTTCGGTATCTCCGCCAGTCTGGATGCCCTTCTGGTGGGCTGCGCACTGGGGCTGCAAAAGGTCCCTCTCCCCGCAAAACACAATCTGCTGATCAGCACAGTCACCCTCGTTGGTACTGTGATCTCTATAAGTCTCGGCAACCTTTTACTGCCTCTGATCCCCGGTGAGACCAGTACCCGGATCGGTAGCAGCGTCCTGATCCTCTTTGGTCTCTACTATGCCGGAAAATGGCTGATTTCGAGATGGCGCTGCAGTTCTTCCGATAACAGCAGTCTATGCCAGGAGAAGAAAAAATTCGCCGAGCACCGGGAGCTGACTCTCCCGCAGACGCTGGCACTGGGCTGCGCCCTTTCTATGAATAATATCGGGATCGGTTTCTCCGCCAGCATTACCGGGCTTCCCTTTCTGCCCGCCTCTGTGTCCACCTTTTTCTGTTCCTTTGGGTTCCTGACGCTGGGAAGCCGCCTGGGACGTTCCGTTCTCCTGCAACAGGTTGGAGAATATACAGATCCTATCTCCGGGCTGCTGTTAATTCTGTTAGGTCTGAGGCAATTATATCACTAAATACAGTCTGTGAATAGTTGCCGGATTAATGGGAAATCTATCTATGCAATAATTATCAGAAAGGATTTCCCATTATGTCACATAAAGTTTTATCCACAAAGCTTCCGCAAAATATAGAGCTTCTCCACACTCTGCTGCCTTTGGGCAAAAGTTTTGACCTGATCACACGCGATCTCCGGCTCGGAAATACCCCGGCATATTGGCTCGGCATCAACGGTTTCTGTAAGACAGAGATCCTTCAGCAGATATTCTCCGACCTGCAGGATCCCCTCTATACACTGGATTCCGAGATCCGGGATCTCCCGGACTATGTGCGGAGCAAACTCGGCTATGCCCAGGTCACACTGGCTTCCTCCATCGATACGATTCTACAAAATCTCTTAAGCGGTCCTTCCATTCTCCTGGTGGACGGTTTCGATCAGGCGGTGATCATCGATGTCCGCACCTACCCTGTCCGCAGCATCTCCGAACCGGATACCGAGCGGATTACCCGGGGAGCCCGGGACGGTTTCGTGGAGACACTGCTGTTCAATACGAATCTTATCCGCCGCCGGGTGCGCTCCACAAAGCTTACTTTCTCCATCTGCAACCTGGGAACGGAAAGCCGCACCGATGTGGCGATTGCTTACCTGGCGGATCAGGTCAATGAGGAACTGTTAGAGACGTTGAAACAGAAGCTTTCTCAGCTGCAGATCACTTCTCTGACTATGGGAAGTAAAAGCTTAGAAGAGCTTCTGATCAAAAAAAGATGGTGGAACCCTCTGCCCAGCATCCAGCTGACAGAGCGTCCCGATGTGGCATGCAGCTATCTGTGTGAGGGACATATTCTGCTCATCGTGGACAATTCTCCCGCAGTTCTGCTGCTCCCCGGCACAATCTTTCAGTTTACCCAGAGCCCGGAGGATTATTACAACAATCCCCTGACCGGGACTTATTTTCGTATGATCCGCTTCCTGTGCATCCCGGTGAGCCTTCTGCTCCTGCCGGTATTTTTACTTCTCGCAGCGTACTATCCGGAACTTACTGCGCAATTACAGCTTACCCCGGTCAGTGATCTGTCGCCCTTCCGGCTCTTTTTCTATGTGCTGGCGGTGGAATTCCTCTTAGACCTTTTTAAATATTCCGCTGCCCTCAGTTCCAGCCGCGTCTCCGGCGCATTGTCTATCGTAGGCGGGCTGCTCATAGGTGACATTACTGTCAGTCTCAACTGGGCTTCCACCGAAGTCCTCTTCTATGCCGCTGTCACCATGCTGGCGAACCTCTCCCTCTCCAGCATCGAATTCGCCGATGCCCTGCGGATCTATCGTATTCTCCTGGTAGTCACCACCGGATTATGGGGACTGCCCGGGTTCCTTATCGGGCTGACGCTTGTGTCATTCTCCGTAATTACCACCCCGACCTTCGCAGGCTTCAGCTACTTCTGGCCCCTCTTTCCCTTTAACGGTCCTGCACTGAAAAGCCTCCTCTTCCGCCGCCCCACCTATAAAGCCCAGCCCAGTAAAGTCTGGCCCCGCGGACACGTCCATAAAAAATAGTCACTCCGATATTTTATCGGTGTGACTATTTATATCACCTTTGTTATAAGAGCATTCAGGGTTATCAGTTCATCTTCGTTAACTAATATTGTAATATATCCATCTGCTGTAAGTTCATTTTTTACATTATCAGACAATGCACTTAATGTATCGAAATGTTGTGCCGTTAACTGCTCCGCATCCTGCTTTCGGAAAATAAAATAGTGATTATCTATCTCAATAATATGTGAGTTATCTATTAACGAAGTCGGATACATTTCATCTAATAATTCCATAATTTTAGCGTCCTCATCATTAAAATCACTTTCAGACAGATCAACCTGCTTCTCGCCACGCATGATTCGATCTTCTTTTGCTTTCCAAAGATTCAATTTATGGGTTAATTCCGATAGTTCTTTCTCTGATAGAATGCTCACAATAAACTGGCTTTTTTTAGCTCGCTCTTCATTAACGGGCTCCTGAGGATTAGAATATTCTTCCTCCGCGGCACTGTCAAACTCATATCTTTCATGAGTATAATCTCCCCAGACATTACTGAACGTAGGTCCTCTTTCATAT
>CAVFMG010000074.1:0-4503 GCA_963623435.1 Odoribacter splanchnicus
GTCAAGCGGTTAAGACATCGCCCTTTCACGGCGGTAACACGGGTTCAATTCCCGTTGGAGTCATTTAATTAAATATGGCGCAGTAGCCAAGTGGTAAGGCAATGGTCTGCAACACCAGTATCCACCGGTTCAAATCCGGTCTGCGCCTCTCAGGATAGCCTCGGAAACTTATTGTTTCTGGGGTTTTTTCTTGTCCAGAAACAACTCTGTATAACAAACCTATATATCGCTGAAACCTGCGTAAAATCAAGGGTTACAGGGATTTCCCTATGCTTCAAAATAGCTATTCTTATACCACTCTATCAATAAAATACCTTTCAAAGCTCTTTTCATTGTAATATTTTGCAGTATTCAGTTTTTCTTAGAAAGCTCCGTTAGAAACCGTTTCAAAACGAATAAAATCACCTCATAAGGTGGTAAAATGGTGGAAGGGCA
Source organism: Odoribacter splanchnicus (assembly GCA_963623435.1). Lineage (GTDB taxonomy): Bacteria > Bacillota > Clostridia > Lachnospirales > Lachnospiraceae > Acetatifactor. The sequence goes on from CAVFMG010000074.1 coordinate 436, forward strand.
ATGGTCTAATCAGGTGGTATTAAAAAAATAATCCTGCGACCAAATTCCTTTCAAGTTTTTCGTGATAAATAAGTTCCTAAAGAGAAGCAACAAGATCATATTTATTGTCTTCATCTGGATGCAGATAAGTCTTTATGATGACCTTGTAATCATCGCCCATGATAGCAGCTACTGTTTTAATATCTCTCAGATTTTTTGTTTTCTCAAGCAGTTTTGTTGCAAAAGTATGTCTGAGAGAATGAGTACCATAGTGTTGCATATTGCAGACTTTTAGTATACGATCAAAAGTATCCTGCATATGTCGGGCGGTAGGTAGATTTCCCGTATCCGTAGTTAAGATGAAATCACTACGTACAAGATTCCTTTCCGTATAAGTCATGTCCATAATTTTAAGGCAATGAAGCGCCTCTGGATTTAATGGAAAATTTCTTACACTTCGAGGATATTTTGGTGGCGTTACGATATGTACATATTTTCTGTTAATTTTCGGATCCCGATTCTTTACACGGCTTATTGTTTCGGAGATATGGAGATAGGGATGATTGTTTTTATCTACCATGGTGAGTGGGAGAAAAACAGCCATGGACTGCAGCTCAAGGTAGATTATTATGAGGAGATCCGTCCACAGAGTAAGGAGGGAATCGAAAGCTATCTTGCATCCGGTATGGTAAAGGGAATCGGGCCCAAGACTGCAAAGCTGATAGTTGCAAAGTACGGCACCAGAACATTTGAGATTTTGGATAATTACCCGGACTCTCTGTTGGAAATCAAGGGTATTACCCGTAAGAAGCTAGATAAGATCCTTATGGCTTATAATGACAGTCATGCGGTCAGAGATCTTGCAGCCTATCTTACTCCATTCAAGGTAACACCTAAGAAAATCCGTAAGATTTACGAACATTTCGGAAATGAGGCATTGGATGTTGTAAAGACCCAGCCGTTTATTCTGTGTGAGATCAACGGATTTGGATTCCTTACTGTGGATGAGATTGCCAGGGCGAATCATTGCAGACCAAACGAACCGCTTCGGATCGAAGGCTGCATCGGTTACTGCATGGAACTTGAAATGCAGAACGGTAATCTCTATGCCGATAGTTCGATCTGACTGACACTGGATCAGCGTATTGCACCATTCATGAAAGATCTGGTTGGGAATCTTCATTTTCAAATTATTTAGCGTCGAAATCATATTGGCGTTTAACATCTCCGATTCTGTAATAAAGTTTTCAAAATGTCCCTTTACGGGTGCGTTTAAGTAAGGCAGATTTTCCTTTACTGCAGCCAACAAATCACCGCTTCGCAGGTACGAGGTAGTAATTACAGAGATAGCGGTTTCCAGCTCTTCATTCAGATTCTTTTTGTAGATCGTTGCAGTGCTTCGTAAGTACCAGATTGGAGCAAATGCAAATCCAGCTCCCAGGATGGGAACCATAAAGGGATTGTCAAAAAGAATAGCCAGAAGTGCGCCCAAAATAAACAGCAGAAGACAGATGCGCTTCACGGCGGAGAATCTTCCGGCTCTTCCGGTTGCTGCAAGAAGCTGCTCAACTTCTAAGATTTCCCGGTTGAAGAATCCCTTGGCAGGTTTTCCCAGGAGGATATCCATGTCGTCTCTCAGAGTACTCTTCCTACTGGGGGAGAATATCTGAAGAAAATCTGAGAAGCGGACACCGAACAGGGAAAGCAGAGAACTGAGCAGTAATAAGAATATAATTATCTGTATCCAGTACACGTTAATTTCCTCCTTCCTGGTTAGATAAAAACGGCTTTATTCTCCCGGCAGGAACTCCATTGTCAAGCATTCGGCGCTTCAGGTTATCGGAGATACCGCCAAGCTTTTTATGGGATCCGACGACGGTGATGTTGCCGTTTGCATCAGTGATAGTATCAGTGACATCAAACTGGTATAAGGGATGGAAAATAAGTTCCCCATTGTCCATCTACGTGATAAGAGCGGTTTTGCACATACTGCAATATGTAATCCTTCAGTAACTTCCTGGCCTCTTCCTGATTTCCTTCGCTGGATAGGGTATCTGCGTGATTCTGTGTGACGAATCTCTGGACATCAGAAAGAATTTGCTCATAGGTAAGTCCTTCTGATGCCTTCGAGGAAAAGAAAAGATCATTCAGACGTTCCATTGATAGATTTCTCCTTTCCAACAGGTGCATTCGTAAATTCTTCCTTGGTAGGATCCACCAGAATACTGTCCGGCAGATCTTCTGTTGAATCGGAAAGTTTATTCTTTACAAGCTTCAGGGCATTTAAGTATCGCTGATTACAGTAGGGAAGAGCCCTGAACATCTGCCCGCTGGTGCCGCATCGTTCAATTTCTTTGGTGTAAGGCAGGATTCCATCAAAACCTCCGATCAGATTGTCCATTTCATCGATGGCATGGAAGGGTCTTGCAAGTCCTGCAAAGGTTAGCTGATCCTCGAATTTGAATTTACTATCAGTAAGCAGAGCCTTGTGAGCTCTGAAGTAGCTGAGTCCCCGCAGATCCGGCGTAATGATCCGGACAACCAGATCAGCAGCTTCAATCGCTGTCGGCGGAAAGAAATTGAGCATATTTGCACTGCAGTCAATCAGAATGTAATCTACAAGTTTTGCACATTCGGAAATAAATATTTTGATTTTTTCATATTTTAATTCCGGGTAACTGAATGGATTTTCCCCGGCAGCATAGCCTAAGACTCCTATAAAGGGGTATTCTTTCAACACTACATCACGTTCTGCAATCAGAGCATTGTTGATTTCCAGACCGGTAAGGACATTCCCGATGGAAGTGGAAGCTTCCAGGATCCGGTCAGGCATCCAGACGGGAAGCATCGGTGTAGAAGAGTCAGCATTGATAATGAGAGCCTTTTTCTTCCCCGCAGTCAGGACTTTGGCGAGATTGCAGGCAAACATGGACTTCCCACTTCCGGGATTGCCCCAGATCGTAATGATTTTTCCCATAGTAACCTCCTATTCTGCATCTGTGGGTTGGTCTTCGGCTGCACCAGAGGTCTCTTCTACGTCAGGAGCATCTGCTGGCGTTTCCGGGGTAAAAGATGAGGTGAGTTCCTCTTCGGTGGAACCGTCTCCATAAAGAGTTACCAGGATGCCATCCTGCCTTCCTAAGAGATCTTCTGCAAGAGCCTCATTTCCACGACTGATGAGGGCAGCGTGAAGGACGCCTTCGTTTTCAAACTTGGTTAAGAGTAGGGCCTGGGTAGGAGTGGCGAGCACCGTGATGGTAGCCGTTTGTTGTCTTTCTTCATCTTCAGCAGGAGGTGTTGTGTAATCAATGGGAAGACCTTCAGAGTCAGTAACACCAAGAACCTTTACATAACGAAGCTCCGGAATATCCACCACAGGTTCTAAGACATCTTCCTTGTCGTAGTGGTAGAGTCTGATAATATCATTTGCCTGCAGCTTATCGGACAGACCGGAAGCCAGAGTCTGGGTAGTAATGGAAATGGCAACATACCCGTCCGGGATATTATTGAGGGACAGATCTGAGGATAAAGGATCCCTGCTTAACTTTGCGGGTAGCAGGTAGTCTCCGGCATAAAGATTCGTGGTGGCATAGGTATGTTGGATACTGTGTAGGTACCACCGTTAATGTAAAAGGTAGCTTTCGCCGGATTTTTTGGATTTACCTCGGTGGCACTGGTTAACATAATGCTGGAAATAACATCGGTATCCACCCGGTAGGTATAGTCAGGGGCTTCCAGCTCTTCTGCAGGAACGTCTTTGTAGCTTACGATGCCGATTCCCAAGGAAGAGATAATGGCATCATCCGACACTTTTCCAGAAGTGCTTCCGGTCCATGCAGGGTATCCGAGATCAGATTTTTCCAGAAACAGCGCGAGCGGTAGGTTCTGGTGTGTCAGGGAGGGTAGAACCTTTCTTAATGCACCTCCGGATAACTTGTTGTAAAGGGCAGCCTCCGTGGCTGTCATGGCATAGTTTTTTCCGTTGTGCGTGAAGTAGGCAATGGGTTCGATCACCAATTTGTAATCTCCATTGATTAGGTTTTCAAAGGGGATGCCGGTTTTTGCTGCGATAAACTTGGCTGCATACTC
>CAVFMG010000074.1:4549-13307 GCA_963623435.1 Odoribacter splanchnicus
GCATACTCTGAGCAGAAGTAGCGTTTTATGGCTGCAATGCTGGCTTTGTTCACGGAACCGCTGATGATACGCGGAAGAGCGACAGCTGGCTTTGAGTAGGTGTAGGAAGCGTTAATGGAAAGTGATGAGCCTGCAGTATATTGAATCTTAGACACTTTTCCAAAGTTTAACACCGTGGAGGCAATGTTACAGTTTGATAAATCAATAGGAGTAGCAACGATGCTGCCTCCCGTGGTGACGACCGTAACACGGACTCCGTCCTGGTTATTGCGCCAGACGTTTAGCTCGGATCCTGTACCGAAAGATCCACCGCCTCCATCTATATTTCCATCACCCATAGCATAAGTGGAAATGCTTGTGGATAAGAATATGGTTAGGGATAGAAGCAGTGGAAAAAAATATTTCCTGATTGCTCTCATAAGATCTCCTTTGCAATAAAAAAGACATGGCGTATTACCATGTCTTAGTTGTTTTTGTTATTCACCCATAGTGCCGATCTGTTTGTTGATGTCGCCATCACTATCGACCACGTCATAAGTAGTATTACCGGTATCGATCCAGCCAAATACTGGATCATAAACTTGTCCGGGATGGGAACTTTCTGAATTATTAGCAGGAGTCTGCACTTCTGGTGCCGTTACAGGAACCTCTTCCGGATAGGAAGGAACTTCGTCCTTATTTGTGGTATCCCCAACGGGTACCGGTTTCTCGGTAGGCTTGGTCTCCTGGGCTTCCTCTTTTGTCACACTTCCGGATAGATCCACGGTGGATCCATTTTCGTCTTCAGAGATCACAGTCTGTGTGTTGTCGGAGACTTCACCGGTATAAAGAGGTTCTTCTTTGATAGATGCCTCTGTAATACCTGACTCTAATTTATCATCCCATGCCTCTGCCAGGGGTTCCACTTCCTGAGTGGCAGGAGAGAACTCCTCTGTGGGTTCGTAGTTTAAATACCAGGTGCCAGCAAGAAGTACCAGGCATAATACACACAATCCTCCGATGGACAATACGACTTTTTTATCAATGTTCTTCTTTTTCATAGTCGGCTCCTTTCTTGGCTCTTAATAATATATACGTAAGTCCAGGTACAAATCTTACAAACCCTTAGAATTTTGTATTGTGGGAGCCCGTAAGCTCTGCGTGCCTTCGGATCGGAGGAAAGGACTCTCCAAACATCCGAATCTTATACGTAATGTCAAAAGAGGCTACGTATTCGATTTTTTCGGAGTACTGGTGAAATGCCAAATCAATGTTTTCTACATCATAATCAGCATTCGTAAGTTTTACTCTTGATTTCATGCCCTCAATAAAATCGGCTCGTAAAGCATTTTTATAGGAGGTGCTCAGATTGATGTCAGCCATATAGGAAGTAAGGTTAGCTTCCCGTTGGGAATGAAAGGTATCTGCATAGATTCTGGCACTTACGTTATTAAGCTCCATCTTGGCTGCATTACGGATGTTGATGCAGTTGATCTGCACAGATGCATAGAGCAGAACGAAGGACAGGAGCATATTGATGGCGAGGATAATAAAGATGGAGAAAAAAGACATATCTCCTCGTTCATTTTTGATTCTGCTTTTCATAATTCACCTACTTCCAGTAATGTTCACTGACTCCGGCCCCATTTGCCTTCATGTCAATCGGGACCAGGTTCATTTTCCAAAATCCACCCAGATAACATCGACCGGTTACCGTCACATAAAAAGGCGTTCCTATCTGAATCCTGCTGGTACTCCCGGAACTGGTTACCTGATAAGTGAGACCTTCGACTTCTGATAGGGGTGCAGCCAGATAGGAAAATAGGGCACCAGTATCGGCATTTGTGCCACCGTTTAACTGGATCTGCTTTACCAGTTGATCGGAAATATGATCCATTTCCTGCTTAACGGATATAATGTGGAATACATTTAGGATAAATGCAACCATAATCATTGCGACCAGGATATAGACAAAGGTACTGATGTAGGATACGTCACCCCTTTCGGATTTGATTATTTTTTTGATGTTCAAGCTTGTCACCTCCCGCATAAAAATAACGCAGGAAAGTTAAAGGGGGAGCCTTTCCTGCGTCGTGCGTGAATGATACCAGTTATTCACGGTTTATATTGTAACATAGTGAAGTGACAACGAAAATCGCAAAGTCGTGCCAGTTAGTACTGTTTTAGTGCAAAATTTGTGCCAAACATGAAGAATATACAAAAACAAAATAAAAATATTTTCTACTGGACTAAGATCTTATTGTTATAACGGTGTGGAAAGTCAGAGAGTCTTCATTATAGTACATTTGGATGTCTCCATTATATTTTTCACATACATTTTTAATGCTTTTAGTTCCAAATCCATGAGCGTGTTTATTCGGTTTGGTAGAGATAAGCTTTCTGCCGGAGCTTGAAAATGGGTTCACACGGCAGGAATTGACAACCGTGATTAAAACAAAGGGTGTATTTTCACGCTTGCAAATATTAACTTCGATATAAGAGTCTGGAACTTTACCGGCAGCTTCCGTAGCGTTATCCAGTAGATTACAAAAAAGGGAAGTGAGATCACTGTCTGACATATAATTCAATACTCCGCTACGAATGTCGGCAGTAAAAGCAATTCCCACATTGTTACACTGCCGTTTGTAGCGTGCCATAATTGCATTTAGAAGCTCATTGTCACAAATGCGGGCTGTTTCTTTTAAATCCGAAGAAAGAAGCAACTGATGAATATATGCACTTACCTTATCAGGGGCATTTTGTTCGTTCAGAGACGCAATAGACTGTAAATGTTTTTTAATATCATGGATGAGAATTGCCTGATTTGCGTTCTGTGAAAGCAGCATCTTATAATATTCTGTGAAATCGCTCTCTTTTTGCAATAGCAGTTGTATTTCGGTATAATCCTGATTCTTTTTCCGACTATACTGATTAATACCAAATATCAACAGGTTCATGAATAACAGGAATAGAGCACTGAGAGAAACCAAGCAGTTAGTCTCAGCAGAGAGTGTATAGTGATCGTTGATATTCACGAAGGTGAGCATGATAAATACAGATGCGACAGGAATGATGATTAAAAGCAAAACAGAATTATCATCGGTATCCGAATGTCCCTGTAGACTTTTGAATAAATGTGTCAACAGATAAATAACGGCAAAAAAAGAAATTTTACTGCACAGGATCAAAAGAACGGTATTGTGAAAAGAGTCCATCTGCATATAAAAATGCGGAGCTGTCCGTGCAATAATATTGTATACAATTAACTCACACATTCCCATGACAGCAGCAAGCAATGTGGAATGAAAGGTGGCTGAGCGCCATTTGATATCATACTGTGTGATAAGAAACAGAAAATTGGCCAATAAATAGGAAAACATATTTAACCATTTCATGTTAAAAAGGGATACAATAAACAAAAGAATATATAGCAGACTCAGTATTGCAAGTCTGCCTGAAAAGGAATGCTTCGGGGAAAACAGGCGACTGGAATACTGTAAGAGAATGATAGCTTCTATGACAAATATAAATATATAAGAGATAATATGTTCCATGCGTTACCTCGTACTTTCTAAATAAAGAAGATAGGCTTCCTTAAAGGCACTGTATTTTCGTTTTGTCAGATAGGCAGTAAACTGACCATTTGACAGATGTACCAGCATATGGTCAAAATCGGTAATGTGTTCATAATTGACGATAAAACTACGATGCGTCTGAAAAAAGCGGTTCGCAGGTAACTGATCCAGCCAATATTGCATCGTATGAGGTGATTCATAGTCACGTGCAGTAGTGTGAACTATAACCTTTTTCCCTTGCGCTTCCACCATAATGATAGAAGAAACCGGCACGATATGAACTCCCTGCCGGGTCTCAATGGGAACTTGTACGGTCATAGAATGATATAAATCCAAGGCATCCTTCAGGTTTCGAAAAAGCCGTTGTTTATCTATAGGTTTGGAGAGATAACGGAATACATGAAAACGCATGGCTTCATCCAAATACTCAGAATAAGAAGTAATAATGAAAATAATGGTATTCTTATTTCTTTTTTTCAGCTCATTTCCGACATGGATTCCATCCAGTCCCGGCATTTCAATGTCAAGAAAAATTATATCCTTGGGGCCCTGATCCGCAAGTAAGAATTCACCACTGGAAAAAGAAACAATTTCCGGACACTTCAGATGCAGATGGTTGAAATAGCTTTTTAAGTATTTCTGCAGTTTTTCTATAATGAGTAAGTCATCATCACAAATGATAATACGCATCTAATTATTCTCCCTAAATTGATTATGATTCGATTATATATTAATAATTTGGATAATGCAAAAGAATGGGATAAAAAGACAAATTATAGCTTTTTTTGCTGTAATTTTACAAAAGGTTAGTCACACTTGGTTCAAAATTTACCGTTTTTGCAGCTTTTTGTGCTGTTCAGTCGTATGACATTGTAATAATTTTGAAAATATATTATTTTTAATATGGTAATTAACAACAGTAGCCAAAGGCAAAAGAGAAGGAGGAATTTTATGAAATTAAGAAAAAAGATTGTTACTTTTATGGTAGCGGTAGAAGTGCTTGCAGGTTTTGGCAGTACGGTTGAAGCACATGGGGCGGATAGTGCCATAAGTGAAACGGAATATTTATATGAACAAATGCAAGCGGTGACCACGGAGGTGATGGACATACAATTAAATGATGGTTTGAACGATTTAGAAAAGGAAATCATGATAACTGAAGGAATGCAGACATATTCTTGTCAGTTAAATAATGATGGTTACGAAGCGTATGTGGTAAATGCTGACAACTACAATGAAATAGAACAACAGTTGAATAGTGACTTATCATTAATGGGTATAGAGCCGGATGGGACATACTTAATAGTCTATGGAAACGATGTGGATAATAGACAAATAAGTCCTATGGCTTCAGAATTTTCATACACGTATAATGGAAAATCATATAGATTAAGATATTGTTATGTAACTGCGGCAAATAATAGTAGCTATAGTCAGGCATCTACATGTGATCTTTTAAAATCAACATCTAAGACAGTTATTACTAATTGCCTTAATACAGCTATTAATGCGTACATATCTGCTGTGTGTGCTCCATTAGGAACAGTTGCATCGATATGTGGGTTAGATATTTCCAAAATAGCACCAAACAAAGAAGTGACCTTAAATATGAATTGCGGTAGCAACTGGACAAGAATTTTTACAGAAGTATATAACACATATGATCAGCAGTGGCAGGCAGGATCGTCAGTTGAGTATGTAAAGTATAAGTCTTATATGAGCGGCTATTATTATAATGCAACGACAAATGCGATGGAACAAGTTCCAAGCAATGAGTCTACTGGCGTGAAATATTCTAAGTATTATAATGATTATACATGGAGAAATCAAAAAGCTGTCATTGCTACAATTAAAGGAAGCGGATGTACTTATGATGTTACAGGAGCTGTTACATATTATTATGGAAACTCTTTAAAAGCAACACATAGTGAAAACTTTTAATAAAAGCATATGTGGTAGGTTATCATGAGTAAAGGTCAGTTAAAAGGAACATTATTTTGTATATGTGTATTTATAATTGTGCTTGTAAGCGTATTTTCATTCGTGGAGTTATCATCCAATATTGACTTGTCACAAGAAGGCATTTTAATAGATTTAGAAAATGATACAGAGAAAAATGTATCAATAATTATAAACGGGGGTTATCAATACCGTATTTTCCCGTGGATATATAAAGACCAATTTCATGGAAATATTAGTATTGTGACAGAGAATCAAAAAAATGTATATTCCCTCAATTACTATGATAATTATGGTGTTGTTGAGGATAGACTTGAAACTCCGTGGCGGACAATAGCAGATTACTATTCAATAAAGGATATAAAAAGTGGTGTAATATCGCTCCATGGGGAAAATAAGTTTATTGTATTTCCGGCCAGTACAAGGGAAGAGGCCATTGCACTTGCAAGACAAAGTAATTTGTTTTAGGCGATATGTTCCATAATAAATATGAAAAAAAAGAAACGTCTTTTGGCTTGATGCTGAAAGACGTTTTTATGTGAATATGAATCAAGACATAGTAATAAAAAGATGAGAAATTTCCCATTTTTATATCTTTTTGTGCCGTTCAGTAATAGGACATTGTAACAATTTTAAAAATATACTATCATCAATGCGTAGATATCAACAATAGCCAAAAAGGAGAGTGCTTTTGCTGCCTGTTCACCTTGCATACTGCCAGTCATATTCATACTGCCTTTGGCAATGGCTGCTGTGATATTGTTAGCAAAATCTCCGCCCTTGTTAAGGGAGGATTCATAGACTTTCCTGCTGATCGGATTTGATGTGTGTCCGGTCATGGTATTTACAGCACTTTGGGTAATGTGTCTGCCTACCGCTCCGGCAAGTCCTCCGGATAAAAAGGATGCTTGATTTTGCACCGATCCGCCATGAACGGAGCCACCATGGAAGACAGAGCCGCCCTGGAGCGATTTTAAAGAGGTGAAACTTCGGGCGGCAATCATAAGTTCAGCCATCATAGATCCACCGGTTCGTCCGACATTAACTCCGAGGGACGCCATAAAGGAGTCGATTTTCTGACTGACTTTCAAAAAAGCAATCGCACATAAAAACCATACAAATACTCCGGCAGCAGATTGCTCTTTTCCAACGGTAGCTACTTCCTCCGGTGTTACAGCCATAGCAGGTAGAGGTATAAGATAATAGAGTGTGATGCCAAGGATCAGGGTATTCTTTAATCGTTTCATTGAGACCTCCTATAAAAAAAGCGGATTCGACAGGAACGAACCAACCATGGATGTAAATAGTTTTAAGCACCAGGCATTCATTATAAGCAGGAACACCTGCCCTGCAAGCATCCGACACCAGGAAGAAAAGATGTTGGAGGTAGACTTTGAAGCACCGCAGGCAAATGCTATCGGGGCGGTATAAATAATGACTCCCAGTAAGATATACCGTTCCGCAGCCTCGAATAATAGCTTTATATAGTTCCAGGCAAGAATTAAAAGCAGTATCAGTGCGATAATACCGACACTTCCATTTGCGATGACACTTAAAATGGTAATCAGTACGGAATTAAAATCAGCAAAACTTAGGGCCGGTAGTTCGGAGGTCAGGATCCAGTTGTAAGGAGTACCTCCGATGGATAGCACAAGATCTGTGATTTCATCACAGTAATAAATGAGTCCGATAAATAATACGGATCGGACACTTAACTTGACAGGATCTTCTGCTTCCACACCGGCAACCAGCCCGAAGTTCTTAAATAGTTGCCAAATCCAGTTAAGCAATACCAGACCTATGGCAGTGGCAACAAAAATACTGTACAGGGTCTCGGCTGCCGGGAAAAAGCGAAGAAAGGTATTCATGTCACAGCCTAAAGTGCCAAGGACTGATGTGGTAATAAGATCCAGGGCATTCATGACTTGCGCTGAGATCCATTCCACAATACCGTCTAATATACCCATGGCTCGGATCCTCCTTTCTTAGCTTGTCCACTTGCCACCTGCAAAGAAGGGAGTGACGTATGCCATAATAAATCCCAAACCATTTAAGACACACCAGGTGATAGCGATTCTTTTGAGCCATGCCCTGGATTCATCCACTGTCTTACCGGACTTGGAAAAATTCATAAGAAGAAGTGCTACAGATGCGGTCACAATGGCAGCTATGGTTGAAATCCCCACTATCTTGCCATACACATCCTTCATAATGTCTTCTGCTTTAGTCCACATATCAGCAGCTAAAACCGGATCTGACAGTAAGACAAAGAAGTAAGCGGCTGCACCCAACCCGATAACAAGCTGGGGGTAAAAGTTTGTTTGCTTTCGTTTCACGTAAGTTACCTCCTGTTTGGATACAAAAAGAACTGGAATCCATGAGGATATCCGGTTCTTCGTGTGATGATAAAATTGTGTGTGATTGATCAGTATCCATTATACCGGTGGCAAAATTCCATGTAAATCGCATAACAGTGCCAGTGTTGGCACAAAGCAGTGTCAGTTTTATGACTTAGGTGATTTGTTCCCTGGAAAGAACTGATTTAACACCTTCAGGCAGTCTTTATTTGTATATCCCCAAAGGACAGCGCTAAGGGCTTCCACAGCTTCCGGTCGCCTCCGGTAGTAGGTACGTCTTGAGATGTTCAAAATGTGTGGTCGTAAGCTTTCTACAATTTCATCAATGTTCTGGAGCTGTTGGGGGCAGAGGTAGGTATAATACAAAATCCAGTAGTACTGCTCCCCATGCTTATGTTTGCTTCTAAGGGTATCTACGGCATTGTTTAACAGATCCAGCATTTTTTTACTGCGTGCTATGCTTTTGGCATAATTTTCGATATCGGTTCCGTCTAAACTGGCACCTGCAGCATACACAGAATCCAAAAATTCTTCGATACTGGTGTCATATTCCAGTTCAAAGGTGTTGCGAACCTGCTGTACTGCAAGTTCCAGGTTCCAGACCGCATCCCTATAGTTTTTTAATAGCATCCAGGTATCATGGTATAGCGGATTTTCTTCCACGGTTGCATATTTCTTTTTGGTGTTCATCAGGCAAGCCTCCCTTCCGGAGTGGTAGTACCAGGTTCTGTTCCGGCTACATCCAACGGGTGGAGTGCTATTTCAAAACGATAATGGGTCTTGCCATCGGGACAACTGATGGATAGATAGTAATTTAATTCAGATCCCTTGCAGTCTGATAAGCTATATAATTTATACCTCAATCCGTGAAACTTATTTTTGGTGAAG
>CAVFMG010000075.1:0-11893 GCA_963623435.1 Odoribacter splanchnicus
CACTGGTATTGCGGTCGAGGCGGTTGCAGACCGAAGGATGGAATGTGGTAAGGTCGGCTTCACTGATGGCTTTCGTGGACAGCAGATGCCCGATCAGCCATTCGTTCAGAGACAGATCTTCCGGCTTCGCCTTCTGGGTCAGAACCCCGGCAGGCTTATTCAATAATAAGATATCTTCATCCTCGTAGAGCACGCTGATATCTTTTAAAGAACGGTAAGCCTTGCGGTAAGCGGAAGTATCTTCCACAGTGCCGGCGCCGGACAGCGTGGCAAAAGTCTCCTCGGAGAAAAAACATTTTACTTCATCTCCTTCGGCAAGGATCTCTTTTCCCTCTGCTTTTTTCCCATTCAATGTGATATTTTTTTTGCGCAGCATCTTATAGAGGAAACCGCTTCCCGCATTTGGCAGGGCTTTTTTTAAGTATTTGTCCAGGCGCTGTCCTGCCTGATTTTTGCCGATGGTAAGTAACTGCATAAGACGCCTCTCCTTGAAAATTATGTTGAAAAAAGTTACAGAGATACGCTCTTTAAGGTCTGACAGATTCCGGCAGTCAGCTGCGGCTGCCCCGGAAGTTCCTTTAACTGTTCACAGCGTTTTACGTATTTATCCAGATCATTAAATATTTTCACAGAAGTCTCTCTGTAATTATCCTTTTTCAGAATGTCCTGAATATGCTTGTAGAAAGCCTGCTCTGCGAATTTCGGATCCGTAGTGTAGCCGCAGATCGTATTGCCGCAGACAGTCAGATGATGGATACAATAATTCTTCTCATAGGAAGTAAACACACAATCGTAGAGTCCGGTAAGCCCTTCCGTATGCGCTGCGATCTGCGCCGCATCCTGCTCGTCACAGCCCTTATAACGCAAGAACATGATCGTCTCTACCAGACTTTTGCATGCGGGAAGGCATCCCAGCACTGCCACGATGGTCAACAGATTCTCCCGGCTTCCGGTGCTGACCCAGCCTGCGATAAACAGAGACAACGAAATGGAAAAATAAAGTACCGTTCGTAAGATCTCATAGTTTTTTTGTGTGCGGAGATACCCACGGGTTCCTTTATAGGCGTCAGTGGTAAACATTCTTTTGAATTGCATGAAATTAACTCCTTTGATATCTTAATTCTTTTTATTTGCAGTATATAATGCCTGGATCTCTTCTTCTGTCAGTGTCCGGTAGTCGCCCCTTGCAAGGGAGGAATCCAGTGACAGCGGTCCGAAAGATACCCGTTCCAGCGCGCACACACTGTTGTTCACTGCCTGCAGCATCCGTTTCACCTGGTGAAATCTTCCCTCATGAATAGTCAGTAATAACTCTCCATTTTCCGCAAGTTCCGCCCTTGCGGGGGCTGTCGGTTTGTCATCTCCGATATCCAGTCCTTCTTCCAGACGGTGGATATCTTCTTCGGAAAGAGGGTTTTCTACTCTAACCAGATAGGTCTTATCCACATGTTTTTTCGGCGACAGCAGATCGTGTGCCAGGGCTCCATCGTTGGTTAAGAGCAAAAGTCCTGTGGTATCCTTATCCAGCCTTCCCACCGGGAACAGATCCTTTCGGTCCTTCATAGGCAGCAGTTCCAACACAGTCTTTGCCGTATTGTCATTGGTGGCGGAGACCACGCCCTCCGGTTTATTTAACATATAGTAGACAAATTTCTGATATTGTAATTCCTGCCCCCGGAAGGTAACGATATCTTTATTTTCATCGACTTTTTCTTCCGGCTTTTTTGCGATAGTACCGTTTATCGTCACCAGCCCTTTGCGGATGGCATCTTTTACCTGGCTCCTGGTGCCGATATGATTTTCACATAAAAATTTATCCAGACGCATGCTTTTTCTCTTTCCCAACCTGATTTATTTCTATTTGTTGTTTTTCGGCATATAGTATACAAACCTCCAAGCAGAGGCTGTCATGAAAAAATACCGACAATCATTTTCTTTGTATTTCTGACCTGCTGTATGTTGACAAATTCCTCTATGAGCCTTGCCTTTGCTGCCCTGGGGCTGAACCTGTGGTATGAAAAAATGGTTCCGGTGCTGTTCCCGTTTATGGTGCTGTCGGGAACTCTGATCCGCATAGGACTTTCGGGCAGTCTGATCAGTCCGGTAAGACCTGTATTCGAAAGACTGTATCGTCTGTCGGATCCGGCAGTCTATGTGATCCTTATGGGATTTTTATGCGGCTTCCCCATGGGTGCCCGCACGATTGCGGAATTTCGGGACAGACAGGAACTTTCCATACCGGAAGGGCAATATCTTCTTGCTTTTTGCAATAATTTCGGTCCGGTATATTTTCTGGGCTTTCTACTGCCCACGCTGCACCTGACACTTAAGATACCGTACCTGATCGGAATGTATGGGATTCCGCTTCTCTACGGGCTTTTTCTAAGATATACCTTCTACCGAAGCACCCTGCAGGAACACGTTTTAAGTCCGGGTTCCTCCGCCCCGCCACCTTGTGGCGCATCCCTGGCGGATGCACTGGATGATTCTGTGACTGCCGCCGGCAGAGGCATTTTACAGCTCGGAGGATACATGATCTTTTTCAATCTGTTGAATCTTCTGCCACGTCTGTGGCTTCCGAAGAGCTATTATCTGGCACCGCTTTTGGAAATCACCGGCGGATTGCAGATGTTGGGAAAACGTTTCCCTCTTTATGCGCTGTTACTCCTCCCCTTCGGGGGCATAAGCTGTATCGCCCAGACAGGCAGCTGCATCCGGAATACGGGACTGTCTTTAAAATCCTATATTTTTCATAAGCTGATACTGACCGGGCTTACCACTCTCTATTACCTGGGATGGTTTCTTCTGTCTCCGGATACTTTCCTGCTCTGATTCCTTCGTCTGCGCTTCTTATGTCTGCTGATTTGGATCTGATACAGTAAAAACACCACCAGAAGCAGAATGACCAGAATCCCGCAGATGACTAAAAATACAGTAAAATTCACTTCTGTTTTTTCTTCCGTAGCAGCAGAGGCATTCCCAGCCGCATCTGCCATGGTGAGAAGCGAATTCCCGGAGGAAGTCTCCTGTGCGTTTGCCGTTTCTGCCGCTTCTGCAGCGGCAATGCTTGCCTGACGGGCTTCTTCTGCAGCCTTCTCCTGATCTATAAAGGGCTTATCAAAAGTGACCGGCGCACTCTCTGTAAACAGATCCGCCTGATTGTATCCCCGAACAGTGATCACCGGCTGCTCTCCCTTTGTAAAGCTCAGGGAAAAGGTGAAGGTATCGGGATAGGTTCCCGCCATAATATCCAGATCCGGCCAGGGAAGCAGTTCGGAATAGGTCTTCCCGCCGTCGGTGCTGTAATCATAATACATCATGGGACAGTCATAGTCCGTCCCCGTCACTTCCAGCGTGACCTCTCCGGTCTCATAATCCGCATTCTGCAAAGTCAGCAGACAAATATCCGGTTCCGTCTTATCCCGTATGGTTGCGGGTAGAATGGACTGCAGGGAGACTTCCGGAAGTGCATTTGCCTCGGCACTGTAATCCACACCCAGACTTGCACTGGATAAACCGAAGTATTTGGCAACAGACAAAGCATCTTCTCTGCCGAATTTCTTCCAGTCCTCTTCGGTCTGGCAGTAGGGAGTATCTCTGCTCTCATCCACATGACAATGTTCGATGATGGCGGAAGGAACGGATCTGGCAGTGCTTTCTCTTATAATACCGTAATAGTCATCACCGTTATCTTTAAGTTTCGTCTTGACCCCCCGTAAGAACAGCCCCATGTCCTGCATCTGCTGCATCTGTTCCCAGCCGAACTGGTAGCCGTAGGCATTGTAAGGCTGTACGGAAGAGATCCAGACTTCGGAGCCGAACAGGTCATGATCCACGGAAGCGTTATAATGAATACTGAACAGGAAATCCGCGTTCCGGTCGGCGGCAAACTGTGCCCGTTCTGCCAGTGACATGCTCACATCGTCGGTATGGGACAGGTAGACATCCACGTTGTCGTATTTTGTCAATTCCTCGTACATGGCCAGGGCGGTCACCATGGTCATTTTCTTCTCCTGTGTGGACCCCTCCAGCGTTCCCTCATTGTCTCCGCCGTGTCCGGGATCAATGACGATGACCACACGCTCTCCGGTCTCCTGGGCTCTGGGAGCCGCCTGTGCTTTCAGGGAATTTCCAAAAAATAAGGCTGCCGCAAGACTGACCGCATAGATCATTGTCCTGACTAACAGCCTCTTTTGCATGTTACTTGCTTTCATTCTTTCATCCTTTAAATTGCTTCTTTCATTTTCAAAAAACCAGCTTTCAGCCGAAAACTGGTTTTTATGATTACGAATATGATTTACATGACATTCAGGCTGTCATTTCCATCGGAAACGCCATCCACATCCTCCAGGTCCTCGTCTACCGGATGAAGCTCATTGCGGTTGGACTGGATAATGTCGCGATACTGGTTCAGATTACCGATCAGGGCATCGTAGTTCGCACTTGCCTGCTGGGTGGAAGAAGAAATAATATTCTCCAGGTGCGCCAGCATATCGTCCATGTACTGCATGGCGGCGGATTTGACGTTATTCGCCTCGATGGTGGCATTGTCTAAGATCTCCTGCGCCTGCTTGCTTGCCATGGTAACGACTTCGTTCGCCTGGGCATAAGCCTGCTGCATGATCTCATGCTCATTGATCAGCTCGTTGGTATGCACGGTAGCTTCGTTGATCAGGGCTTCCGCCTTTGCCTTGGCATCGTTCAGAATAGCCTCTTTATTGCTGATGATCTTCTGATAACGCTTGATCTCTTCCGGGGTCTTCATGCGCAGCTCCCTAAGTAGCTCATCAATCTCGTCCTTATTGACGATGATCTCGGTGCTGGACATGAATTTCGGCTTACAACTCTCGATATATTCTTCTATTTCATCAATTAACTGTTCGATTCTGCTGCTCATGAAACTCTCCTTATTTACACATCACTATTCTCTGAAAGCTTTTTTTCACGATATTTGTCGTAGATCAGTTTTGCCACAAAATCCGGAACACAGGGAGTAATGTCTCCGTCAAAGCTTGCGATCTGCTTAATAGCGGAAGAACTGAGATAAGCATATTCCAGACTGGTAGTCAGGAATACCGTATCGATCTTCCCATGGGATAACATCCGATTCGTCTGTGCCATCTGCAGTTCGTATTCAAAATCCGTAATGGCACGCAGTCCCCTTACGATAACATGCAGATCCTTCTCCCTGGCATAATCCACTAAAAGCCCGCTGAAACTGTCAATCTGCACATTGGGCAGATCTTTTGTGGCTTCTTCTAGTATCTTAACACGTTCTTCTACAGAAAACAACGGGGTCTTTTCTTTATTGTTCAAAACACTGACGATCAGAACATCAAATATTTCAGATGCCCGCCTTATGATATCCATATGCCCGTTGGTGACGGGATCAAAGCTTCCGGTGTAAACAGCTCTTTTCATAGAGTCTCCGTTCTGCAGTGCTACTTCTTACGAAGGAACACATGCTTGTTGGTTTTGTATTTTTTCTCACGGATCACTTCAAAGCCTAAATCTTCCGCATAGGAAAAATCCGTATGCAGAGAAGCCTCCACCAGGATCAAGGTCTCCTCGGAGACATATTTTGCATAGCGCAACTGTTCTAAGACTCTGCGCTCCTGCTCCTGATCGTAGGGCGGATCCATGAAGATCACATCCACATGCTTTTCATAGATGCCGGTCAGTCCCGCACAGGCATCTTGTTTTAATACTATAGCACGATCCTTCATTTTCGTAAATGTCAGATTGTCCTCAATACAGACAAGCGCCTTAGGGGCATTTTCGATAAAATATGCTTTTCTGGCACCGCGGCTCAATGCCTCAATACCGATGCCGCCGCTGCCACTGAAAATATCCACGAACACACAGTCCGGAATATAGGTCTGCAGCATATTAAAAAGGGTCTCCTTGATCCGGTCGGTGGTGGGTCTCGTATCCATGCCTTCCGGTGTTTTTAAAGGAAGACTTCTTGCAGTTCCTGCAATGACTCTCATATATTTTTCTCCGTTTCTAAGCCTTTCTAAGCCTTTCTAAGCCTACGTTGTTATACTCTGACTTTGGTACCCTTGCTATCCCGTTTGCCAAGCTTTAAATTGTTCAGAACAAGCTGTTTTCCCTTGTACTCGATGGTGGTCTCTACAGCATTTTTCGTATAATATACATTTTCTACCTGATCACCGTCTCCAAGCTTCATACCGCGGACACCGATTGCACCTTTCTTTTTCTCGGGGATCTCATCGATGGCAAATCTTAAGAAAAATCCGGCTTTGGTCTGCAATACGATGTTCCGCTGATCGGTCAGAGCCGCAACGCTTACGACACTGTCGCCCTCCGCCAGCTTCGTAGCGGCAACGGTACGCTTGGTCACATCAAACTCTCCGCCGTCTACTACCTTTAACATGGACTGGGCAGTGGCGAAGATCACCTGGCACAGATTCAATTCCTTCTGACTGGTAATATAGACGATCTCTTCGGTCTTCTGACTGAAGTTGCTGACATTGTCTATTGGTGTGCCCTTGTCGCGGAACTTGCCGTAAGGCAGATCCAGCACCTTGATGGTGTGCATCTGTCCGGTGTTGGTGAACAGGCAGATACGTCCGGTATTTTTGCAGGTGAAGATGTATTTATTTTCTGCATCGGCAGCTTCTTTATTCCGCTCGTAGGTGGAGGCATCCACGGTCTTGGCATAGCCGAAACGATCCATCAGGAAGACCACATCCATCTCTTCCAGTTCCTTTTCCTTGTAGACTGCTTCCTGCCCGTTCTCGATGACGGTCTTGCGGGGATGGCTGTATTCCTTCTTGAAGCCGTCCAGTTCGTTCATGATGACCTGCGCCATGGAATCTCTGCGATCCAGAATGTCCTCGTAGCGGTAAATATTGGCCATGGTTTCTTCGTGCTCGTTGATCAGAGCCTCCAGCTCCAGACCGATCAACTTATACAGACGCATTTCCAGAATGGCGTTGGCCTGTTTCTCGGTGAACATCAGCTGGGCTGCCATGATCTTCGACTCTTTGGACTTGAACTTGATGCCGTCCACCTTGCCTTCTACGAGGCAGGCTTTTGCCATGGCACGATCCTTGGAGCCACGTAATATTTCAATGACAAGGTCGATCACGTTGCAGGCCTTGATCAGACCTTCCTGAATCTCTTTGCGCTCCTGCTCTTTTGCCAGCAGATTGGTGTATTTTCTGGTAGCCACTTCAAACTGGAAGTCCACATTGGCTTTGATGATCTGCTTTAAGCCCATGGTCTCCGGTCTGCCGTCTGCAATAGCAAGCATGTTCACACCGAAGGTATCTTCCAGACGGGTTTTCTTATAGAGCATATTTACAAAGTTCTCGGGATCGGCATCCTTGCGCAGCTCGATGACGATACGGATGCCCTCCTTGGAAGACTGGTTGGAAATATCCACGATATCCTGCGTCTTCTTCGTCTCGGAAAGGGCTGCCACATCCGATAAAAACTTTGCAATATTGGCACCGATCATGGTATAGGGGATCTCGGTGATCACCACGTTGGTCTTACCGGCTTTTCCCTTCTGGAATTCCACTTTGCCCCGCAACTTGATCTTGCCGGTTCCGGTCTCGTAGATGTCTTCCAGTTCATCCTTATTGATAACGATGCCTCCGGTGGGAAAATCCGGTCCCTTCAGGTAACGCATCAGTTCCTTTGTCGTGATCTCATTATTGAGCATATAAGCCTTTACGGCATCGATGACTTCCCCAAGATTATGAGGGGGAATGCTGGTCGCCATACCTACGGCAATACCCTCCGAACCGTTGACTAACAGATTGGGGATCTTGACCGGGAGTACGGAAGGCTCTTTCTCCGTCTCATCGAAGTTCGGTACGAAATCCACCACATCCTTATCCAGATCCGCCAGGAAAGCTTCCTGGGTTACCTTCTGCAGTCTTGCCTCGGTGTAACGCATGGCAGCGGCGCCGTCTCCCTCGATGTTGCCGAAGTTACCGTGTCCGTCGATTAAGGGCATGCCCTTTTTGAAATCCTGGCTCATGACTACCAGTGCCTCGTAGATGGAGCTGTCGCCGTGGGGATGGTATTTACCCATGGTATCACCTACGATACGGGCACTCTTACGGTAGGGGCGGTCATAACGGATCCCCAGTTCATGCATATCGTAGAGCGTTCTACGCTGTACCGGCTTCAGACCGTCTCTGACATCCGGCAGAGCTCTGGCTATGATAACGCTCATGGCATAGTCGATGAACGATTTCTGCATCTCCTCGGAGTATTCTGTTTTTATGATTCTACTGTCGTCCATTTCTGGTCCTCGTCTTTCTGACATTACATTTCAGGATCTTGCGATAGGATGTGTTAGATATCTAATTCCGCATCCGTAGCATGATCGTAAATAAAGGCTCTTCTGGGAGGTACATCCGTACCCATGAGAAGCTCCGTCATCTCAGAAGCCATGCGGGCGTCCTCGATCTCCACTAATTTTAACAGTCTGCGTTCCGGATCCAGTGTGGTCTCCCACAGCTGTTCGGCATCCATCTCACCCAGACCTTTGTATCGCTGTAAGGTAAAGGGCCCCTTGTGGGTCTTACGGTATTTTTCCAGCGCTTTGTCATCATACAGATATTTTTCTTCACCCTTGGAGGGCATGGCCTTATATAAGGGAGGCATTGCTATGTATACGTGACCTTCAAAAATCAGATCCGGCATGAAGCGGTAGAATAAGGTCAGTAACAATGTGGAAATGTGCGCACCGTCCACATCGGCATCCGCCATGATGATGATCTTGTCATAGCGCAGCTTGGTAATATCAAAATCGTTGCCGTATCCTTCGGAAAAGCCGCAGCCGAACGCATTGATCATGGTCTTGATCTCCGCATTGGCCAGTACTTTGTCAATGCTGGCTTTCTCCACGTTCAGGATCTTACCGCGGATGGGCAGAATCGCCTGATACATACGGTTTCTTGCTGTCTTGGCGCTGCCGCCCGCAGAGTCCCCCTCTACGATGAAGATCTCACACTTGGAGGGATCTCTGGATTCGCAGTTTGCCAGTTTACCGTTGGAATCGAAGGAGAACTTCTGCTTGGTCAGCATATTGGTCTTGGCTTTCTCTTCTGTCTTACGGATCTTGGCTGCTTTTTCCGCACAGCCGATAATGTTCTTCAAAGTCTCCAGATTGCGGTCGAAGAACCGGACGATCTCTTCGCCGGTCACTTTGGCTACTGCCTTGGCAGCGTCCTGATTGTCCAGCTTCGTCTTGGTCTGTCCTTCGAAACGGGGATCCGGATGCTTGATGGATACCACTGCCGTCATTCCGTTCCGGACATCGGCACCGGTAAAGTTTGCATCCTTTTCCTTTAAAATATTTAATTCTCTGGCATAAGTATTAATCACATTGGTAAACTGGGTCTTGAAACCGGTAAGGTGGGTACCACCCTCGGAGTTGTAAATATTATTACAGAAGCCCAGTACATTCTCATGGAACTCATTCACATACTGGAACGCCACTTCCACAGAGATGCCTTCGCTCTCACCGGAAAAGAAAATGACATCATGGACCGTCTCCTTCGAACGGTTCATATCTTTTATGAAGCCGATGATGCCTTCCGGCTCATGGTAAGTGATCTTCTCCGGTTCTTCTTTTCTCTTATCTTCAAAAATGATCGTAAGCTTCGGATTCAGATAAGCGGTCTCATGGAGACGGCTTTTAACCTCATCCTCCTTGAAGCGGGTCTTGTCAAAAATGGTGTCATCCGGCAGAAAATTGATGGTCGTACCGGTCTCTCTGGTCTTGCCCACCACGGGAAGCAGCCCGTCCACCAGATCCATGACGGGAATACCTCTCTCATATCGATCCTCATAAATGCAGCCACTACTCTTGACTCGGACAGTCAATTTTGTGGAAAGGGCATTTACTACAGAGGAACCTACACCATGCAGACCACCGCTGGTCTTATAGGCGGAATTGTCGAATTTACCGCCGGCATGCAGGGTCGTGAACACCAGTCGCTCCGCGCTGATCCCTTTTTCGTGCATTCCCACGGGAATACCACGTCCGTTATCTTCTACCGTGGCGGAACCGTCCGCCTCTAACGTTACTTTTATCGTATCGCAGTATCCGGCCAGATGCTCGTCCACAGAGTTGTCTACAATCTCATAGATCAGGTGATTCAGACCTTTGGTGGAGACACTGCCGATATACATTCCGGGTCTCTTTCTTACCGCTTCCAGACCTTCCAGGACGGTAATACTTGAGGCGTCATAATTATTGTCTTTTGCCATGAAATGGAACTCCTTATCAACACATTATTGTCTTAAGTATATCATAGATTTTGTGTTTGGAAAAGCAAAAAATACAAGGGATAGGGGAAGAAAAAGCCCCGGAGAAATTCACCTCTCCGGGGGCTTAAGATTCTAAACGCTTATTTTTTTGCAGCATGCCAGTGCCAGAGAGCCGGGGCCGATATGGCAGGCAACGCTTAAGGACAGCGGATCTAAATGAATATCATATCCGGGGAATTCTGCTTCCACTTCGGTACGGAACTGCTCTGCTGCGGTTCTGTCGTAGGTATAGGCGATCTGCATCCAGATATGCTTGTCCTCCGTCATGCCGCCGAAACGCTCGTTGATGTCCTTCTTGATGGCGTTGATCATCATGGACTTGCCCTGGTTGGTGGTTCTTGCCTTCGCGAAGGCATCCAGCTTTTCGCCCTGGATGGTAAGCACCGGCTTTAAACGAAGCATGGTACCGATAGCTGCGGCCGCCGGCGTGATCCGTCCGCCTTTTTTCAGGTAATACAGGGTATCCAGCATAATATAGATACTGCTGTTGAATTTATCGTTTTCCAGAAACTCTTTGATCTCTGCCGCATTTTTACCGGCTGCCGCAAGCTGCAAGGCATCCAGTGCGGACTGACGCTGGGTTACGGAAATTCTCTGGTTGTTCACGACCTGGATTCTGCCGTCATAATCTGCCGCAAAGACAAAAGCGCTCTGGCAGGAGCCGGACAGACCGCTGCTCATGGGAATGTGTACGATCTCGTCATATTCCTGTAAAAGCTTGTCCCACAGACTGGTGACGCTGTCCGGAGACGGCTGGCTGGTGGCAATGTTCGCACCGGATTTCAGCTTTTCATAGAACTGCTCCTGTGTCAGGTCAATGTCTTCGTAATAAGTGGCTTCATCAATCATAAAAGGCATGGGAAGCACATAAATTCCAAGCTCTTTCCCCTCCGCCTGTGTAATACCGCTGTTACTGTCTGTTACAATCGCTATTTTTGCCATTTGGTATCTAAACCTTCCCTTTGCATTATTTTGCAGAAATTACCCGATTCGCAGTTTGAAACTTTGAACATAAAAGTAATTTTACTGTCAGATGGTTCGAAAGTCAACCATATTTGCCGAATGATGCTCCGCAAAATACTGTCTTAGCGGCAGGGTATCCTCACTGTCCAGATTTGGATCCTCATTTAACAGCGCATCCACGGCTTCGGAAGCGGTTTTCAGCAGTGAGGCATCCGTGTAAATATCTCCCAGTACAAAAGAAAATTCGCCACTCTGCCGGATCCCGAAGATGTCACCGGGACCTCTCAATTTCAGATCCTCGGAGGCAATATGGAAACCGTCGTTGGAATGGTTCAGTATCTGTAAACGTTCCATGGTCTCCTTGGCTTCGGAGGTGCTGATGAAAATGCAGTAGCTTTGGAACTCCCCTCGTCCCACACGTCCCCGCAGCTGATGCAGCTGTGCCAGACCGAAACGTTCCGCATTCTCCACCATCATTACCGTTGCATTCGGAACATTGATGCCGACTTCGATGACAGTGGTGGAGACTAAGACATCGATCTCTTTGTTCGCAAATTCTTCCATGATGCGGTTCTTGTCTGCCGGGCGCATTTTCCCGTGCAGGTAAGCCACC
>CAVFMG010000075.1:11903-13282 GCA_963623435.1 Odoribacter splanchnicus
GAAGGAGGCAGCGCAGCCCGGAGCTTCTCCGTGTAATCTACTACATTCTCCAGATCTTCCGATTCCCCCTCTTCCACCATGGGACAGATGACATAAGCCTGTCTTCCCGCAGCCACCTCTTTTGCAATAAATTCATAGGCTTTGGGGCGATAGGAAGTACCTACCACACAGTTTTTGATAGGCAGACGGTTGGCAGGGAGCTCATCCACCACAGAGACCTTCAGATCCCCGTACAGGATAATGGCTAACGTCCGGGGAATCGGAGTGGCGCTCATAACTAACACATGGGGCTCTTTTCCCTTTGCCGCCAGTGTCTCCCTCTGTCTGACTCCGAAACGGTGCTGTTCATCCGTCACTACCAGCGCCAGGGAAGCATATTCCACCTTCTCCTGAATCAGCGCATGGGTGCCGATAATCAGATTCGCTTCTCCGGAGGCGATTTTAGCATACGCCTCTCTCTTTTCCTTTGCCGTCATGGAGCCGGTCAGAAGCACCGGGCGGAACGCAATGCCGTATTCTTTTACATAGCCGGAAATGGTCTCAAAATGCTGTACTGCCAGTACTTCCGTGGGTGCCATCAGCGCTCCCTGAAAACCATTGGCTGCACACATCAAAAGCGCCAGTACCGCTAAAATCGTCTTACCGGAGCCTACGTCACCCTGAATCAGACGGTTCATGGCATAGGGGCTTCCCATATCCTCTCTAAGTTCCCCCCACACCTTTTTCTGGGCTTTCGTTAAAGGAAACGGCAGCTGTTCGATGAATCTTACGGTATCTGCAGTCTCATACATGGGAAAATGATTCTCTGTCTTCGCCGCCAGATCCTTATTTTTGCGAAGTACCAGTAAAAAAGAAAAGAATTCTTCGAATACCATACGGTTTCTGGCAGCCAGCAGTTCTTCCCGGTTCTCCGGAAAATGCAGGGAATTGATGGCTTCTCTGTGGGAAAGCATGGGGTATTTCTGCAGCACGGATGGCGGCAGATATTCCTTCTCCGGAGGATAATATTCCAGCGCCTGTGCTACGGATTTCTGTACCGTCTGGTTGGTCAGACCCTTGGTCAGGGCATACCGGGGCAAAAGCCTGCCGGATTTCTGTTGGTATTCGTCCCAAGTGAACATCCGGGGCTGTTCCATGATCTTATGCGTTCCCCGCTGCTGTACCAGACCGCGGAAGAGATAGAATCCGCCGGGCTTCAATACCTTTTTGAGGAATGGCATGTTGAAGAAGGTGAGCTGGATGGAATCGCCGTTGTCATCTTTCAAGATAGCATTCAGAATCGAAAGGTTGCGGATTTTCTTCACGTTGGGAATGGTGGTGATCTGTCCGTAGATTGCCTGAACGCTGCCGGGGGAGGTCTCCCGAATGGATACCGGGGC
>CAVFMG010000076.1:0-13063 GCA_963623435.1 Odoribacter splanchnicus
ATACGGTATCCCATCACCCACAGTACGTGATCTTCCTCTGCCAGGATGGGTAGTCTGTCACGCTCTTCCCGTGGGATTTTCTGATCGACAAAATAGCTTTTTAATGACTTGCGGATCATTCCGCCTCTGCCGTCAGCAATGGTCAGATAGTCTCCCGTCTGCCTTGTCCGTATCATCGGACATTTTTTTATTTTATCATAATCCAACCATTTCGTATACTGATTTGTGGGAACTTCTTGGTTTTTTTCATGTTCTCCGGACACCTCACATACAGAATATTCCAGTGTTCCGAGCGCACACTCCACGATCTTCGTCTGTCCCGGGACGATTTCCGGATCCGCCTGTTGCCACAACGGCTGTGCCGTGGCATTCGTCTGCGTGCCGTCACTTCTATCGTCCGCATCTTCCGATGTCTGAAGCGTCTGTATCGTCAGTATGACCTGCTCGTATTGCCGCCTGCCGCGGATCCCGAAGGGAAGGCAGATCGTCCGGTTCCCTTCCTTGGTAAACAAGGTCAGCAATTCCGTAATATGCTGATATGTGATGTCTTTCTGTCCGGGGGAGAGCCTTTTCACTTCTTCGTATAAAAGTCTCTTGCGGATCACAGGATGCAGTTCCAGGAACGGTTCCACCGCAATATGCACTGTGGATGTGCCATCCTCCGCTCTCCGGATACACTGTCCTGCTGCCGCATGCGTCTGCAGTTCCAGGTATTCCTCCGTCTCTGCCAGCAGCTCCGCCGTCTGGTTCATGTGCGCCACGCAGCCCCGCGCAATATTCTGCTCCGCATAGGGCAGAATGTGATGCCTGATACGATTCCTGGTGTAATCGTCCTCATCGTTAGTGGCATCTTTGCAATAGGCGATTCCCTGTCTGGTCAAAAAGTCCTCGATCTCCCACCGTTCCAGGCACAGAATCGGTCGTATGATGTCATCCCGCACCGGCAGGATACTCGCCAGTCCCCGGATCCCGCTGCCCCGGAATAGGTGAAACAGCTGAGTCTCACTGCGATCATTGCTGTTGTGCGCCACGGCAATCTTCGTGGCTCCCCAGTCTTTCGCCGCCTGCTCGAAGGCTTCATACCGCGTCCTGCGTCCGGCTTCCTCCTCGGAGATTTTCTCCCTGCGCGCTCTGTCCCGCACATCCGCCCGGGTCAGGAAAAAGGGGATTCCCCATGCCCCGCAGAGTTCCTCCACATACCTGGCATCCTCGCCCGCCTCGGCACGGATTCCATGGTTCAAATGCACTACGGCGATGTCGATGGGGCATACTTTCTGCCATTCCAACAACAAAAATAAGAGGCAAACCGAGTCTGCCCCTCCGGAGACACCGGTCACCACGCGGTCTCCCGCCTGCAGCATACGGTGTTCTCTGATATATGCAAATACTTTTTCTCTCGTATCCATCCATGTATTCATGTTTTTACTCTATCCTAATTATCCGAAAAAATCAAGGCGGCAATCACGCATTCTCCCACAGGCACAGCACAAATACCGTCATATCATCCCGAATCCTGCCCCCGCAGCTGCAAATGGCATAAGAAAGTATCTTCTCGGCGATCTCCTGGGGATTCTGTTCCTCCAGGGTATCGATCATATCCCGCATCCGCTCCTCACAGTCTTCTTCCAGCGCATCCAGCACGCCGTCCGTCATCATGATCAGCAGCTCTCCCGACTTCAGTCTTCGTATGCTCCGCTCCATCTGTGCCTTTTGGAAAATGCCGAGGGGCAGACTGTCACCGCCAACGTACTCCGTTCCGCGTTTTCCTTTGATAAAAGTAGCAACACCGCCCACCTTGCAGATCTCACACTCTCCCGTATACAGATCCAGGCTGCAGATGTCCACGGTGGGATGATCTCCCTCTTCATTTTGGGCATACAATGCAGAATTCAGCATATTGACGGAGGCTTCCGTGTCGAATCCGGCTTCCAGCATTTTCTCCATGAGATCCAACACCCTGCCGCTTCCCCGGTTGGCATCCTCCCCGGCACCGGTGCCGTCCGACAATAGCAGAATTAACCGCCCTTTCTCCGATTCCAACATCGTATATTGATCTCCTGAGATCTTCTCTCCCTCTTTCAGCACCCGGCTCACTCCGGTGAGCGCTACATAGCCCGGCTCCTCCGTGAACAGGAAGCAATTGGGCTCCTTCTCGATCAGATAAGGGCTCCCCGGCGAAGACTGCAGCCGCTTCCCCAGCAGTACCGTCAGCATATCCGCCGCCTGGGATGCTTTGCACCCGGTCCGCTCCGTAGAAAGTGTCATGCTGATGCCTCCCGACGTCCCCTTTTTCCGGACATAGCACAGTTCCCGCGCCTGGATCCCTTCGCTGCCAAACGCCTGGGTCAGGCTTTTTCTTTTTTTCTCTTCGATCGGGCGATAGGTCAGCTCCTCTCCGGCTACCCTTTCCATGATCCGGGCAACGGTCTGCAGATGATCCCCCATGATCTGGCGGCTCTGCTGAAGCATGCATTTCTCCAGAATGCTCTGCCTGTCCTCACCGACGATCTGCACTTCCCGGCAGAAGCTCTTCCCCAGTTCCTCAAAGCTCTCCGCATATCCCAATAGTCTCTGCCTGCAGAGCATGGACACCTGTGCGCACTGTTCCTGCTCCGGATTTTTCTGTTCTCTCTTTCCTATAACCATAATACTTCCCCTTTCTGTCTTCACGATTATAGGACGGTACCTTTCTTCTTTTTGTCAAATTTAAGTGCTCGGACACTTCATTTTTTGCGACAAAAAAAGCAGGTACACTTAAGAATCAGTCTCCCTGCTTATTTGTTCTCCTGAAAAAGGATCTCACCTTCATACACCAGTCCCAGCTTATCCTTGGCTACTTCCTCCACATAAGCCTTGGTCTGCGTGTATTTGCGATACTCCTCGATCTCTTCCGTCCTGGTATTCTCCGCTTCGATCTGCGCATTCAGGCTGGCGATCTGCATGTCGTATCCATCAATCTTCTGTTGTAATTCCACACTCCGCACTGCAACGACGACCATGATCATCAATACGACCAGACTCACTAAGAACATGCTGAACCGGTTCTGGTGTCGTCTCCTGCGGTAGGCTACTCTTCTTTTTGCCATACGCGCATCTCCTTTTATAGAATATTTTAAGCATTTTCCACAGGCTCGTCAACTGCTTTTTTAACCATCGTTTCACCACCCACAATGCTCTGCGGATAGGGTTAAAAATACTATTGAGCAGCATAGAGACATATTTTACCAGCAGCAGACTTAAAGTCCTGTGATACAGGTGCATTCCTGCCAGCGCACCCAGTACGGCGAACCACCGCAGATTCCCGTTGCTCTCCCGGAACATTAACAGGAACACCTTCCCCGCGCAGTAGATCCAGAACGCAATATCCTCCAGTGCCACCATTCCTTCACTGTGGGCAAATACTCTCCGCAGGATCCGCAGTATATCATACAGAAAAGTGATCTCTGCACCCAGGAGAAATGCATGCAGCAGAAAAATATTCTCATTCATCAGCGGAACAGCCTGGTGAGAAGAGATTCCTGTTTGTCCCCGGATGCTGCGGTATCCGAATATACGAAGCTGTCGATCCTGCCGTCGATATCCACTTCCCCTTTGTCCAGGGTCAGGCGGTTCACATGGAGCTCATTCCCGCGAATCATCAGCATTCCCTGCTCCGTCTCCAACACGATCTCCCGCAGATCAAAAGACAGCACATCGTTGACCCCGTTCACCGTACAGGTCCGGCGGTTCGTTATTGCTATTTTATGCATGCGCCCTGCTGTATTCAAATCTTCCATACTGCCTCCCATTTGTTCCCTTATAATTTATCGTAACTATTCAGAACCCCATTCGCAAAATCGCCTCTGCGAGGCTTAATTTTTGCTCATGTGGTTACTTCGCCATATAAAACTGCTTATCTGCCAGAATGCAAGCATTCGCAGATTGCAGTTTTGCATGGCTCTGAATAGTTACAATTTATCTTATGGGAGAGCATGGGAAATTATACGTAATTTAAACATAGCGGAAAAGTTCTTTGGCTTCTTCTTTTTTCACGGTCTCCTGCACATCCAAAACTTCCACTTTCACCTCTTTGTTACCGAAAGAAATGGTGATGATATCGCCCTCTTTTACGTTGGCGGATGCCTTCGCGGGCTTGTCGTTGATCAGCACTCTGCCGCTGTCGCAGGCTTCGTTCGCCACAGTACGGCGCTTGATCAGTCGGGATACTTTTAAATATTTATCTAATCTCATGATTCCGTCCTCTTATTTCCTCACAGATACAAAAGAGACCCGAAAGGTTGTCCTCTCGAGTCTCTGAAAATTCAGCTTCTATTAAGCGTTCAGCATATCCTTTAATGCCTTACCAGCCTTGAACTTAGGAGCCTTGGAAGCAGCAATCTTCATAGGCTTGCCGCTCTGAGGATTTCTACCCTCTCTGGCTGCTCTGCTGGATACTTCGAAAGTACCGAAGCCAACTAACTGAACCTTACCATCCTTCTTTAACTCTTCAGCAACAACATCGGTGAAAGCCTTTAATGCCTTCTCTGCGTCCTTCTTGGAAAGACCAGCCTGATCAGCCATAGCTGCAACTAATTCTGTTTTGTTCATATTGAACTCCTCCTGTAATGAGTTTTCGTGATTAAATTTACGCTCGAAAATAGTTCTTTTGAAACGTCTATACATATATATATCTGTTTTTATCCCTTTTGTCAAGGCATTTCCGCATATTTACGGCATTTCTCACGCCTTTGGAATAATTATTCCGATGCCGATGTACTCGTTACCAGATCCACGAAGGAATAGGACACATCCTTCGCCTCTTCATCCACCTGTACCGTATAACTTCTAGTCTCATATCCGGTCTTGCGCAGAGTGATTACGTGGCTTCCCGAAGTCTTTTTAAAGCTGCAGGGAGAGATTCCCACGTAGTTACCGTCGAGATATACTTCCACATTCTCCGGCGAATCGATATGTACCCGGTAATAGGTCGTCGTGGTATCCGATGTAGTGGAAGTCGCAGTGGACGAGGTAGAGGAGGACGAACTGTCCGTGCTCTCATCACTGTCGGAATCCACCTTGTCCAGTTCTACATCCACACCGGCGGACTCCTGGGCTACCCGCAGGTACTGGGTCAGTGACTTATAACCATCCGCTTTCGCTATGATCTGATGAATGCCGTATTCCAGCGTAATCGGCTGGGAAGGATCCACCTGGCTGCCGTCGATATACAGCTCCGCGCCGGAAGGATTCATGGAGAACAGCACCATGCCGTATTGTGCTTCTGCGACTTCAAGATCTCCAATATCCAGCGTAGTCTCCTCGTTGCGGTTGATCACCACGTTCTTCGTGCCGCCTCCGCCGTTATAGCTGATGTCCACTTGATAACTGCCCTCCGGTACCGTCACCAGCATGTCCTCCGTGATCCGTACGATCTGCGTCTGACCAATCTCCAGCCATCCACCGATAAAGTTCTCATCATTGACCAGACGGAGATACCCGTGCCCCTTCTCCACCGTTACACTGCGCACCGTAGTGTCTATCCCCTGAAAAGTCAGAATATCGGAAGGATTGAGATCCATCTCCTCAATGCTGTGCCCCTGGGAAAAATACCGGGTATCCCGGGATAATTTGAATACCTCTCCGCCGATGGTCACCTCATTACGCACGGTATTCAATTCATATCGTTCTA
Source organism: Odoribacter splanchnicus (assembly GCA_963623435.1). Classification (GTDB taxonomy): domain Bacteria; phylum Bacillota; class Clostridia; order Lachnospirales; family Lachnospiraceae; genus Acetatifactor. The sequence goes on from CAVFMG010000076.1 coordinate 5,669, forward strand.
CATTATCATACTGCCATGCCGTTTGGGACAGCTGCATGGTCGTCAGATGCTTCTTTATCTTCAAAAATGTCACATCTACGATATCGCCCTCACCCAGCTGCTCTAAGGAAATTGCCTTACCGTATTTGTCGGCAAAACGCGTCGTGCCGTCCATAGACAGGGTATATTGCTTCTCAAGATCCAGGTTTAGTAATGTGACAGTATTGTCAACACTGTTGATATCCACCAGTACCGCGGTATCCGCCGAATCATAGCTGTCCGGATTCGTCACCACGAAACCGGTATCGATTCTGTCGGATTCCGTCGCCTGTGCCGGGTTCGCTGCATTCTGTTCGGTTCCCCCGGACGCTGTCTGTCCGCATCCGGTCACTACTGACAATACTGTCATAAGCAAAATACATGCTATTTTTTTCTTCCCGTATCTTACGTTCATGCTTTTGTTCCTTCCCGGTGCCTTACGGCTCCATGATCCGCAGGAATCGCTTTCTGGCAGCTTCCTGTTCTAACAGATGCTCCAGTTTTTCCCGGTTTTTCTCCGGTATCCACGCCTTCCCCGAATTATAGTAGAAATTAACGATCTTCCACAATTTCTCCGGATAAGACAGACGGTAATACAGATCCCGCCTCTCCGTAAGAGTAAGTGGTCTGACTTTCTCATAGGCTTCCAGCAGTCCAATTCCCAGGCTGCTGTCCCATTCACTTTTTTCCAATAATTTCCGCAGGATGTGATACAAATCCCGCACCGGACCGTCCGCCTGGCATTTTTCAAAATTCACCAGGAAAAAGCCCCTGTCCTGCCGTAATATATTATGATACTGATAATCGCCGTGGCAAAAGCTTACGTTTACTTCAGGATCTTTTGCATCGCTGTTTTTCTCTTCCAACGCCTTCCATTCACTGCTGACCCTCTCTGCTTCTTCCAAAAAAGGATCCAGCACGGCTGCAAGGCGGATCTCGAACCAGGTCTTCTGGCTTCGCTGCTTTAAGAATTTCCGGGCGCGTTTGAGCTCTCTGTTATGCTTTTCATAATCTTTACTGGGAAGATACCGCTCGATCTTCGGTGCCGGCTGATCCTCCGTCTCCTGAAAAACAGGGGTAAATTCCAGATTCCTGTGAAGTCTTGCCAACAGCCGCATGGCTTCCAGGCATTCTCCCCTGTCGCGGATGTTGCATTCTCTGCCTTCCCACCAGGTCTTCAGAATATATCTGACACCGTCTCTGTCCGTGACCGACAATGCTCCCTCCCCGGTGACAAGCAGTCTCTCCGCAGAGATATTCCCACACTCTTCCAGATGCTTTAACACCTGGTCCTGCAGGCGTAGCTGTTCCTCGCGTCCTGTATATTCCTTGAAGATCAGGCAGCCCTGCTGTGTATCGCACAGAATCGCTCCCCGTCCTTTTCGGGTACGCAATACCTCTATCTCATACTGCTCCAGCAGTGCCACCGCTCTGTCATTCACTTACAACCCCTCCTAAGATACGTACTTAACCGTTTTCCGGTTCCTACGCTATCTTATGAGAGAAGTTTTCAAAGTATGCTCACTCTTTGCCGGCTGTCAGTTCGCCAGCCATTTTCAATAACCGTTCCCTGGTATTCAGTTCAGGATGCTCCAGCACTGCCTCCAGTAGTTTCTGCAGCATATCGCCCAATTCTCTGCCGGGCTTCATGCCCATATCAATGAGGTCTCTGCCGGTGACTGCCAGTGTTTTCAAGGATACGCACTGCTTCTTCTCCAGCATTTCTTCATATAACTGCTTCCAGAGTTCCAGGTTCTCCAGCTTCTCTGTCCGCATGTAATCACTCTGCGCCAGAATATCCGCCCGTCTCACCGGGAACAGTAACGGGAAAATGTCTTCTCCGATCTTATTCACCGCCCGGCGCACAATCCGCAGATCCGGCGTCACGTTGTTGCCGTAATCGTGATACCGTACCAGACGTGTAACCACCGCAACGGTATCATTATCAAAACGGAGTCTGCGCAGAATCTTCCGCGCCATCTCTTCTCCTACCGCCGGATGTCCGTGGAAATGGGTGGTTCCGTCCTCATCCACGTTCAATGTCGCAGGCTTGCCGATGTCATGGAGCAGCATGGTATAGCGCAGATCCTTCTCCGGTGCAATCTCCATGAGTGCATGTAAGGTATGCTCTCCTACGTTGTATTTATGATGCTTATGCTTCTGCGGAGTCTCCATCATGGCATCGAATTCCGGTAGGATCACCTTCGTGACACCCATGTCATAAGCATCTCTCAGCGTGTCGGGATGGGGAGAGATCAATAATTTGGTCAGTTCCACCTGGATGCGCTCTGCGCTGATCTTCTGCAGAGAGGGTGCCAGCTTCCGGATTGCCGCCTCGGTATCTTCGTGGATCTCGTAGCCTAACTGAGCCGAGAAACGGATGGCACGCATGATACGCAGGGCATCCTCACCAAATCGCTCTTCCGGGTTGCCCACGCAGCGGATCATCTTCGCCTCGATGTCTTTTAATCCGCCGAAGATGTCGATCAGACCTTCGGTTTCATTATATGCCATAGCATTGATGGTGAAGTCCCGGCGTTTTAGGTCTTCCTCCAGGTTCGGGGTAAAAGTGACCGCTTTCGGATGTCTGCTGTCCTCGTATTTTCCGTCCACACGGTATGTGGTGACCTCAAAGCCCTCCTTGTCCAGCATGACGGTTACCGTGCCGTGCTGAATGCCGGTGTCGATGGTGCGGCGGAACAGTGCCTTTACCTGCTCAGGTCTGGCGGAAGTGGTGATGTCCCAGTCCTCCGGACGTCTCTCCAGGATGGAATCCCGCACGCAGCCGCCTACCACATAAGCTTCAAATCCGGCATTCTGTATGGTGTCTATGATGTATTTTGCTTTATCGGGTATCTGTATCTGAATCATACTTCCCTTTCATTCCTATTTCCTTGCTATTTCACTCTTATTCTATTCTCGTTCCATTCTCTTTCTTCAGCTCAGTCCTCGGGATTCATAATGAATTTATCGATAACTTCCACCAGTCCGTCTTCGTCGTTGGTACCGGTAATGTAATCCGCTGCTTCCTTCACGGCAGGCTGGGCGTTGCCCATTGCCACGCCGGTTCCGGCATATTCGATCATGGAGATGTCGTTGTAGCCGTCGCCACAGCAGATGGCATTCTCTCTGGTCAGTCCCATCCCCTCCAGCATGTGATCCAGGGAAGTCGCCTTGTTCACATCCTTGGGCATGATCTCGATGAAATAGGGCTCGGAACGGTAGATGCTTGCCACATCACTGTACTTTTCCTGCAGCTGTTTTTCCAGCGCAGGGGCAATCTCCTCCGGTGCCGTCATAAGGCATTTGTTGATGTCGAAATCCACATAATTTACGAAATCCGGCACGACCTTAATGGGGATCTTATTGATCTTTGCCTCCAGCTGCACATACTTGTCCGGTTCAAAAGCGGAGATCACGCCTTCGCCCTGATAGGTGATCAGACCGCAGCCGTTTGCCTTGGCGAATTCATACAAGCCAGGCACGATGGACAGAGGCAGTGTCTTCTGATACACCACTTCTCCGGTCTTGCATTCCATGATACGTGCGCCGTTAAAAGACAGGAGGTAGCCACCGTATTTTTTCAATTCCAGTTCTTCCTCACAGCCCCGCATGCCGGGAGTGGGACGACCGGAAGCCAGGATCACCTTATGTCCGTGCTGCAAAATATTCCAGATTCCTCTCTTCGTGGCTTCCGTGATCTCTTTTTTTGAGTTGGTCAGTGTTCCGTCAATATCCAATACTAGGACCTTTTCCTGCATGTTCTCTCTCCTATAACTTAACAGTACCTGTCTCTTCTGCTTGCGCAGTGAAACAGGTACTTGTCTGTTGTCTATGTTCTGTTCCTGAGCAAGCTTACTGTGCCTGTGTTGCGGTCTCTTCGGTAGCAGCGGTCTGCTCCTCGGTGATCTCCTGGGTCTCTGCTGTTGCGGTCTCAGTTTCAGCAGCAGCGGATTCCTCAGCCTGCACCTTCAGGTAATTCAGCTTACCCTTGGGATCCTCTACGGTTACATCTGCGGTGATATCCTGCATATGCTGAGTCATCGCATCGGATACCAGCGTGCTCTTGATGTTGATCTTCCACTCGGGCTGATCCTGTCCGATGTAGTAAAGTACATAGGTGGTATCATTCACTGTAATGGACACAGTGTCTCCCGCCTGACGGCTGCTGTCGAAGATCCAGCTACTCAGTTCCTCTGTCATACCGCTCTTGGTCACCTGCTCGAACAATCCGCCGTTATCTACTGCAGATGTATCCTGTGTATACTTCTTGCACAGCTCTGCGAAGCTGTCCTCAGTAGCTGCGCCGCTCTTCCACTCATCCAGGATCTCTTCCCCGGACTTATCCTCGGTTGGGATGATCACGCGTACATCTGCGGAAGGGGTCTCATCCAGATATCTCTGCTCAAATGCTACAACGTAGTAGCAGTGGCTGTTGTCGTTAGTAATGATGGTGGTATCTCCTGCCTTTCTGGCATCATCAAACAGCCAGTCGGAGATCAGGTAGTTCACGGAAGATTTCTTCTCGTTCTCATGTGCATCACCGTCTTTTGCTACCGTCTGCTCTGCTTCGTCAGCCAGCACCTTGGCATCTTCCATTGCCTTGGCGATCTCAGCATCGGAAGGCTCGTAGGTGGTATCGGTAGATGTTGTATCAGAGGTTGCGGTTCCGTCGGTAGTAGTATCGGGAGCCGGAGTAGCTTCTACGGGATCTGCCAGTTCAGTAGGCTCTGTAGGCAGCTCTGCATTGATGGTGGTCAGGCGGTAGTCTACAGAATCGTAGGTTGCCTTATTTTCCTCATAGTAGTTCTGAATCTCGTCATCGCTGGGAGCGTTATCCTCCTGCAGCTTCTTATAAAATGCGTTCATGACCATGTCATTCTTCACATATTCTTCGATACGCCCCATGGTTGCATAATCACCATAGATGGAACGCACATATTCCTTCTCGGATACGCCTGCGGATGCAGCGGAGGTCTTAACGGTCTCCTTGAAAGTATTGTACTCCTCTGTGGTATCGTAAGTAAATCCGTCTGCCTTGGCTTCTGCCATCAGTGCCTTATTCTGCTTCAGGCTCTCTACGGCATTCTGCTCAAAGTAATCCTGCCAGGTCAGAGTATCGGAATACATCTGGGTGGACAAATCCTTGCTGGTATCCAGTCCAAAATAGGTTAAATAGCTTCCATACTGGGAAATGTAGTTGTTCTTGGTGGTATTGTAGACATAGTCAAACTCTACCTTATTTACCTTCTCCCCATTGATTACAACATAAGTCTCATGGGTTGCCAGATAGGTGCGGATCGGGAAAGATGCCACCAGGCATACCAGAGCCACGAGGAATACGATTCCGAGTATCGTGCTGATACGCTCTTCCTTTTTCTCCTTTTCCTTCTCCTCTTTACGCTTCTGCATCTTACGGTCATATTTGGTCATGACCTTCTGTTCTGTTTGTTCTTTTTGTTCCTTATTTTCTGTAACTTTTCCATTCTTAGACATCGCTTACATGTCTCCTTCCTAGCGTCTTAAGTCCAATGACTCTTTATTTTACCGTATTTTAGCGGAAAAAGAAAGCTATTTCACATATTTTTCAAGTTTTTCCACGATATTTTTCACGCATCCGGGCTCAAAAGGACTGTCCAGTCCGACCTCTTTGATCATATTGGTGTAGAAATCGCTGGCGGACAGTCTGCACAGCTTCAGATAGCTCTTCCACGCCTCTTCGAAATCGGCATCCATCTTCACCTTATACTGCAATGCGCAGGTCTGTGCCAAGCAGTAATCAATATAATACAGAGGATAGTCGTAAATATGCAGCTGCTTCTGCCAGAAACCGCCCTGTCCGAAGAAAGGATCTCCCTCGTAGTCCAGATGGGGCTTGTACTCCCGCTCCAGACGGCTCCATGCCTGTTTTCTCTCCGCAGGAGTCATCTCCGGATTCTCATAGACGATATGCTGGAACTCATCCACCATACAGCCGTAGGGGATAAATGCCGCTGCGTCCTCCAAATGCATCTCCACGTAGTCCTGCGCCCGGTCACCGAAGAACAGATTCATCCATTTCTCCGTGAAAAATTCCATGGACATGGAGTGGATCTCCGCGGTCTCCATACCGATGTCCGCATGCTCTCTGATGGGATCCGTGCCGGACAGATATCCCTGAAAAGCGTGACCGCACTCGTGGGTAATGACATCCACGTCGCCGCTGGTACCGTTGAAGTTGGCGAAAATAAACGGTGCATGGTACAGAGGCAGATAGGTCATATAGCCGCCTGCCTTCTTGGTCTTGCGTCCCAGGACGTCAAACAGCTGATTTTCCATCATGAAATCAAAAAATTCCGCAGTCTCCGGGGACAGCTCGCGGTACATTTTCTGTCCCGCTGCCATAATCTCTTCGGGAGTTCCGGTGGGCGCCGGATTGCCATCCTTGAAATATACCTGCTCGTCGATATAGCTGAGCTTCTCAAGACCCAGGCGCTGTCTTCTGCGGTCGTGCAGTCTTTCTGCAAAAGGTACGAAATATTCCTTGATCTGTTTGCGGAAAGCCTCGACATCTTTTTTGCCGTAGCAGTTACGGTTCATCCGGTAATAACCCAGTTCCAGATAGTTCTCGTATCCCATGGCTCTGGCCTGCGCGGTACGGTTTTTCACCAGTTTATCGTAGATGGTATCCAGCTGCTGTGCATTTTCCAAGAAAAAGGCGCTCATTTTCTCCCATGCCTGTCTGCGGACATTGCGATTGGAACTTACCAGATAGGGGCGAAGCAGGGACAGGTTCAGTTCCTTGCCGTCGAAATCGATCTTCGCGCCGGCAATAAGCTTGTCATATTCCATGGTCAGGGAATTCTCTTCCTGCATCAGCGGGATCAGCGCTTCGCTCATGGACTTCTGTGCCAGTTCCATGTTCTTGAAGGCTACCGGACCGATCTTCTCCTCCAAATAGGCTCTGTAGGGAGAATCGAACAATTTCTTCTGATAAGCCAGCACCAGATTGCTGAACACCGGTCCCTGTTCATCGTAATATTTGTGCTCTTTCTCGTAGAATTTATCGGAAGTATCGATATCGAAGCGGATATTCGCGATCGTCATCAGCGTCATGACTCGGTCCGTCAGCGCATAATACTTTTTATGCACCTCGAACTGCTCCTCACCGCTCTTCGCCGCATCCAGCTCCCGGATCAGCTCGCCCATCTCCTCCTGCACCTTGGTAAAATCTATTCTCTCGTAAGGCATGTCCTGAAATTTCATAATAAAACCTTCCTTTCTAACGATTGACCAATAGTCTTATGTCACTTATCTTACCCCAAAACGCCGGGAAAGTAAAACTTTTGAATTCTTTTGCGACATTTTCTCTGCTTGCCATTACAAGTTCCTTATGGT
>CAVFMG010000077.1:0-13038 GCA_963623435.1 Odoribacter splanchnicus
ATGTCTAATTTTCTCGCATAGGCAGGCGGCAAAACGAATTTACCTTTCAACGCTGTGATGAAATTCACTGTATTGCATTAAAGTGTCGTTTGTGATATGATTAATTGCAATCAATGTCTATGAGAAAATTTACCTGATAGACGACCAACGTAAAAAGATGGGAGAATGGCCATGGCACAGTTATGGGGAGGACGTTTTACGAAACAGACCGATCAGCTGGTATTTGATTTCAATGCGTCTATAACATTTGATAAAAGATTGTTTCATGAAGATGTCACTGGCAGTATCGTACATGCTACCATGCTGGCAAAGCAGGGGATCCTCACCGAAGAGGAGAGAAAAAGTATCGTCGAGGGACTGACCGGTATTTTGGAGGATGTGGATGACGGAACCCTGGCGATCGATGAGACCCAGGAAGACATTCACAGCTTCGTGGAAGCGACACTGATCGACCGGATCGGTGATGCGGGTAAAAAGCTTCATACCGGCAGGAGCCGTAATGACCAGGTGGCACTGGACATGCGTCTCTATACCAGAGCGAGAGTGGCAGAGACCGACGGATTGTTAAAAACGCTTCTGGAAGTCATTTTGGACACCATGGAGAATAATTTAGAGACCTATATGCCGGGATTCACCCATTTACAGAAGGCACAGCCCATTACCCTGGCGCATCACTACGGTGCCTATTTTGAAATGTTCAAAAGAGACAGACAGCGTCTGGCAGATATTTATAAGCGCATGAATTATTGTCCTTTGGGAGCCGGAGCACTGGCAGGTACTACGTATCCTTTGGATCGTGAGTATACTGCAAGACTTCTTCGTTTCGAGGGACCGACATTAAACAGTATCGATTCCGTGGCGGACAGAGATTATCTGATCGAGTTCCTTTCCGCACTTTCTACGATCATGATGCATTTAAGCCGTTTCAGCGAAGAGATCATCATCTGGAATTCGAATGAATACCAGTTTGTAGAGCTGGATGATGCTTATTCCACCGGAAGCAGCATCATGCCCCAGAAGAAGAATCCCGATATTGCAGAGCTGGTAAGAGGCAAGACCGGAAGAGTCTACGGTGCCCTTGTGGCGTTACTTACCACCATGAAGGGATTGCCCTTAGCTTACAATAAAGACATGCAGGAAGACAAGGAGATGGCATTTGATGCCATGGATACCGCGGCAGACTGCATTACCTTATTTACCGGCATGATTAAGACCATGAAGTTCCGCAAGGACCGTATGGCGAAGAGTGCCATGAACGGATTTACCAACGCTACCGATGCCGCAGATTATCTGGTAGGCAAGGGCGTACCTTTTCGGGATGCTCACGGTATTATCGGCAGACTGGTATTGTACTGCATTGAGAAGGACACCTCTATTGATGCCTTAAGCTTAGAGGAACTGCGTTCCATCAGTGATAAGTTCGGCGAAGATATCTATGATGCCATCTCACTGAAGACCTGCGTGGAGAAGCGACTGACCGTCGGTGCACCGGGCGCGGAAATGATGAAACAGGTCATTGAGAAGAACAAAGAGTATCTGAAAAACGATGCCATAGAAGAATATCAGCAATCTTTGGAAGACCGTCTTCCACAGTAGGAAGAGTCGCAGGTCTTTGCAGATAAAATAAAACGCACAAAGATGAGGAGGAAATGAAAAAATGAGTGAAAAATTACGTGTAGGTATCCTGGGCGGAACCGGTATGGTAGGTCAGAGATTCATCTCTCTGTTAGAGAACCATCCCTGGTTCGAGGTAACGACGATCGCAGCCAGCCCCCGTTCCGCAGGCAAGACTTATGAGGATGCAGTGGGTGACCGTTGGAAGATGACCACTCCCATGCCTGAAGCTGTGAAGAAGCTGATCGTCATGAATGTCAATGAAGTGGAAAAAGTAGCTGCACAGGTAGACTTCGTATTCAGTGCCGTAGATATGTCCAAGGATGAGATCAAGGCAATCGAAGAAGCTTATGCCAAGACAGAGACCCCTGTAGTATCCAATAACAGTGCCCACAGATGGACTCCCGATGTTCCAATGGTAGTACCTGAGATCAATCCCGAGCATTTCCAGATCATTGAAGCGCAGAAGAAGAGACTGGGAACCACCAGAGGATTTATCGCAGTAAAGCCTAATTGCTCCATTCAGAGCTATGCACCGGTTCTGACCGCATGGAAAGAATTCGAGCCCTACGAAGTAGTAGCTACTACCTATCAGGCAATCTCCGGCGCAGGCAAGACCTTTAAGGACTGGCCCGAGATGGTAGGCAATATCATTCCTTACATCGGCGGGGAGGAAGAGAAGAGTGAGAAAGAGCCCTTACGTATCTGGGGTAAGGTCGAAGGCGACAAGATCGTTCCCGCAACTTCTCCCGTGATCACCTGCCAGTGTATCCGTGTTCCGGTTCTGAACGGACATACCGCAGCGGTATTCGTAAAATTCCGCAAGAAACCAACCAAGGAACAGCTGATCGAGAAGCTGACTTCTTTCAGCGGTGAGCCTCAGAGACTGGGACTTCCCAGCGCTCCGAAGCAGTTCATCCAGTATCTGGAGGAGGACAACAGACCTCAGGTAGCTCTGGATGTGGATTTCGAGAATGGCATGGGTATCAGCGTAGGTCGTCTGAGAGAAGATACCGTATATGATTATAAGTTCGTAGGTTTGTCGCACAACACCTTACGTGGAGCAGCTGGGGGAGCATTGCTTTGCGCAGAACTTTTGAAAGCACAGGGTTATATCACCAAAAAATAAAGGGTGAGTGGGGTTATGAACGAGTTACGCTATCAGCTGGATCTAATGCGCGCAATGAATCAAAAATTGAGCGCCAGGGAGAGAATGTACCGTCTTTTGTGCGATACGATGGATTATGCTTATATCTACTATTCTTTTGAGAAGAATACCGTCACGACGCTTGGAAAATGGGAAGATTTCTTTGATTTCCAGATTCGCGACAGACGGGATTTTACCAAACTTTTAGAGATGGTGGATGAGCCATATGTGCTGCCGCTGCGGGATATGCTGTTTTTGGAAAAGGGCGGTCAGGAGACTTCTTCTGTGGAATGTATGCAGAAGGTGAAAAAGACCTGGCTGCAGTTTTCCAGCAGGATATTCTATGAGGACGGCAGACCTGCGGATCAGATTATTGTGGTACAGAATATCACAAAACAGAAGACGCAGAACGAAGAACTTCTCTATATGGCGTATTACGACGGGCTTACGGGACTGTACAACCGGAACTATTTTGTACGGCTCCTGACGGAGTACCTGCGGCGCGCGAAGGAAGATAACCGGCTGGTCAGCGTGCTGGTCATCGATATTGACGATTTCCGTAAGGTCAACGACGGACTGGGAATCGTAGTGGGAGACGAGCTGGTACAGCAGTTCGGATCTTTCTTAAAGGAATTCAACAGTGACGATGTGATCGTCTGCCATCTGACCAGTGATGTCTACTGCATGGCAATCTATGATCCCTGCGGTGACAGAAGTGTGGAACATATCCACAAGGAGATCGTGAAGCGCACCAGAGAACCTTTCTATCTGGTGGGCGGACAGGTATTGAACATTACCGTAAGCGTAGGTGTTGCGGAGTATCCGGAAGCGGCGACTTCCGCACTGGAGCTGATCAACTGCGCCGAGATCGTCATGTTCAAGGGCAAGTCCATGGGCAAGAACCGGATCCAGTATTTCGATACTCCAATCCTGAATGATTTCCTGAAAAATGTGGAACTGGACAGCAAATTAAAAGAAGCGGTATTTGACCATAACTTTATTCTGTATTATCAGCCCCAGTACTATGCGGGAAATCAGAAGCTGCGCGGTGTGGAGGCGCTGATTCGCTGGAAGGATGGAAACGGGAAGATGATCAGCCCGGCGAAGTTCATTCCCATTGCGGAGAAAAACGGTACGATTATACCCATCGGCAACTGGGTACTGGAGCAGAGTATTCGGACCTTTTCCGAATGGAGGAACCGTTACGGTGTTCCGTTTGTATTATCCGTGAACATTTCCGCACTGCAGTACCAGAAGGAAGATTTTGTGGATTCCCTGTTAAATATCATCCGGAAGTATGAGGTATCTCCGGAGGAGATCGAGCTGGAGATCACAGAGAGCATACTGATCGATGATTTCCGGGCGGTGACGGAGAAGATGCAGCTGTTAAAGGAGTACGGCATCCGCATTTCCTTAGATGATTTCGGAACAGGATTTTCTTCCCTGTCTTATTTAAAGAAACTGCCCATCAATACACTGAAGATCGATAAATCCTTTACGGATACGCTGCTTACGGATTCCGCTACCCGAATCATCACGGAGTCCATCGTCAGCATGGTGAAATCCTTAGGATTTGAATCCATTGCGGAGGGCGTGGAGGAAGAACAGCAGTACAAATATCTGCGTGCCATCGGCTGTGATATTATTCAGGGATATCTGTTCGGAAAGCCGTTGTCCCAGGAGGAGATCGAACAACTGTTACAGAAGATCTACTGATCTGTTGCTGTAGAAAGAATGAGGCTGCCATGTTAACTGGAAGGGAACAGGAAACAGCTTTTTTGGAAAATCATTATAAGAGACCGGGAAGTCAGATCCTGGTAGTCTATGGACAGAGAGGCGTTGGCAAGACGGCTCTCTTAACCGCTTTTACGGAAGAAAAACAGACACTGCACTATATCGCACCGAATTGTTCTCCCAGAGAGCAGCGTTACCAGTGGGGACAGGAACTTGCAGCACAGGGGAAAATTCTCCCGGAATACCCGTCCTGGGAAGAGGTGTTTCAGTGCCTGACCGGGGAAGACGGAACCAAGCAGGTACTGATCTTGGAGAACTTCCAGTATCTGTTAAAGAGCGATATCTCTTTTTTACAGGAACTGATCCGTTATTTAAAGGAGCACAGGGAGCGTTCTCTTTTAGTGATCCTGTCCACCTATGCTTCCGGCTGGGTGGAGAACAGCATGATCTCCAAGGTAGGAAATCTGGCATTTTCCGTCAGCGGATTTTTGAAAGTGAAGGAACTGCCGTTTTCCGCAATGCGCCGGATCTTTCGTGAAAGGAGCCTACGGGAGAGCATAGAACTCTATGCGGTACTGGGAGGATTGCCGGGATTATGGAAACTGTTAAATCCGGAAACTTCCGTGGAAGAGAATCTGACGGCACTGTTTTTAGAGAAGAACAGCTTCCTTCCGGAACTGATGATCAGATGGCTGTCGGAGGAACTGCGGGAGACCGCGGTCTACAATACGATTCTTGCCACGATAGCGGAGGAGAAGAACGGCAAGCTGAACGATATGTATGTCCGTACCGGATTTTCCCGGGCGAAGATCAGCGTCTATCTGAAGAATCTGATGGAGCTGGAACTGGTGGAAAAGGTGCTGCCCGGGATCTATGAGATCAGCAATTCTTTCATACGGTTTTATTTCCGTTTTCTGTTCCCGCATCATAATGCCTGGAGAAAAGAAGACGGCAGAACATTTTATGAGAAATATATCAGACCGGACTACGGTGATTTCGTGAAATCGGCATACAGGCGCTCGCTTCAGGAAATATTACAGACGAAATTCGGTAAGACGACTCCTCAAAAGGTAAATCAGGAAAGGATCTGTTTTTTGTGTGAAACTGCTTCTGGGGAGAAGATCGCAGTGGATTATTCCGGCACAATGTGTTATACTGCGGAAGATTATGCTGCCCTGCAGGCAGCGTTAAAAAGCATCCGGACAGAACCGGAGGAGATCTTAATATTTAGTGAGAATGGTTATGAGAGTGCACTGGCGGAGAAAATATCCGGAAAGGTACGTTTCCTTACGCTGGATGCAGAAGCTTAACAGGAAGACGGTAATACGTGGGTAAAAATTTATTTATTGCAGAGAAACCCAGCGTGGCGAGAGAGTTTGCCAACGCTTTAAAATACAATATGCGTTCTAAAGACGGCTATCTGGAATCGGAAGAAGCCATTGTTACCTGGTGTGTGGGACATCTGGTGACCATGAGTTATCCGGAAGTGTACGATGAAAAGTTCCGCAGGTGGAGCTTTGATACCCTGCCTTTTCTGCCGGAAGATTTCAAATACGAAGTCATTGAAAGTGCCAAAAAACAATATAACATCGTAAGCTCTCTGTTAAATCGAGAGGATGTCTCTACGATCTATGTCTGCACCGACTCCGGACGGGAAGGAGAATACATCTACCGGCTGGTGGAGCAGATGGCGGGCGTTCATGGCAAGGAGCGGAAGCGCGTGTGGATCGATTCCCAGACGGAGGAAGAAATCTTACGCGGAATCCGGGAAGCCAAGGATCTCTCCGCCTACGATAATCTGGGAAATGCCGCTTATCTGCGAGCTAAGGAAGACTACCTCATGGGTATTAATTTCTCAAGGGCGCTGACCTTGAAATACGGCAGGACGGTAAAGGATTATCTGAAGAGAGACCGGGCGGTGATCTCCGTAGGTCGTGTCATGACCTGCGTTCTGGGCATGGTCGTGAACAGAGAGCGGGAGATCCGTAACTTCACAAAGACTCCTTTCTACCGGGTAATCGGCAATTTTAAATTGCAGGAAAAGCCCTTCACCGCAGAGTGGAGAGCGGTGGAAGGTTCAAAATATTATAATTCCCCGGCATTGTATAAAGAAAACGGCTTCAAGAAAAAAGAAGATGCCGAGCATCTGATCGCAGACCTTTGCGCAGAGCCTGTGGGACCGGTGACCGTTACCGGCATTGAGAAGAAAAAAGAGAACAAGAATGCGCCGCTTTTATATAATCTGGCGGAGTTACAGAATGACTGTTCCAAATACTTCAAGATCAGCCCGGATGAGACCCTTAGGATCGTGCAGGAATTATATGAGAAAAAGATGACCACCTACCCCAGAACGGATGCCAGAGTCCTGTCCACGGCAGTGGCAAAGGAGATCCATAAAAACATCGGTGGGCTCCGGAATTATGCGCTGGCAGCTCCTTTTGCAAAAGAGGTTTTAGAGCAGGAAACCTATAAAAATATTGCGAAGACCCGTTATGTCAATGACAAACAGATCACCGACCACTATGCCATCATCCCCACGGGACAGGGACTGAATAACCTGGCGGGACTTGCCCCTACGGCGGCAAAGGTATATGAAGTCATTGTGCGGAGATTCTTAAGCATTTTCTATCCTCCGGCAGTCTACCAGAAGTTCTCCCTGACGTTGAAGGTGAAGGAAGAAAGTTTTTTCGCCAGCTTTAAAGTACTGGTGCAGGAAGGGTATCTGAAGGTGACGAACTTCTCTTTTAAAAAGGAGAATACGGCGCCGAAGGAAGATAAAGAGAATGAGAGCGAAAGTACCGACGAAAAGTGTGATGCGGAGCTTACAAATCTCTTAATGCACCTGAAAAAGGGAGATACTTTATCAGAGGATTCCTACGAGATCAAGGAGGGCGAGACTTCTCCACCCAAGCGGTATACTTCCGGAAGTATTATCCTGACCATGGAAAATGCGGGACAGTTCATCGAGGATGAAGAACTCCGGGCGCAGATCAAGGGAAGCGGCATCGGCACCAGTGCCACGAGAGCGGAGATCCTGAAAAAACTGGTGAACATCGAGTATCTGGCACTGAATAAAAAGACCCAGGTGCTGACCCCTACCCAGATGGGAGAGATGATCTACGATGTGGTATCGGATTCCATCCGTCCGCTGTTAAATCCGGCATTGACAGCCAGCTGGGAGAAGGGACTGACCATGGTGGCAGACGGTGTGATCACCCCGGAGGAGTACATGGGGAAGCTGACGGATTTCGTGGGCAGGAGAACGGTTGCCGTGCGGGGACTGAACAATCAGGGCGTGCTCTGGAGACAGTTCCAGGCAACGGAAGAATTTTACCAGAAGAAAACAAAACAATCCAATGCCAAAAATAAGGAATAAAAATAAAGATTAGGAGAAAATATCATGGAAAATATTACAATCTCAAATCTGTATGATCTGACAGAAACCATTGCAGCAGACCTGTTTACTGAGGCAGAGTACCCCTGGGAGGTACTTCCCAGAATCCACGACTTCATTCTGGAGCTGGGTAAGAGACTGCCGGAAGAGATCTACGAAAAAAGAGGCGAGGACATCTGGGTGGCAAAAAATGCCAAAGTTGCACCTACTGCCTGCCTGAACGGACCGTTGATCATTGACGAAGAAGCGGAGGTACGTCACTGCGCATTTGTCCGCGGCAATGCCATCGTGGGAAAAGGTGCCGTAGTCGGCAATTCCACTGAGCTTAAAAATGTAGTCCTGTTCAACAAAGTACAGGTGCCTCATTATAATTACGTAGGTGACAGTGTTTTAGGTTTCAAGTCTCACATGGGAGCCGGTTCCATCACTTCCAACGTGAAGAGTGACAAGACACTGGTCGTTGTAAAGAACGGGGAAGAGAAGATCGAGACCGGTCTGAAGAAGATGGGCGCCATGTTAGGTGACCACGTGGAAGTGGGCTGCAACAGTGTACTGAATCCCGGAACGGTCATCGGACGTAACTCCAATGTCTATCCGACATCCTGCGTCAGAGGCGTGATCCCCGCCGGACATATCTTCAAGAGACCCGGAGAAGTGGTGAAAAAAGAAAACATCTAAAAATTAGATCATTATTATTCAAATCATCGATGAATTTTGATTGACGAATGCCCTTTTATAGGTTATGATATTTATCAGTGCAACGCTTTGATGAGTTAAAGCGTCTATGCATTACAGTAAGCAGATCGCAAGATTCGCAGAAAAGAGGGCATTATTATGAAAAAGAAATTATTATCTGTAGTACTTACCGCAGTAATGGCAGCATCTGTTCTGACAGGCTGTGGCAGCACCGACAACGGAACTGCATCGAGCGCAGCTACCGGCGCAGCACAGAGTGAAGCAGCAGCTTCCACAGACGGCAAGGTATATAACATCGGTATCTGCCAGCTGGTAGAGCATGAGGCGCTGGATGCGGCTACCCAGGGATTCCAGGATGCTTTAAAAGAAAAGCTTGGTGACAATGTAAAATTTGATCTTCAGAATGCACAGGGTGAGCAGACCACCGCAGCAACTATCTGTAACGGTTTCGTATCCGACGGTGTAGATCTGATCCTTGCCAATGCTACCTCTCCCTTACAGAGTGCAGCAGCAGCTACCACCACGATTCCTATCTTAGGTACTTCCGTAACCGACTATGCTACCGCACTGGAGATCTCCGACTGGTCCGGTGCTACCGGCAGAAATATCTCCGGCACCTCCGATCTGGCTCCCATTGAAGAGCAGGAAGCTATGTTAAAGGAGCTGTTCCCGGATGTAAAGCAGGTTGGTCTGTTATATTGTTCCGCAGAAGCAAACTCCCTGTATCAGATCCAACTGTTCGAGGCTGCTTTGGACAAGGACGGCATAGCTTATAAAGAGTATGCTATCGCTGATACCAACGAAGTACAGTCCGTAACGACTGCAGCTGCAGGAGAGTGCGATGTTCTGTATATTCCTACCGATAACACTCTGGCATCCGTAACCGAGACCGTATACAACGTCGTAGCTCCCGCTAAGATCCCCGTAATCGCAGGTGAGGAAGGTATCTGCAACGGCTGTGGTGTAGCAACCTTATCCATCAGCTACTATGATCTGGGATATGCTACCGGCGAGATGGCTTACGAGATTCTGGCTGAGGGCGCAGACATCACCACCATGGATGTTCGTTACGCTCCCAACGTTACCAAGAAATACAATGCGAAGATCTGTGAGGAACTGGGCATCACCGTTCCCGATGATTATGTAGCAATCCAGTAAGGAACGAGTCATTCATTTAAGTACGTAACAAAATATACTTCGATAGGGATAGCGCCAGATAGCGGTATCCCTATCGGAAGTTTTAGGAGGAAAAAGAAATGTCTTACTTTATGTCACTGAATCCCCTTTCCCTGTTCAGGGCAATGCCGGGATCCATAGCACAGGGAATGATCTGGGGAGTCATGGCACTGGGAGTTTATATCACCTTCCGCCTATTGGATTTCGCGGATATGACCGTGGATGGCTCCATTGCTACCGGAGCAGCGGTATCTGTTATGCTGATCCGTGCCGGGGTGTCCCCTCTGGCAACACTGCCCATTGCATTCCTGGCGGGAGCATTGGCAGGTATGGTGACGGGACTGTTGAATACCGCATTGGGAATTCCCGGAATTCTGGCAGGTATTCTGACGCAGATCTCTCTGTATTCCATTAACCTGAATATCATGGGGAAGGCGAATCAGCCGGTCAGCGTAGATAATTATCCCCTGGTAGTATCCCTGCGTTATGTAACGGACGGTTCTACGAGCAGACTGTTCTTTTTCCTGGGAATGGTTGTATTTTTACTGGCACTGATTGCTGTGATGTACTGGTATTTCGGAACAGAGCAGGGACATGCTATCCGTGCTACGGGATGTAACGGCAACATGGCTAGAGCTCAGGGCATCAATACCAACTTCATCAAAGTGCTGGCACTGATGATCTCCAACGGTCTGGTAGGTTTGTGTGGTGCACTATACGGACAGTTCCAGGGGGCCTCAGATGTTAATATGGGACGCGGTGCCATTGTTATCGGCCTGGCAGCTGTAATCATCGGTGAGGTACTCTTCGGTAAATTCGTCAGCAAGAGAAAGCTAGCTTTCGCATTTACTCTGGCGTCGGTAATTCTGGGTGCTATCATCTACTACATGGTATATCAGTTCGTACTGTGGCTGAAGATGCCTTCAGAGGATATGAAATTGTTCTCCGCTATCGTAGTTGCCATTTTCTTGGCAATTCCTTACATGAAGGAGAGGAGAACACTTCGGAAAGGAGCGTCAAAGTAATGGCTTACGCATTGGAGATACAGGATATACATAAAGTATTTAACAGAGGAACCATCAATGAGAAGGTGGCATTAAACGGAGTAAACCTGAACTTAAATCCTGGAGATTTCGTGACCATCATCGGAGGTAACGGTGCGGGCAAATCCACCACACTGAATGCCATCGCCGGTGTATGGCCCATTGATTCCGGAAAAATTATCATCGACGGTACGGATATTACGAGCCTGCCGGAGCACAAGAGAGCAAAATATCTGGGAAGAGTATTCCAGGATCCCATGACGGGAACCGCCGCTACCATGGATATCGAAGAGAATATGGCAATTGCACTGCGACGTGGAGAGAAGAGAACCCTTCGCTGGGGCGTCTCCAGAGAGGACAGAGAATTGTTCCGTGAGAAGTTGCAGACGCTTGGACTGGGACTGGAAGACCGTATGACCAGTAAAGTAGGACTTCTGTCCGGTGGACAGCGCCAGGCAATCACACTGCTTATGGCAGCGTTAAAGCAGCCGAAGCTTCTGCTCTTAGATGAGCATACCGCAGCACTGGATCCCAAGACCGCAGCCAAGGTACTGGAGATCAGTGACAAGATCATTGCAGAGAACCAGCTGACCGCCATGATGGTAACCCATAACATGAGAGATGCCATCGCCCATGGCAACCGTCTGATCATGATGCACGAAGGCAAAGTGATCTACGATGTGGCAGGAGAAGAGAAGAAGAACCTGCAGGTGAAGGATCTGCTGGCGAAGTTCGAGGAAGTCAGCGGCGGAGAATTTGCCAACGACCGTATGATGCTGGCATAATTGACATAATGAAAGCATAAAACACGTTGTCCGGAGGCGGGCAGCGTGTTTTTATATTGTCCATTCATAATTGCATGCCTTCTGCATATACATATAACACCAATGGCAGGAGGTAATTTTATGGACTATGCAGTGAATACATACGATCTGTATCGGGATATACAACAAAGAACGGGAGGAGAGATCTACATAGGGGTATTGGGACCGGTGCGGACCGGCAAATCCACCTTCATCAAGCGCTTCATGGATGAAATGGTGCTGCCTTATATGGAGGATGAGCATGCCAGAATGCGGGCGCAGGATGAACTTCCCCAAAGCGCGGGTGGGAAGACCATCACAACCACAGAGCCGAAATTCATCCCCAACGAAGCGGCAAAGGTGCGGTTAAATGACGAGATCGAAGTATCGGTGCGGTTGATAGACTGTGTGGGCTATATGATCGACGGTGCGGCGGGACACATGGAAGAGGATGCAGAGCGCATGGTGAAGACCCCTTGGTCGGAGGAAGAGATTCCCTTTACCCAGGCGGCGGAGATCGGCACGGATAAGGTCATGCGGGACCATTCCACCATCGGGCTGGTGATCACCACGGATGGCAGTATCGGAGAACTTCCCAGGAGCAATTATTTGTCAGCGGAGGAGAAGACGATCCTGGCACTGAAAAAATCAGGGAAGCCGTTTTTAGTACTGGTAAACAGTCAGAAACCTTATTCCGAAGAGACCAGACAGGTGACACAGGAGATCGGTGATAAGTATGATGTGGCTGTGATGCAGGTGAATTGTGAACAGTTGAAAAAGGAAGACATCCACCGGATCCTAAAAAAGATTTTATATGAATTCCCTCTGACGGCAGTGGAATTCTATTTTCCCAAATGGATGGATATGCTTCCGGCAGATCATGTGGTAAAACAGGATCTGTTAAAACAGATCCGGGAACTGATGAACACTTATGATAAGATCCGGGATGTGGCGGGACATCCGGTGGAACTGCAGGGGGATTATATACGCAGCTGCAAAATGGATCCCATTCAGCTGTGGAGCGGAATCGTTCCGGTGCAGGTGGGGATCGACGACAAATATTATTACGAGATGCTGTCCGGAATGCTGGAAGAGGATGTGGCGGATGAATACCAGCTGCTGCATAAATTAAAGGAACTGGCGGAGATGAAAAAAGAGTATACGAAGGTGCAGGATGCCCTGTCCATGGTGAAGATCAAGGGATACGGCGTGGTGACCCCGGACAGGGAAGATATCGCCCTGGAGAAGCCGGAACTGATCCGCCACGGCAATAAGTTCGGCGTTAAGATCAAGGCGAGCAGCCCCTCCATACATATGATCCGCGCCAACATCGAGACAGAGATCGCGCCCATCGTGGGCACGGAACAACAGGCGCAGGATCTGATCCACTTTATCGACCAGGCGGAGGCAGAACACGGCATCTGGGAGACC
>CAVFMG010000078.1:0-12950 GCA_963623435.1 Odoribacter splanchnicus
GATATGGTCTCCTTCAGCCAATATGCGACAGTACTTCTGAAAAGTCCGGATTATCTGCTGAAATTCTGGAACTCGGTGATACTGGTCGGACCTATTGTGGTGTTCCAGCTTTTGGTTGCATCTCTTGCAGCATATGGATTTGCCAGGTATAAGGGAAAATTCAGATCCGTTGTTTTTTTTATTTATGTAATCCTTATGCTGATGCCTTATCAAGTGACTCTGGTTCCGAATTACCTGGTAGCGGAATGGATGAAGACATTGAATACCTATTGGGCGATCTGGCTTCCCGGTATTTTTTCTCCATTTGCTGTGTACCTGCTGACAAAATATATGAAGAGGATTCCGGTGGGCGTCATGGAGGCAGCACAGATAGATGGCGCCGGTGAATGGCAGATTTATCGAAAAATCTGTATGCCATTGTGCAGAGGGGCTATCTGCTCAGCCGCGATACTGATATTTATCGATTATTGGAATATGGTGGAACAGCCGCTGATCCTGCTGACGGATACGGAGAAGCATCCGTTGTCGGTATTCCTGAGCAAGATCAATTCCGGAGAAATCGGACTTGCCTTTGCTGTGGCCACAATATATATGGTGCCCAGCCTTTTAGTATTTTTATATGGAGAAGAATATCTGGTAGACGGCATTACCTATCAGGGCGGTGTAAAGGGATAACGCGGGCATATGCTTTTATATTAACAGTGATAAGGAGAGGAATCTGAAGATGAACGAGAACGGTGGTAAGAAGAAACGAGACTGGGTGAAAAATGCGGCAATTATTTTCCTGTCGGTTATGCTGGTACTGACTTTTTTCTCTAATACATTTATGAATTATTCGCTGCCGGAGGTGGCTACACAATATGTGCAGTCCGGCACAATAACGGCGAAGATCCGCGGTACCGGTACGGTGGAGAGTGGAGATCCCTACAATGTGAAAATCAGCGAGACCCGTACCATCGCAAGTGTACTGGTGAAAGCCGGAGATAAGGTGGAGAAGGGGGATGTTCTTTTCCTGTTGGAGGATAAGGAGAGCAAGGAACTGACAGATGCGCAAAACGCACTGGACAAAGCTATGCTGGATTTTGAACTTGCACTGTTGTCCGGAGATATTTCCAATACAGCTTACAATAACGTACAGACGGGACAGGTATCCTCGGTCGCTGATTATCAGAGCAGAATTGTTGCTGCAGAAGCGGAGATTTCGAAGTGGCAGAAACAGGTAGATGAGGCGCAGACTGCTATTAACCAGCTTGAGACAGCTCAGGTGAATGTAGATGCCGGCGGAACTCCGGATACCAGCTCAGAACAGGCAAAGGTAGCAGAAGCACAGTCAGCACTTAACAACGACTGGGTTAAAATAGCCAAAGATAAAATCAGTGAATGGCAGACTGCAAAAGCAGCCTGTGATGATACTATTGCTAAGTATGAGGAGGGAATTATAAGATCGGTATCCGACAATGATGGATATTCTAATCAGGTGTCAGAAGATGACTATAATGTTGCTAAAATGAACAGTGCAACTTATCAGCGCCTGATAGATGAAAAACAGGCACAGATTAATGCTGATTCGGCAGCAGTGACAGCATACAATAATAAAGTGAGTGCACTTGCGGAAGCTAATAAGAAATTGACAGAGAAGCAGAATAGCAAGGAAAGTTCGACCAATTCCCTGACAGTACAGAAACAGAACTGGAAGAACGAACTGGACAGTAGAAATACGAAATTGAAAGCTGCACAGGATTTCAAGACACAATTATTAAAGGATATTTCCAGTGAATTGAATCTGGATTATCAACTGGACAGTCTGAAGAAACAGAGAGATGAAATTGCAAAACTACAGGAGAATGCTGTTGGAGCCAGCATTGAAGCACCAATTTCAGGAACTATTACGGCAGTATCCGTCAAAGCGGGAGATGAGACGCAGGCAGATACAGCACTTGCTACCATGCAGCCCGAAGGAAAAGGCTATACATTGAGCTTCTCAGTAACAACTGAGCAGGCAAAGCGTGTAGCGGTCGGTGATAAGGCGGAAGTCGTAAATTCCTGGAATTACAGTGGGCTTGATATTACACTGGCCAGCATTAAACCGGATACGGCAGAACCGAGTAAGAAAAAGCTTCTGACCTTTGATGTATCCGGCGATGATATTACTGCAGGCCAGACTTTGAATGTATCTGTAGGACAGAAGAGTGCGAATTATGACCTGACTGTGCCTAACAGTGCAATCCGTGAGGACAACAATGGCAAGTTTATTTTGATCGTTGAATCAAAGAGCAGCCCTCTGGGTAACCGTTATGTTGCTACCCGTGTGGATGTGGAGGTTTTAGCCAGTGATGATACGCAGTCGGCGGTTAGCGGAGGTCTCTATGGTTATGAGTACGTGATCACGACTTCTACCAAACCGGTGGAAGCCGGAAAACTAGTTCGTCTGGCAAATAGTAATTAAAACGGAAGGCAGTATGAAACAGTATGTTGCAGGTACGGATTCCAAATAAAAAGAAATGCATATTGGCGGGCAGTGCAGTGCTTACGTTGGTCATTTGTCTGCTGCTACAATTGTTGGTTCAACACTTGACCGGCAATCTGGAGGACCAGCAGATGGCTTCCCGTTGGAGTGAGAATGGTGATGTGGCACAGGTGAGCTGCTTCTTTTCACCTAAGGCCGAGGTGACTACGGATACAATTCTGAACTTTGAGTACACATTAGAAAATATGCTTAAGGAGGCATCCATCGAGGAACAGTCTGGCAATGCAGGTGCAAGACTTTGGGTGGATGCTTATAGCGCAGATGGAACAATTACTCTGAGTAATGGCAAAAATTCGCTGGAAGCGGATGCTATAGGTGTCGGAGGTGATTTTTTCCTGTTTCATCCACTGAAACTGATTAAAGGTGCTTATTTTTCCGGAAATGATCTGATGCAAGATTATTGCATTATTGACCAGGATGCTGCATGGCAGCTTTTTGGATCCAATGATGTGGTAGGAATGACAGTAGATATTGGCAATGTCCCGCATATCATCACCGGTGTGGTGGAACGGGCACAGGGACATATGGAGAAGGCGGCAGGTCTGGATTCCACCGTGGTGTATGTATCTTATGAAACATTGAGCACTTTGGGAACAAATAACGGAATTAATCATTATGAGATTACAATGCCAAATCCCGTCAGCGGATTTGCATTGGATAAGGTAAAGGCAAATATTGGCGTTGATGATAAAAATGTAGAGGTCGTTGAGAACAGTAACAGATATTCACTGTTGAACCGGATGAAAACGATTCTGGAGTTCGGAACGCGTTCCATGAATGGCAAGGCAATTATCTATCCTTATTGGGAAAACATAGCAAGAGGCTATGAAGACATAGTTGCATTAATTACATTGCTTATGATATTCTTAATGCTATATGCAATTATGGTTATTCTGGGACTGCTTATTATCTGGTGGAAGCATAAGAGCTGGACTGTCCGCAGTGTATGGCTGAGTGTCAGTGACAGAATGGAAAGAAGGGGAGAACGGCTAAGAGTCAAGAAACTAGACAAATTTAACATTATGAGAATTTTACAAAAAAAGGAGAAGAAAGGATGAAAAAGAAAATTCAAAAATGGCTTAGCATCACCGTCGCATGTGCAATGATGATAAGTCTGGCGGCATGTGGTGCTGGAGATGGAGAAAACGGAAGCTCATCAGGCCCAAATGGCGGTGCAGGAACGCAGGCAGGTGGAAACAGTGAGTCCAAGGAGGGGGTGTTTAGTGAGCAGAGACTGGAGACAGACAGTTCTTCCAATGACTTGTGGGTACGTTATACAACGGTGCAGAATGACAAAGTATATATGGTATACGATGCACTTACTTATGAAGGAAGCAACAGCCTGAGTGCACCACAGTTATTAAGTATGAATCTGGATGGCTCAGATCAGAAGACAGTCGCGTTGACATTGTATGGTGAGGACGAGGAACCTGTACAGTCTGCACAGACTTCGGCAGACACAGAGACAACAGAAGATTCAGAATCCGCGGAAGACATCGACGGTTATAACTATGAGTCATTGACTGTGAACAGCTGCGCTATGAGTGTAGATGGCATTTTATATGGTATCAGAAATTACACGAAATCCAGCAGTGACGAAGGAAACATTAGTGAAGATACAGTTATGGCATGGGATCTGGATGGCAATCTTTTGTGGAAGACCCAGATAGATCCACTTCAGACGGACAGTGGTTATTCTTATGTATGCCAGATGGTGCCGATGGAAGATGGAAGCGTAGATGTCCTGATTCTGGGAGATAACCAGCGTATTATGACGATTCAGAAGGATGGAACTTTGGAGGATGGCAAGAGCATCCCGGGTGGAGAACAGGCACAGAACATTTTAAGTAATTTATCGGTGTCTGCCGTGAAGGAAAATGGTGTCATTATGGCATGCTATTACGATACTGCCGATATGAGCAAGATGTATCTGGCGGATATCGATCTGAACACGGGAAGTGTATCCGAAGCAAAACAGCTATCCGATACGCTCGCAATGTCCGGTATGAACCTGATGACACCGGGAACTGACGGTAAAATTGCAATCTGTACAAGCGGTCAGGTATGTCTCTATGATCCGGATACGCAGGAGAGTTCGGTTATGATGGATTTTGTCAATTCCGACTTGAGCATAACCAATTTCAGTACAATGTTGATCATTGATGAGCAGCACATTATTGCTTCTTATTATGATGATGCAGCGGGAAGAACGGTATGCGGATTATTCACTTACGTGGATCCGGCAGAGATTAAGGATAAACAGACACTCACGCTTGGATGTCAATATTTAACTTACGATATTCGTAATAAGGTAGTCGAGTTCAATAAAACAAATGAAAATTATCGCATAGCCATCAAGGATTATACCCAGTATGATACGATGGATGATACGTCGGCAGGTCTGACCCAATTAAACAGTGATATTATTTCCGGAAATATGCCGGATATTTTGATCGTTAATTCTCAGATGCCGATGGACAGCTATATAGCTAAGGGACTTCTGGCCAATGTAGATGAACTGATCCAACAGGATGAGGAGCTGTCCGGAGAGACCTACCTGCAGAATGTATGGGATGCATATCGTGTGGATGGAAAACTATATTATGTGATTCCCAGCTTTTATGTGTATACCTATGTGGGCAAGACCAGTCTGCTCGGTGACCGCACAGCGATTACAATGAAGGAATTGGAGAATATTGCTGCATCTGTATCAGACAGCACCAGCATCTTCGGTAACCAGACCAGAGACGGATTCCTGTATGCAGTGATGACCTTCTGCGGAAACAGCTTTATTGATGTATCTACCGGCAAATGTGATTTCAATTCGGATTATTTTATTTCCCTGTTGGAATATGCCAAGACACTTCCGGAAACATTTGAATACGATGATGATTATTGGAACGATTATGATTCCCAGTATCGTGAGAACCGGACGCTTTTAACGGGAATGACCATCAGTGGAATCCGTGAGGTTAACAATATATTGAATGGATCCTTTGGAGAGGATATCAGCTATGTGGGATTCCCGACAGATGGAGACAATGGCTCCGTGGTGGATCATGGCACAGCCTTTGCTATTTCTGCAAAGTCGGCCAATACAGATGGTGCATGGCAGTTCGTACGTTATTATCTGACTAAGGATTATCAGGACACCGTATCGACGCAGGAATATAACCTTCCGGTAATGAAGAGTTCTTTAGATGCATTGGCAGCAGAAGCGGTCAATAAGCCTTATAATCTGGATGAAAATAATAATAAAGTAGAATATGATGAAGTTTACTACAGCAATGGGGATCCCATTGTGTTGCCGACGCTGACTCAGGCGCAGGTAGACAAGGTAGTTGCACTTATTGAGAGTGTGAATAAGTCAGCTTATAATAATGACAGCATCATGAACATTATTACAGAAGAGACCGGGGCTTATTTCTCCGGACAGAAGAGTGCACAGGATGTGGCTTCAGTCATCCAGAGCCGTGTACAGATCTATGTGAACGAAAACAGATAAGAGAAATACTGGTAACAATATAACTACAAAAAGATAGCGGTCTGTCGGAAGGGACAGACCGCTTTTATCATGCATGACTTGTTATCGCTGACGGATTGCGGGAGGAGTACGAATTAACTGAGTCTGACAGGAATGCCCTGCCTGCGCAGATGTTCTTCTAAAGTCAGCTCGTGTCCATGATTCCGTAACCACTGTTTGTAGATACGGTAATCAGGCATGACACTTTCTACCATATCCCAGAATTCCCTGGAATGGTTCATATGAGTCAGGTGGCAGAGCTCGTGCACCACCACATAATCCAACGGTCCTGCGGGACCGTAGATCAGACGGTAGTTAAAGGACAGAGTCCCTCGTGAAGAACAGCTGCCCCAGCGGGTTTTCTGATCTCTTATTGTGATGGAGGTATAGTCCCCTCCAGTGAGCCTGTGGTAGTATTCCACACGATTTGTGAACACTTCTCTGGCGGCATTCCGGTATCGAATTTCCAAAGTCTGCAGCCTGCGGATTTCTGCAGCGGTCAACGACTGATTGTCATAATATGTGGTATTCATATGTCAAATATACTGCCGATACCTTGAAATGTAAATAAGAAAATTGTACAATAGTGCATGTCAAAATGATTTCTAAAACGCTTTAGATGTGGCGCTGCCGGGTATTGAATTTCAGGAAGGAAGAGCTTTATGGGTAAATGTATATTGATCGGTGCAGGAGATCTTACGATGGGAGAGCTTACTGTAGCGGAGGATGACTACGTCATTGCAGTGGATGGAGGCTTAAGCTATTGCGCTATCCTGAATGTGGAACCGGACCTGATTATAGGTGATTTTGATTCTGTTAGTGCGCAGGAGAAGCTGGCAGTGGAACAGCTACAACAGACTGTCCCGGAGAAGATTTGTCGTCTGCCGGAGTGCAAGGACGATACGGACATGCTGGCGGCAATCAAGAGAGGAATAGAATTGGGATATAAGGATTTCCGAATCTATGCTGCGACCGGAGGAAGATTCGACCACACGCTGGCGAATATTCAGTGCCTTCTGTATCTGAAAAATCACGGTGCTGTGGGGTATCTTGTGGACGGTACGGGAATGATTCTTGTGGTGCAGAATGAGGCTGTACATTTCCGCAAGGAGCTGGAAGGAACACTTTCACTGTTTGCCCTGACGAAGGAAGCGAAGGGTGTAACAATCCGTGGAATGAAATATCAGATGCAAAATGGGATAATCACTAACGATTTTCCAATTGGAATCAGTAATGAATTCCAGGGAAAGGAAGCGGAAGTGTCTGTGGAAGATGGCGAATTGGTGTGTATGATCCAATATTTATGATGTCGTGGTCAAAAGGTCTTTCCCCCACTTATGAGCGAGCTC
Source organism: Odoribacter splanchnicus (assembly GCA_963623435.1). Lineage (GTDB taxonomy): Bacteria > Bacillota > Clostridia > Lachnospirales > Lachnospiraceae > Acetatifactor. Next base: position 7,400 of record CAVFMG010000078.1, read on the forward strand.
ATGTGGGTTTAGACCTTTTGACCCTAGCATCATATTATGAGGAAGACGTTGCTATAATGCCAAAATCATTTTGAATAGACAAAAAAGAGGAGAGACTATTATGAAAAAACTAGCGTTAAGAGAATGGAAAGTAAGAGTCTGCGGAGTGCTGTTAGCAGTATCCATGGCTGTGGGAATGACTGCCTGCAGCAACAAAAATACGGATAATGGCAGCATACGGGAGACTGCACAGGCACAGACGGAAGGTGTCTTTGATGATGGCAGCAATTTAGGTGAAGGCAATACCGAATTTACCCTGACTGTAACAGACAAAGACGGTGCAGAGAGCAGCTTCATCATTCATACCGACCAGGAGAACGTAGGGGATGCGCTGACCGAGATTGGCATCATTGCAGGAGATGAGAGCGATTACGGTCTCTATGTAAAGACAGTGAACGGCATAACTGCTGATTATGATACAGACCAGACCTACTGGGCATTTTACATCAATGGCGAATATGCAGTCACAGGTGTGGATTCCACACCTGTGACTGCAGGAGACACTTATTCCTTTAAAGTGGAGAAATAACAGTTGAAAAACGGGAAACTGACAATCAGAGAAATGACGGTTTTCGCAATGCTGGGGGCACTTATGTATGCTTCCAAAATCATCATGGAGGTGGCACCAAATGTCCACCTCCTTGGTGTTTTTACCATTGCGTTTACCGTGGTATATCGTAAGAAAGCACTGTATCCGATTTACACGTATGTCTTATTGAACGGCATCCTCTGTGGCTTTGCTACTTGGTGGATTCCATATCTGTATCTGTGGACCGTACTGTGGGGAGTAACCATGCTGCTGCCGAAGAATGTTCCTGCGAAGATCAGACCTTTTGTCTATATGCTGCTGTGTGCCGCCCACGGATTTTTGTTCGGTACACTGTATGCACCGGCTCAGGCTTTGCTGTACGGCTTAAGTTTTCAGAAAACCGTTGCCTGGATTATTACCGGTCTGCCTTGGGATTTCGTCCATGGTGTCAGCAACTTTTTCTGCGGGATACTGATCGTTCCTATTATTAAAGTACTGACACATCTGGAAAATAATCTTTAGAAATATGTTAAATGTGGATGTTTTCAATTAGAAATGAGTGTGCTACAATTAAGAACGTGCAGTAAGGCACAGCAAGAAGAAAAAAGGAGCAACAGACAATGGGAATGACAATGACACAGAAGATACTTGCCCGGGCAGCAGGGCTTGAGCAGGTACAGGCAGGACAGTTGATCGAGGCACAGCTGGACCTGGTATTGGGCAATGATATCACCAGCCCGGTGGCAATCAAAGAGATGGATAAAATGAAGGTGCAGGGAGTGTTTGACAAGGACAAGATCGCACTGGTACCGGATCATTTTGTTCCCAATAAGGATATTAAATCTGCGGAGCATTGCAAATGTGTCCGTGAATTTGCAAGACGCAATGAGATCACGAATTATTTTGAAGTGGGAGAGATGGGTATCGAGCATGCCCTGCTTCCGGAGAAAGGACTTACCGTAGCCGGAGATGTGATCATCGGTGCGGATTCCCATACCTGTACGTATGGCGCCCTGGGTGCATTTTCCACCGGTGTGGGAAGCACGGATATGGCAGCCGGTATGGCTACCGGTAAGGCATGGTTCAAGGTGCCTTCTGCCATCAAATTCAACCTGACCGGCAAACCTTCCGAATGGGTCAGCGGTAAAGACGTGATCTTACATATAATCGGTATGATCGGCGTGGACGGAGCACTGTACAAGTCCATGGAATTCGTGGGAGACGGCATTGCCAATCTGTCCATGGATGACCGTTTCACCATCGCCAACATGGCAATCGAAGCCGGCGGCAAGAACGGCATTTTCCCTGTGGATGAGAAAGCTATCGCTTACATGGAAGAGCATTCCAAGCGTCCCTATAAAGTATTTGAGGCAGACCCGGATGCACAGTATGATGCGGAGTACACCATTGACTTAAGTACGTTACGTCCTACCGTGGCTTTCCCCCATCTGCCGGAGAATACGCATACCATCGATGAGATCCACGAGATGGAGCCCATCGCCATCGATCAGGTAGTCATCGGTTCCTGTACCAATGGCCGTATCGATGACCTGCGTACTGCCGCAAAGGTGCTTCAGGGCAGACACGTGGCAAAGGGCATGCGCTGCATAGTGATCCCCGCGACCCAGTCCATTTATATGCAGGCCATGGAAGAGGGACTTCTCAAGACCTTCATTGAAGCGGGCGCAGTGGTGAGCACCCCGACCTGCGGTCCCTGCCTTGGCGGATACATGGGGATTCTGGCAGAAGGGGAGAGATGTGTCTCCACCACCAACCGTAACTTCGTCGGACGTATGGGCCATGTAAAGTCCGAGATCTATCTGGCCAGCCCCGCAGTAGCGGCAGCCAGCGCCATCACCGGCAAGATTTCCTGCCCATTTGAACTGCAGTAATTGACAAGACAAACGATACGCTGACAGCAGTCAGGACTGTGAAAACATACAACTGTCAGCACGGGATGCAGTGAAAAATATGAATAACATCTGTAACAGAAAGGTAATATGACAATGAACAACGCAAAAGGAACAGTTTTCAAATTCGGTGATAACGTGGATACAGACGTTATCATTCCTGCAAGATATCTGAATTCCTCTGATCCCGCAGAACTGGCTACTCACTGCATGGAGGATATTGATAAGGACTTTATCAAAAATGTGAAAAAGGGTGACATCATCGTAGCGGAGAAAAACTTCGGTTGCGGCTCTTCCAGAGAGCATGCACCCATCGCCATTAAGGCAGCAGGCGTCAGCTGCGTCATCGCAGAGACCTTCGCCAGAATCTTCTACCGCAATGCCATCAACATCGGACTTCCCATCATCGAGTGTCCCAAGGCATCCCGGAAGATCCAAAACGGCGATGAAGTCGAGATCGACTTCAATACCGGCGTGATCAAAGACCTCACCACCGGCGAGAGCTTCCAGGGACAGGCGTTTCCCGAGTTCATGCAGAAGATCATTGCCGCAGAAGGCCTGATCAATTACATCAACAGCCAGAAATAAATAGAAAGTTAGTTAAAAATCGCTGTAGCCCGCATTGGGGCTAAGAACCGCAGACCCGCGCGTGCTTTAGCACGATTCGCTTACGGACGCAGACCGTAGCGGTACATAAGCGAGGAAAGTACCCTCGCTAAGTACCGACGGCTGCTTAGAGTCTGCTTGTCCTTACCCCAACTGCGGGCTACTGGTTTATTGAAAGTTTGCCAAAACGCAGAACGCCGTGAGCGTTCGTGGATTCTTCACTAACTCTCCATTTACTGAACCACGGCCTTATCCACATCAATGACCGCATAGAAGTCCGGATGGTTCATCCGGATCCGTTCGGTAATAGAATCAGTAACCTGTTTGTCTGAGACAGGATAATCATAGGGGACTACCACATCAAAAATGAGATTCGTGTGGGTCGGTCCCTTAACCACGCGGAAATCGTGCATGCTAAGCTTCGGATCGATCTGGTCCAGATAACCGTTCACCTCAGCTTTCAAAGACAATGTCTCCGGGTCGTTGGTGCTGACGGGATCCATGTGGATCACGGCATTGCAGTTTAACTTCTGGCGTAATTTATGTTCGATGGTATCAATGGTATCGTGCAGGGTCAGAATATTACCGTCGGCGGGAACCTCCGCATGCAGAGAGATTAGTGTCCGCCCGGGTCCGTAATTATGTACGATAAGATCATGGATCCCGGTGACATCATCATAGGAGAGGACAATGTCATTGATCTGCTGTACCAGTTCCGGTTCAGGTGGCTGACCAAGCAGCGGGCTGATGGTGTCTTTCGCAGCGACGAAGCCGGAATAGAGGATGAACATGCCGACCAGTACACCACAGTAGCCATCAATAATAATACCGGAGCGGTAGGAGACGATAGTGCCGATGAGGACTACCGTGGTGGCGACCACATCACTTAAACTGTCAATGGAGGTAGCCTTCATGGCCACGGAGCCGATCCGGTTACCGATGCGCCGGTTGTAGAATGCCATATAGCATTTTACCAGAATCGAAAATACCAGAATTCCCAGAATGAGCGGGGAAAAATCCGGTGCCTCCGGATGAAAGATCTTGGTGAGGGAGCTTTTCACCAGCTCAAAGCCCATAAGCACGATCAGAATGGAGACTAACAGCCCCGAGATATATTCGATCCGCCCGTGACCGAAAGGGTGGTCGGAATCCGGCTTTTGTCCTGCCATTTTGAAACCTATCAGCGTAATAATGGAAGAAGCCGCATCCGACAGGTTGTTGACCGCATCTGCGGTGATGGCAATGGAGTGGCTTAAAAATCCCGCCAGAGCCTTGGTGGTAAAGAGGATCAGATTGAAAAAGATCCCGACGGTACCGCAGAGCATACCGTATGCCTGGCGAACGCCCGGATCCTTCGTATTTTCGTGATCCTTAATGAATAATTTCGTAAGTAATGTAACCATAGGAGAACCCCTTTTCCCAAATAAGAGTTTAAAGGATATTGTAACGCAGGTCCGGTGAAAATACAAGTGGATCCAGCAGCCTTTTGAAAAATAATCTCACAGTGAACAGGAGAAGAAATCTGCTGTTACTATTGCGCATCCCGCGTTTTCAGTGTATAATCTCCGTGGACGTAATGTAAGCTTTCAGAACGAATCCGATACAGAGAACCTGCTTTGGAGCCGTACTGGTAATTTATAATAATCAAAAGTAAAAATGGAGGAACGATCGATGAGAAAGAAACCGGTTGTATTAATGATCCTGGATGGTTATGGATTGAATGATAAGGTAGAGGGCAACGCCGTAGCAATGGCGAACACCCCTGTCATGGATTCCCTGATGAAAGAGTATCCTTATGTACGCGGAAACGCTAGCGGTATGGCAGTAGGACTTCCCGAGGGACAGATGGGTAACTCTGAGGTAGGTCATATGAATATGGGCGCCGGTCGTATCGTATATCAGGAACTGACCCGTATCACCAAGGAGATCCAGGACGGAGACTTTTTTAAAAATGAAGCTCTGTTAAAGGCGATTGATAACTGTAAGAAGAACAACAGCGCCCTGCATCTGATGGGACTGTTATCCGACGGTGGTGTACACAGCCACATCACCCATCTGTACGGACTGTTAGAGCTGGCTAAGCAGCAGGGACTGGAGAAAGTATATGTTCACTGCTTCTTAGACGGACGTGATACTCCTCCTGCCAGCGGTAAGAGCTATGCAGAGCAGTTAAATGAAGAGATGAAGAAAATCGGCGTAGGTAAGATCGCTTCCGTAATGGGACGTTACTATGCTATGGATCGTGATAATAACTATGACCGTGTACAGCTGGCTTACGATGCCATGACCGAGGGCAAGGGTCTGACTGCTGCCTGCGGCATCTGCGGTATTCAGGAGTCTTACGACAGAGATGAGACCGATGAGTTCGTGAAGCCCACCGTAGTCGTAGAGGACGGCAAGGCAGTCGGACTGGTACAGGGCAAAGATTCCGTGATCTTCTTCAACTTCCGTCCCGACCGTGCAAGAG
>CAVFMG010000079.1:0-12684 GCA_963623435.1 Odoribacter splanchnicus
TAAAACCAAGATTGACTTTTACAACATCTCCACGCTTATAAGATTTGATCTTCGCAGCATCAAAAGCTTTCTCTTGGGATAGGTATAGCTGGAAATCTTTCAGCCAGTAACTGATAAGATCCGCACGTTTTGCATTATTTGGATCGTCAGAAGCTATCAGATCATCCAAAAAAGCAGACAAATTTGACAGAGATTGTTCTTTATGATTGGATATTTCATCTTTTGTTTTGGGTTTGCTCATTTATAAACCTCGATTCTGTTATATTTTGGAAGTTGCACCGGTGCAACAGCATCAGAGTTTCTCGAATACCATAGTAGCCTGGATCCGGTCTCCGCCGCCGAAGCCGGTACTGTTGGCAGAAGCTGTGGTAATGGTGTGCAGGCGGTATCCCTTTGCAGCCTGGGCGTTGATTACATCCTCGAGCTCCTTCAGATTCTTGGAAGCAGTTCCGATAAGTTTCTCCTTAAGTGTCACTTGTAATACTACATACTGATTCATAGTGATTCCCCTTCCTCTTGTGAATGTTAAATGTTATTTGAAAAATTGCACCGGTGCAATCTTTATTCCAGACCGACTTGTGCTTTACCAACGACAACCCCATTTTCAAAACTTACATTCATATTTGCAAGGTGGGTTACAGAATACCAGTAATAAATGCTTACTTTGTATTCGCCGGTCCCAGCTTCAGACATCAAGGTACCTTCAGAACCAACAATATCTACAACCTCGTCATAGGTCATGCCAATTTCAATCTGATTGAACTTATCCATAGTGGCACATCCTTCGGTTATGTCAAAGGTATTTTCTTCGCTGGTAGAGGCTGAGACTGAAGACTCGTTGGAAACAGAAGGTGCTGTACTTTGATTGTTGATAACCGAAGAAATTAAAACTGCCATAGCAATAGCAATGCCGATTATATTCAGAATGATTCCGGCAATAGCCATCCCTTTCTTATTATTTTTGTTTGTCAGAGCAATGATAGATAAGATCAGACCAATGGTTCCGAACAAACCGCCTAATACAATGCATGATGTTACAATGGCAACAATGCCCAGTATCATTCCGGCAATACCTAATCCACTTTGTTTTTTCTCGTTATTCATAAGAATTCTCCTTTTGTAATATAATGTGATTTTATATCAACTCCAGCACGGACAATCCCGGCTCGAAGAAGATAACATAGTTGTCAAATTTGGTATAGATACCATACTTGCCACGGTAACATTGAAGAGCTTCCAACAAAAAGTCTTCTGTCACTCCAAGATGCTCAGCCATATCATATGCAGTCTGGCACCCAGCTTTGTAACAGGATATGATCCCGTGCAAGCCGATCAGCTTATTATAGCTCCAGAGACGTGCCCGGAGCTCTTGCTTGCGGTTAGCATCGGAGGACTGATCGATAATGTCCCCCACGGTAGTGTGATAGTGCCCGAGCTCTTCAGCAAGGGTACATTTCTTTTCGGTTTCATCCAGATCGTGTTTGATAGCGATCCGATTCCCTTTTATTCGTCCGCAATTTGCGCGGAGCGGCTTCTCTTTTGTGATCAGGTGCTGTTTATCAGCCTCTATAAGTAAATCTGTGTATGTAGTCAATAAAATCACCTCATCATAGTTGTAATGGACTAGAAGTTTTCGTCATCCATTATATCATCATCGTGCTTCTGATCTGCTTTGGAGGACTTTAAAATAGCATGTGCAGCGTTTAAAAGAGTGTCGGACGCAACTCGCTTGTCTGCAGGGACATCTTCCCTATGCTGTTCTATAAATGTGCTGAGTGGAATGGAATTAGGAATAGGTAGGGTATTGATTTTGGCATAATATGAAATCTGTGCTAGCTCATATATCCTTTTCAGAGCTTCGGCCTTTCCCTCCTCATTCAGATCTTTGTAAAAGTCACATATCTGTTCTAAAGTATTATCATTAATATTGTGACCTTCGTTACCACGATTGTCCTCTATGAGATCTCCAACATTAACATGTAAATATTTCGCAATATCAATAATTACATCTATTTTAGGCACTCTGTTACCGGAACACCAGCTGGAGACGGTGGATTTATCATATCCAAGATCATTAACCAAATCTTTTTGCGTTTTATCATTAAGCATCAAATAATATTTTAGCATTTCTGCAAATTGGTTTACTCCCATAAGAGCCACCTCTTTTCTATGTTATGGCTTTATTATAGTCCAAAGTTTTCATAAACACAACCAAAATGTTAAAAAAGTTTACAAAATGTATTGACAGTCCACAAAATGTAGAGTATCATTGAGCCATGAGTTAAGCAATGACGAGAAGGAGGTAAAAAATAAATGGCACAACATTTAAAGATAAGGTTGCCTGCCGTCAGAGTGAATGCCGGATTATCCCAGGAAGAACTTGCAAATAGAATGCATGTTTCCAGAGCAACAATAGTCAATTGGGAGAACAACAAGGTAAAGATGAGTGAGGCGGATTTGACTCTGTATTCTACAATTTGTGGATTTCCCAAAGACTATATTTTTTTACCTTATTAGTTTACAAAATGTGGACTTTTACGGATCCGCAGTAGGGAAGGAGGGATAGGATTGGACAATAAACGAGACTGGAGTGCAATAATCATGTCGGTTGTTTCACTAGTAACAAGCGTAATTGTGTTTGTGCTGACAGTCATTATACGACTAAAGAAATAATCGAAAAGACAAGCGTCAATAAAGAAATTATAACGGATATCACGGACATTGTTTTTGCAAACAAAGAGTCGGTGCGATCCTGTTTAGCTAATCGGTCAGCACTGGTAGCATGGAGATCATTCAGATATTTATATCCTTTAAGGGTAAGTCCTTTGGGAAATTCGACATGGGGATCAAAGTTGCCGTCACGCCATTTATCAATGCAAACAATAATATCATTTTCAGCAAACTGATAAGCTAATTCGTCGATTTCTTTCTGGGTATAACCCGGAACGGATATTTCTGTGTATGGTGTGCCGTTGATAATCTGTTCCAGAACAGAAATGGAAAAGTCACAGTGTTTTTCGTAGGAACTTTGATTTTTCATAAAAACCTCCAAACTTTTGAGATTGATAACGGAACACTATCAATTATAGAAAAAGAGGATGGAGGAAGCAAGGAATTTTACAGTAAAGGAGGCAGTAGGAATGGAGAAAATCGACAGATTATATGCTCTCTTAGAGCGGGACGACATTGACGAGGACACCAAGGCGACGATTCGGTGGGCAATCTTTGAACTGGAGAATGCAAGATAGACAACCATAGCACCATAAGCTGTAAAAAAGCAGTCAGGAGGTACATATGCGGATTGTAAATTTAATCCACATCGGGGACCAGGTATTGTCACTGGATGACATGGATCCCATGAAAAAGGCAGAGATTGCCTTACGGCTGAATGAACAGAGCCTGAAGACTTTGGGATATGCGGCCAAGAAGAAAGAAGAATCAGCGTAACCACAGGTATCCGTGCTCTGTACGTGGTGTCAACCCACCACACTCCCCTTTTACACTTAGCGTGTGTGTCCAGGTTTCCCCACCTGGGCACCACGTAGAGGGCATGGATGGGACAAGCATTAGATCACGTTCTGTGCGTGGTGTATTTACCACATACCCATTGACGGCATGCCACTGCTATGACGGCATGCCGACCTCCTTCCGGTGGGCCCGGTAGATCAGCGCCGGGCACCACGCAGAGAGCGTGATCGAATATTGGAGGCAGATGTATGAGCAGGGAGAAGTTAGGAGCTTTTATCAGACATGCGAGGGAATCACAAAATTTGACACAGATGCAGCTTGCGGAGAAGACGGGATATGCACGCCAAACTATTAGCCGCTGGGAGAAAGGTGATCAGGCTATTACAGTAGAGGCACTGGTTAAGATACTGGAAGTGACACGCATGCAGGTAACAATAGGGGATAAGGAGGCAAAGGTATGTATAAGGATATTGTGATATCGATCCTCGGAGCATTGCTCCTGGAGCCGGTATTTAACACAACAGGGATAGGAGAGCAGATCGCTATAGTCATGGGCTTGGCGGCTATGCTTTTTATTTTTTGCCTTTTTTGCGAGGATCAGGCAGAAAAATGGCAGAAATACAGCAAAAGAGTACAGGATCTGGAGGAGAACCTGGAATGGTTGAGAGGAGGCGGAACCGGTGAGAGAAGAGAGAGTGCAGGAGATATTACAGATGCTGGAGCAGACACCGACGCAACCGCTTAGGATCATGATTCCGCATGAGGCAGATGAGGTAATGTACTATGTCCTCCGGAAATACCGGTCCGCACACCGGGTAGAGTTACACAACGGCATCCATTATATCACTGTCACAGACGAGGCAGTGAGTGTCATCCTGGATCGCCTACAGAGGGAAAGAGCCGGCTTCCAGCGGACACTGGAAAAGTATGACGAGGACATCCGCGGTGTGGAATATCTGCTGAGCGATCCACAGAAAAGACATTACTGGTCGCGGAGCAGTTACATAGTGCCTCCGGCATATTCGGAGCAATAAAAAAGCCGGCATTTGGCGATGCCGGCCAGCTCACAGAGCTACACATACAGACAAGATTATTGTAACTCTGTAAGCCGAAACAGTCAAGAAAAAATGGGGCTTTCGATAGCCCCTGCGCACTTGATAAAGATATTAAAGTTAGGATACAGAGACATGGTTAAGAGAAAGAAAATAAGGCTAAGGCATGGGGATGTACTGGATGTAGAAGAGTACCATGATGGGAACTATGGGGGAAAGGGTAAGACCAGACAGAAGAAGGAGAAGCCGACCAAGGAACAGGTGCGGCTGATCAACCGGAGGAATAAGGCGAGGCTGTGCCGGTGGCGGCTGATCCAGTACTTTGATCAGGGAGATTTGTTTATCACATGGACCTATGCGACGGAGAACCGACCTCCGGATATGGCAGGAGCACTGAAAGACTTCCGGGCGGCAATCGGCAAGGTAAGGAAGAGCTACCGGGCGAGGGGAGTGCCGCTCTACTGGATCCGCAACATCGAGCGTGGCACCAAAGGAGCCTGGCACATCCACCTTGTGATCAAGCAGACACCGGAGGGAGATGCGGCGGCTATCGTAACCAAAGCATGGACAAAGGGCGGTACCTACGTGGCAGAGATCCGTCACAGTAAGTTTAACGGGGATGATATGGAGCAGTTGGCAGGCTACCTGACCAAGGATGAACACACGGTGGAGACGAAGGCAGACGGCACACCGGGTAAACCCAGAATTGCGGAGTCCTCCTACAATACCAGTCGCAATATGCCGCTCCCGGAGCCGAAGGAGGACAAGCTGATCCGTTGGAAACCGGAGGTAAAGCCGCCAAAGGGATATTACATAGCCCGGATCCATGAGGGCATCAATCCGGTCACAGGATTTTTGTACCGGAGCTACACGCTGATCAGACTGAAAACGACAGAGCGGAAGAAACCGCCGAACAGGGCAAGGAGGTGTTGATAAATTGGACAATGAATTGAAAGTAGTGGATATCTTTATAGGCACGACCCTCCGTGGATCCGCGAAGGGATCCGGACGAGTAATGTACATCATGAGGACCAAGCGCAAGAACGGAAGTGACTACGAAGCTGCTCCACAGATCGCAGAGTATGACAATACCACAGAGAGCGCATCCGTCCTCTATGCTATCCGGGATGCATTGCAGCGTCTCAACTATGCCTGCACGGTGGTGATCCACACCGAGTGTAGCAATGTGGCAGCAGCCATACAGCATCACTGGGCAGAGAAGTGGAGACGGGACGGCTGGAAGAGTGCCAAGGGAAATCCGGTAAAAAATGCCATCCTGTGGGAAATGCTCCTGCAGGAGGTTGAGGACGGAGGGCATATTCTGCTGGCAGAGAGCGAAAAACACGAATATGCGGAGTGGATGCGGTTTAATCTGCCACTGAAACGGGCGTTAAAAGACATTTTTGCAGAAGTGCCGAAAAGCTGACAGCATGAGTAGAGTACTCGTGCTAGAGTCCATTTTGTTGACGTCAACAAAACATAAAAATATAACAATTTGACAGAAAAATGAACCGTATAAGATTTGTATACGGTTGAACTGGTAAAGAAAATTTACTAGTTGCACCGGTGCAACCGGGGAAAGGAGACCACATGGAAAAGAAATTTGGAATATTCAATGCCGTAGAGGAGTTGAACAGGGCAGCAGCTGCGCAGAAGGCAGAGGGAGACCTGGAAGCGCTGATCGGACTTGCAGTGGAGAACGGACTGGAGAAAGAGGATGCCGAGGACTACATGGACAGCGACGATCCGGAAGAGACGCTCTGTAATGAGACGATGGCAGCGATTGCAAAGCTGAAGCTGGAAGAACAGGATCTGCATCTTGAAAGCCAGTTAAAGGACTGGAAGGAGTTTGTAGTACAGATGATATTGGAGTACCCTGCACAGCATAAAGAGGAAGACGGTGCTGCACTGGCAAATGCGGTATTTAATCCGGATAAGAAGCTCTTGGACGTACTGGCAGCAGGAATGGGGCTGGCATCGGAAAACCGCGTAACGGTTGACCGGAGAATCACAAGGGCAGCAGGACTGCCGGAGAGTGCCGGGCAGATCGGAATGTGCGGCCGTGATGAATTGAAAAGGATCATATTGGATTATTACATGGGAGATAAGAAATGATCGTATACAAGGCAACGAACAATGATATGACCTGTACGATGGGGCAGGGAATATTCCAGTATCAGTTGGGCGTACCGGCTACGGCAGAAAAATCAAAGTGCGGTGATACCGGTTTGCATGCCTGTGAGTATGTACTGGACTGTGCACGATACTACGGACTGGATAAAGGTCACCGGTATTTTAAGGCAAAGGCAGAAGGGGACATAGCAGAAGACGGAGCAAATACCAGAATTGCATGTACAAGATTGACATTGCTGAAAGAACTGACCACCCGGGATATCGCGAAAGAAGCCATGCTTTACATGATACATCATCCGCGCCGGGACAGCTGGAAAGTATCTAACCTTATGGTACAGGTAAATGAGAACACTGCAGAGATCAGGATTCCGGATGGGATCGCCATTGCCAGGGGACTCCATCCCAAAGTAAGAGGCTGTGCCGGAGCACACCTGGGGCTGATCCGGGAAAAGAAAGGAAAGATTACAGCAGCCAAGATCTTTGATGTGGACGGAGTCTATATCCTGCCGGGCGCGTGGTACACGCTGGAAGACCTGGCAGAAGCAGAGAGGAGGCAGCAGACATGAAGTGGGCAGAAATACTAAGGGCACCGGTAATACCGGCGGACGCAAAGAGAACTAAGCAGATCACATTCCAGACGACGGAACATTATCTGATACTGGATATCTGGAGAGGCGGAAATAACACCTGCCGCCATGCGATCAACCTGAAAACATGGGAATATGGCACGTATTTCCCGGATACCGGCATAAAACAGGCAACAAATATCAACAGCTGTACAGACAATTATGAAAGATATTACTGGGATTACCGGCTGAAAGATAATGACTGGCTGACACCGAAGCAGATCAAGGAACTGGATGTCCTTACCAGGGAGAAGAAAGACTGGGTTGGCAATATACTTCAGCGCATAGAGCGGATGGAGACGGACTATAACACAGAAAAGCGGGAACAGGCAAGAAACAGCAAAGAGGAGCGCATCCGCAGACTGATGAGCAAGTGTCCGAATCCTGGAAAAGAGGTACATGACTGGATCACAGAGAAGATAGTAGGTGATCTGCAGTATGCCTTTTATGATAAGCAGAAAAAGACCTGCCATTGTACAGCCTGCAGTGGAGATTTCCCGGAAGAGGCAGCAGGCGTACCGGTGAAACACAGGGAGCAGATTTCCTGTCCTCTGTGCGGACATCTCCTGACTGTGAATAAGAAAGCAGATATCATCAGTGTCACAGATTGGCTCACCATGATCCACAACGTGGATGAAAAGCAGGGTGTAGAGCGGCATTTTAAGGTAACCGTGGAGTGGGACAGAACCGGAACAAGAACCACCGACCTGGAAGAACACATCAGGTTGATGATGCTGCGGAACGCAGCAAAGGATATCATGAAAATCTATTACTATGGGAGCCTGTACTGGACAGGATGGAGCACCGGAAACAACAGTAACCGAAGATGGCACAGCGCCTATCTGTATCCGGATCCAGAGGGGATCAAAGCCGGTCTGCAGGACACAGCATATGAAGCGTGGTCGGATGTGCTCCCGATGCTGGCGCAGATGGGGATAAAAGCTCATTATAACGGACTACTGGTGGAAAGTAACAGGGAGTTTACCGGTATTGCAGAATATATGGCGAAGGGACGCTTTTACCGACTGCTGGACGAATTATCGCAGTGTATCACCTACTGGGGCGGATATTCCGGGAGTACGATTGATGTATCCGGAGAAAGTGCAGAGGAGATCCTGCAGATAGAGGATAAACAGCTGATCAACCGTCTCAGACAGGCAGATGGCGGAATGTCTATGCTGCGATGGTTGCAATGGTCCGACCTCAACAACAGGAAGCTGTCAGAGCAGTACCTGTCTTGGGCGGAAAAAAATAAGATTGATCCGGATAATTATCTGCGGTCAGAAGCGAAAGAATATCTGACACCGGAACAGCTGATGAATTACATCAACCGGCAGAAAAAAGAAAGCTATCCCAACAGAACCATAGCGGGAGTATTGGATCAGTACGAGGATTATCTCAGTATGGTAAAAGAGCTGGGAAAACACATGGATGATGCCCTGGTGCATCGTCCCCGGGAACTGAAGCGCCGGCACGATGAAGTCAATGCAGAGATGGAGCTGCGACGGGAAGAAATCCAGCGGAAGCGGGATGCGAGAGAAGCAGCAAGAAAGGCGCAAGAAATGAGGGACAAGTATCCGGGATATGAGGACATCTTATCAGAGATCAGCGAGAAGTTTGAGTATCAGAATGAAACCTACTGCATTGTGGTTCCCAGGGACTTTATGGAGATCACGGCGGAAGGAATGGCGCTGCATCACTGTGTAGGCAACACAGAGCGGTACTTTGACAGAATTGTCAGCAGAGAAACATACATCTGCTTCCTGAGGCAGCAGTCCTCCCCGGACAAGCCTTTTTACACCATTGAGGTGGAGCCGGGAGGAACCATCCGCCAGCACCGCGGAGCCTATGACGAAGAACCGGGCATTGAGGAGATTAAGCCTTTTCTCCGGGAGTGGCAGAAGGTAATCCGTAAGCGCATGAGCAAACAGGATCATGAGTATGCTGCACAGAGTGAAATCCTGCGGCAGAAGAACATAGAAGAACTGAAGGCAAAGAATAATACCGTAGTCCTGAAGGGACTGGCGGAAGATCTGATGGAGGTAATCTGATGGAAGAAATAATAAGCTATGAGGAAAGATACAGGAAGTATAAACAGGAACTGGACGGGGCATTTACCCAGGCAGCAGAGAAATTTGTGCTGATCGGTTACCTGCTGAGAGAGGCAGTAGAAACAGATATTTTAAGATCAAGCGGATATAAAAACATGGAGGAATTTGCCTATGCAGAGTACGGTGTGGATGCATCTCAGGCAAACCGGTTTATCAATATTAACAGGCGCTTTTCTGAAGGCGGTAACTCAAAGCAACTGAAACAGCAGTATAGAGGTATCGGCAGTTCAAAGCTGGCTATAATGCTGACAGTTCCGGATGAAATCAATGAAGTATTGCCCAAAAACCTGACCAAAGAAGAACTTAAGGAAATCCAGGCAGAAGTAAAAGCAGAAAATCAGATATCTGATATCGAAGTGGAGATCGAGCGGGCAGAGGCAGCAGCCGTAACGGACAAGCCCATGCTTCCGCCGGATGGATCGCCGCTGTACAGAAACCTATGGCAGTTGGGAAAGGAACAGGAGGAGCTCTTCCGGAAGCTGTGGGAGGTATGCTTTATGGAAACAGCAAGTGGAAACAGAAATAATGCAGAGATCATGGATGTACTGATTCCACAGGGAGACGCAGTGTATACCGTCCGGATCCCGGGAGAGCGCCGCACACAGATCATTGTTAATTCCGACGGGGCTGTCATCGTGAATATGAAAACGTTGGAACGGAGCAAATATACAGATAGGGAGATCTGCGATGTAGTCCGATTTCTCATAGATGGAGGCAGCAGTCCTGAGGAACGGTATAAGGATCTCTACGGTGAGGAACTGACCGTGGAAGAGGAATCGGAAGTTGCACCGGTGCAACCGTATGAGACTCCGAAAGAGAAGAAACCGGAAAAACGCAAGGAGTCTCGTGTAACCAAAGCAAACACAGAACCGAAGAAAAAGCCGAAGGAACCGGAAGAGAAGCCGGAGCAGATGACCATCCCGGGTGCCACACCGGATCCGGCACCGAAAGAGCCGGAAACACAGGTAAATGACCAGTCCTCCGGGGAAAATGATACAAGCAATCAGGACACCGACACTATGGGATCGGAAGAACAGGTACCGGGGCAGACAGAAATCGAAAAGGACTTTCCGCAATACTGCCCGGACACTGCAGACCAGCGTGCAGCTTATCAGCAGTCCTTACGTGGCGCTGTGGAGAATCTGGTACGATACGCAGAGATGGATCTGATTGCCGCCGCGCGGCAGCAGTTGTCCGATATCTCCGGGTATTTGGATCGACTAGAAGAACTCAGCAAAGGAGGCGGACCGGATGCCGAAGATGTCGAAACAGGCGAGAGCGCGGGAGTTTAATGCTACATCCCGCCGGATCATCAAAGAGCGTGATCGTAACCAGTGTATCTTCTGCCAGATGCAGTATCACATGGAAGACGTAACATGGTCAGACCCAGAATCACTGAGCATTATGCACTATATCCCGAGATCACACGGCGGTCTCGGGATCCCTCAGAACGGGGCACAGGGCTGTATCAGCCATCACGAGATGCTGGACAACGGCAACAAGGGCAGACGGGAGGAGATGTTGCAGATGTTTAGGCAGTATCTGCAGGATCATTATCCGGACTGGTCAGAGGATGCCCTGACATACAGTAAGTGGAAATAATGTATATACAAATTTGTATATACAAATTTGTATATACAAAAATCGGAGGATATATGAAAGCAAAGACAGAAGTTATCTCACTCCGGCTGACACCGGAGGAAAAGCGCAGGTTGGAATACAGTGCAGAAAAAATGGGAAAGAGCCAGTCATATATCCTGATCACAGCATTAAATGCATATTACAAATCTGTCCGGAAGAATCTGGACGGTGTAATAGAAGAATAGACCTTTTGGAGTGTACTCACAATCGCTGTAAACAAAGCCACGGGGCGGCCGCTGAGACCAAGAGGCAGCAGCCGTCCAGAAAGGAGACAACAATGCAGGAGTATAAGGACTGGGGCGGCAATCTTCTGCCGGATCCTGCGCCTACGATCGAGCATGTACATATAGGAGACACAATCAGAGTAAAGACCAGAAAAGATAATTTTGAGCATACATATAGCATCAATGAGTATGAGATCATAGCAATTTATCCGAGGATTGTTTTGACCAAGGATAAGAAGACAGGATTTCGGAGGAGTTTTTCTTATGGAGATCTTCTAACGATGGGGATGGAACATCAGGTAGAGGAAATGGAAAGTATGAGAAAGACGTACGGAGAAGACCAAAGGAGAGAAAACATTTCCCAAAAGCGTAGTTCTTTCAATCCGGATTACAACCCAGACAACTATAAGAAAGGCAAAAAGAAGAATGAAAATAACGAAGGAGCGAGAAATGGTAGATGCAGAGGAAACAAAACGGTTTAAGGCAAAACAACTGAGATATAAAAAGCCTATTGTCAAGAATCTCAACCTTGATTTCATCCAACAGGATTTATGGGACATCCAAGAAGCCTGCGAAGAGGTGCATTGGTACACGGATTCCGAAGATGGGAATGATAGCCTTATCAATGCTCTTTCAGGGGACGAGGACGAGGCGTATGAATTTAGAATGGCTTTTGCTGATCTCTGCGCAGAATGCGAAAGAATGTCTGAGGATATCCAAGATGAATGGGTTCCGGATTGCTTCGACATATTCTTTGTTGCAGCAGGAGCCGGAGAGACGTATGGAGGACTGCTTGGCTTTGACGAGTACGAAAAGGACTACTTCGGAATAGGAAGTTCTGATTCTTGGGCAGAGGATGAAACAAAAAAGAAACTGAAACAGATGACAAAGGACGAAATGATTGATGCGGCCAGACAGTGTTTTAAGATTTACTCCGCTTACGTTGGCCTGCGGAGCCGGTACGATAGTTTGAAAGCGGCCATTGACATTTTGCGAGATCAAAACACAGGGCATTTGCAGATAGTAAAAGAGAGTGAGAAACTTTATGAGGCAGCAACCGCAGAACAGGGGCGGTATGCAGAGTACAGCAAAGAATGGAGGGAATTTGAACGCTATTCAGACGCGCTCCCGCCGGAGGCATGGACCTGCAGCAGTACGAGAGACTTATGGATTACTGCCGACAGCAGGACAGACCTATCTCCTGGGTGATCCGGCAGGCGCTGGACGCATATTTACCTGTGTAACGTTACGTATTATTCCACAATAAAACTGAAATTTAGTGAAGAAAGGAAGAATTATATGGCAAAAGCAGTGTTAGTTATGGACATGCCAAGCAAATGTTTAACATGTAGCCTATTAAGGATAAAACATGAGCAGGACAGCATGGTTTGTACCGCAGGCAGATTTCGGGATGTGACCGATGTAATAA
>CAVFMG010000080.1:0-12584 GCA_963623435.1 Odoribacter splanchnicus
TAGCTGAAACTGGTAATATCATCAGAGTTCACATCCAGTATCGTCTCCTGTGTATCTTCGGCAGTGGAAGTCGTGGACGATGCATTTTTATTATACTGTCGGATGCCCAGAAAGGCCGCCGCCAGCACCACCAGTGCCAGCAGCATTCCGATCATCTGTCTTTGTCTCTTTTTCATATCAATACCTCTGTTTTTTCACACTTTTATTTCTTCCGTCTGCGGAACCAGATCACGAATCCGGCGATCATACAGCCGATGGGCAGGATCACGGTTACTAACAGTCCCAGCAGCAGGATCTGTGCGGAATCAATGACCAGCGTGGAGACTTCATAACTCTTTACGGGAATGGATACGGAAGTCTCATGGTTCGCCATACCGCTGAAGGTATTGGTAAACAGGGTCAGGTTCGCACCGCTGACCACAGAGTTAGCATCATCGGTGAACATCTGCTCACAGCCATACACGATTAATGTAGCATCTCCGTCATCCAGCGTCTTTACAGCTTCTACGCCCAGTGCGAAGGGGCCGCTTACATCATTTTCACCCTGAGAGAAGTCCTGTGCATTGCTGATGTCCTGTTTTGCAAAAGAGCTGTCGGAGGTGCTCAGGAATACATCATAGGTAATATCACCGGTAGTTGTCTCGTCGGTACTCTCTTCCTCCGGAACGATGATTCCCTGAGAGTACGGCAGGAATAGATATTTTCCGTAAGTTCCGGAAGTATAGCTGTCAGAGCTCTGGGCAGGCAGAATATAATAAGGACTTCTGTAGTAACCGTTGGAATCATTTTCGACCACCAGACCCTTGGCAACACTCAGGTTCATATAGCTTAAAATAGCATCAATATTCGGTGTCTCTTCATCGGTATAGCCGGTTACGAGAATGACTTTTCCGCCATTATCCAGATAGTCGATCACCTTATCCTTATCATCGGAGGAGAAATCACTGGTGGCACCGTTGATGAACAGGCAGGCAGCATCCTCGGGGATAGCATCCAGATCCATCAGATTCACGGTCTCATAATCCACATTTTCCTTGTTCAATGCGGAAGTAAATGTGCTGCTTAATGTCAGCTCATTGTGTCCCGTAGTCATGTATACCTTGGGCATATCGTCATTTAACACATAATCCAGCGCACTGGTGATCTGTCCCTCGCCATCGTAACCGGTGGTCGTAGTGTTGTAGCTGTAGGTCGAATAGTCAAAATCATAAGAGGACTCGTAGACATCACTGTAATCAATGATCTTACTCCGCTTGTCGCTGACCACGATCAGACTGTTGGTGCTGATATTGCCGGTGGTGTACTGGGTGTAGAACATGGGGTTAACGGTGGGATCCACATATTCCACAGTGATGTGATCGGACAAATCATCATACCGCTGTAAAGTCTGACCCAGTGTGGTATCCTGATTGTCCTGATTTACCAGTACATAAATGGTCACATCCTCCTGCATGTTCTTCACATACTCGATGGTCTGATCCGTCAGGGAATACAGCTTCTGGCTGGTCATGTCGATGGCCGTCCAGCTGGAAGGCATCTCACCCATAATGATGTTCACAACCACTGCCAGTGCCACGGCTACGGCAATCATACCGGTGCTGTAAGCGCTGAAGCTTAAGTTCTTCACGGACATGCTGTAACGGCGTTTCTGAATGGACTGTACCGTCAGGAACAGAACCAGCGCTGTAACAGATACATAATATACAATCGAAGATACATCCAGCGTACCGTTTAACAGATTGGAAAACGGTGTATACAGATCAAAGCAGCGCAGCAGCTTCGTCAGCAGATTGCCGGTACTGGAAATAATGGAGCAGATGGAATCCATCATATATCCCAGGAACAATACCACAAAAGTAAGCACTGCCGCGATGACCTGACTCTCTGTCAGGGAGGACAGGAACAGACCGATGGCAATAGCGGTCATTCCGAAGAGGAAATATGCCAGAATCGACAGGTAAGCCTCTCCCATGGGAACACTGCCGTACTGTGCCATGATCAGCGGGTAAAAACAGATGATCACTACGGGAATGGCAAATATGGTCAAAAGCGCCAGAAATTTTCCCATGACGATACCGCCTACGGATACCGGCGCCGTCAAAATCAGCTGATCCGTCTTGCTCCGTTTTTCTTCTGCCAGAATACGCATGGTCAGGATGGGCACGGTCAGCATGAATAAAAAGGTAACACTGGATACCACATAGGCAAAATAAGGGTATCCGTTCATCAGGTTATAAACACTGAAATACAGTCCCAGGAAAAACAGGGTCACTGCAATAAACAAAAATCCGATAAAGGAACGGAAATAGGATTTCAACTCTCTCTTATAAATGGCTAACATATTATTCCGCCTCCTTTGTAGTTACAGTTTCTTCTTTTTTCTCTTCTCCGGGCTGTGCTTCCGTTTCCGGAGCTTCTGTCGGCTGTGCGGCGGTATCTGCGGCTTCCGCCTTTTTATGTTTGGAGAACAGTTTCCGCTTCTCCGGCTGTGTAGGTGCCACATCCTCGGTCAGTTCCAGGAAAATATCTTCCAGAGACTTCTCTGCGTGGGTCATCTCTAAGATGGGCAGCTTTGCTTCTGCCAGAGCATAGAATACCTGCTCTCTGACATCAGCATTTTCTTTGGAAATTACTTTCAGTTTTGCAATATTCTTGGGTGCCTCGGTGTTCTCTTCGATCCGGTCGATCTGCGGGATCTCCTGCAACGCTGTTTTTACCGCAGCGGCACTTCCCTTTACTTCCAGACTCAGTTCCATGGAACCGCTCATAAGCTTCTGTAAATTCTCCGGAGAATCGCTGGCTACCAGTTTGCCGTGGGCGATGATCATAATATGATCGCAGACCGCACTGACTTCCGACAAAATATGGGAGCTGAGGATCACCGTGTGATTCTCGCCCAGCTTACGGATCAGATCCCGGATCTCGATGATCTGTTTCGGATCCAGACCTACCGTGGGCTCATCCAGAATGATGACCTCCGGATAGCCGAGGATTGCCTGCGCCAGTCCGACTCTCTGTCTATAACCTTTGGACAGATTCTTGATCAGACGCTGCTGCATATCGGTAATCTGTGTCATTCCCATGACATCGTTTATCTGATGTTCCCGCTCTTTTTTTGGTACTTTTTTCAGTTCTGCCACGAATTCCAGATATTCTCTGACAGTCATGTCAACATACAGTGGCGGAAGCTCCGGCAGATAACCGACGGCACGCTTTGCCTCCTCCGGATCCTTCTGGACATCCTTGCCGTCGATGGTCACGGTGCCCTCCGTGGCTGCCAGATAACCGGTGACGATATTCATGGTCGTGGATTTACCGGCGCCGTTGGGACCAAGAAAGCCGTAGATCTGTCCCTTTTCCACGCGGAATGAGAGATGATCTACGGCAATATGGTCACCATATTTTTTTGTAAGATTGCTTACTTCTATCATATTTGCCTCCCTGATATGGTGTGATCCCCCCACCTGATACCTACCGGTACCCTGAATTGATACCCCGAATTGCTTCGCAGCAAGCTGCTCCCGCAATTCTAAAAGCATTCGGAATCCGCTGATTTGCTACGCAAATCGCTACTCCCTCATGTTTTACGGGTGTAAAATTCAACCGCTTTATCATGCAAGCATGAACAGCGGTTAACCTTTACACCCTTGTATCAGTATATGTCTCAAATGTCATGAAAAGGTGAAACATTTGTGAAAATTGTGTGAAACAGTAATCCTCGGCTCATCGGAACCGACCGTCTGAAATTTTACTAAAAAGTAACTTGCTTCCGGTCTTTTCCGGATTTACTATAGAGACAGATAATATTTTCAAGGAGGACACTATATGCCATTTATTAATTCTAAAATCAGTACTTCCGTCTCTACCGAACAGGAACTGGCTCTGAAGACCCGGTTGGGACAGGCTATCTCCATTGTTCCCGGTAAGTCCGAGAACTGGCTGATGCTTGGCTTTGAACCAAATTATAATTTATATTTCCGTGGGAATAACAACGAACCACTGGCTATGATAGAGGTCAGTGTCTTCGGTGGCGAGGATGCCGCTGCTTTCTCCGAACTGACCGCAGAGATTTGTAAAATTTATGACGAAGTTATGGGAATTGCTCCGGATCATGTCTATGTAAAATACCAGACTGTAAAATACTGGGGTTGGAATAGTATCAATATCTGATGCCATTCCACCCACTGCATCGTATATACGTAGCCGGAGTCCATCCCCGCTCTGAGGCTTTTGCGTCGCTCCCAGACATTACTATTCGTGTAGCTGCCCGTCCACGATCCGCACAATGCGCTTCGCGGACTGTGCCACGCCCAGATCGTGAGTGATCATAACGATGGTGTTGCCCATATCGTTCAATTCCCGGAACAGCTTCAATACTTCCTTACCGCTGGTCTGATCCAGAGCGCCGGTCGGCTCATCCGCCAGCAGAATCGCCGGCTGTCCCACCAGTGCTCTGGCAATGGATACTCTCTGTTTCTGTCCGCCTGACAGCTCGTTGGGCTTATGTCCGATACGGTGATCCAGCCCCAGCAGTTTGATCGTATTTTTACACTTTTCTTCTGCTTCCTCATGGGTCATGCCGCGCATCAGCAGGGGCATGATAATATTCTGCATGACATTGTAGGTCGGAATCAGCTGATAGTTCTGGAAAATGAAACCGATCTTCTGGTTGCGCACCATGGTCAAATCGTCCTCTTTGGTCTCATGGATCGCCATGCCGTCCAGATAATATTCCCCGCTGTCCATCACATCCATACAGCCGATCATATTCATCAGTGTGGTCTTACCGGAACCGGAGGGTCCTAAGATTGCCACATATTCTCCCTTGTTCACCTGAAAATTAATGTCTTTCAGGATCGGCAGCCGTTCCTCTCCCAGCATATAGCCCTTATTTATATTTTTCATGGTGATCATTGCGTTTTCCATCATAATCCTTACGCCTTTCAATAATCTGCAAACTTTGGGCCTTTGGCACAAATTTGCGTGTGAAAAATTTATTTTTCACACTATTCCTGATTCAATGCTTCTACGGGGATCAGTCTCGATGCCTTATACGCCGGATAAAATCCGAAAATGCTTCCGGTGAGGACACCGAACAATAACGACAGCACTGCTCCCTGTACCGACAGTGACACTCTCACATTGAACAGCTGCACCAGCGGGGTAACTCCCAGTGCCACCAGCACACCCAGTACCGCTCCTACCAGACTGGTAAAGCTGGCTTCCAGTAAGAACTCCAACAGAATGTCTTTTCGGGAGCAGCCCAGTGCTTTCAGAATACCGATCTCGTTGGTACGCTCCTTAATGGATACGAACAGCACGTTCATAATACCGATACCGCCGACGATAAATACGATCACCGCCATGGAGATCAACAGTAATGTCAATGTCTCATTGGAAGCAGAAGCTGCCTCCATCTTGCTTCCCGCATCGCTGATGGTGAATGTGGTGTTGGGATAGCTCTCTTTTAAAGCGCTCTCCACATTTGTCATTACCGTATCCACCTGGTTCACATCCTCTGCAATCACCGTGATGGTCGGGCTGATGCTTGTTCCTGTAATGTATTTGATGCCGGTCTCATAAGGGACATAGATCGCTGTATCCGGGCTGACACCGGATGCCACGGTTCCCATCTCGGATAACACCCCGGACACAACATAGGGTCTTCCATCGATGTAGACCGTACCGTCATAAGCATCGTAGGCGCTGCCGAAGACATCTTTTGCCACAGTGGCCCCCAGTACGCATACCTTTTCCTTGCTTTCATTGTTTTCCTCCGTGAGAAAATCACCGATTGCCATTTCCAGGTTGCTGATGGTGGCATAATTGTCCTCCACACCGGCAATGGTGTAGTAGGAAGCAGAGGTCATATCTCCGCCTTCCACCGATGCTGTGGTGGAATAAGAAATCGTGGTCGCGGAAATGCCGGAGACAAAAGTCGCCAGATCATCGCAGTCTTCTGAGGTCAATGTCACGGCTTCGCTCTCTTCTTCCTGTCCAAAACCGAAGAAGCCGCCGAAATCCATGCCACCGCCGGGACCACCCTGCATTCCGCCGCCGGAGCCTCCTCCGGGGTCTCCGCCCATATTGGTAACGGTAACGCTTCCACCGCCTCCCGGCATATCGAAGGTAAATCCGCCACTGTTACTGCTGCTATCACAGGAAATGTCAATGGCTCCGGCATTCAGGTTCTTGAACTGTTCCGCCACTTCTTCTTTTCCGCCGGTACCGATCGCCAACACCAGCATAATGGTGGCGGATCCTACAACGATACCGATGGAAGTCAGGATCACTTTGAATTTATTCTGTGACAGGTTCAGCCACACCAGACGTAATATTTCGGATAATCTCATATTTTACTTCTTCCCTTCCATTGACCTTACTTTCCCACAGGTCTCCGCTCTACTTCGTAATGCTGCTTTCGATCAATACGGTGTCTCCTTCTGCAATATCTCCGGAGATCTCCACGTTAGAACCATCTGACAGTCCTGTCGTAATTTCTTTTTTCACGATGCTGCCGTCTGCGGTCTTTACTTTTACATAAGTCTTATCATTTTCGGTAATAATGGCTCTGCGTGAGACATACAGCACATCTTCCGTCTGTTCCGTAACGAAAGTCACATCTCCTGTCATGCCATGGAACAGCCCAGAGACATCTCCTTCTAATGTGACAGTTACGTCATATGTTATATTTCCGCTGGAATCCGATGTCGCATCTCCGATGGCTGTCACCTTTGCCGTAAAAGTATCGTCCGGGTATGCCGTCAATGCAATATTCGCCGCAGATCCCAGTGAGATATCCGTCATATCATCTTCATCCACGGTTACGGTCATGGTCACTTCATCCATGTCGTATAAGGTAACCAGAGAGGTTCCGGTACTGATCTTGTCTCCTGCTTCCAGTTCCACACTGGTGATGACACCGTTGTATCTGGCACATACCGCGTTACCGTCGATGTAGGTGCTGAATTCGTTCCATTTTTCCAGAGTCTCATCGTATGTCTCCTGCTGATCGGACAGATCCTGCGCGAGATATCCCAGTGCGATATCATAAGTCTCCTGCGCAGTATTATAAGCCAGCGTCCGCAGCTGCTTTGTCTCGGTTGCGGTCAGTTTCCCCTGCTCCAGTTCCCTCTTCGCTTTATTGTATGCAGTCTCGGCCGTGGTCACATTTTCCTCTGCCTGTTCTACTCTCTGTTCCAGTTCTTCCTTCTGCTGCTCCAGGGAGTCCGCAGTGGACTGTGCCTGCGTCGTCAGCTGCGCGTAATAGACATAACCATACGTGTCATCTGCTGCATCTGTGTTATTCAGGCTGTATTTGCAGTTGGCTAATACCTGCGCTGCATCCTCGTAAGCTGCCGTTATTTCTTCAAGCTGCGCCTGGTAGTCTTCCAGGCTGCTCTTTGCCTGTTCCAGTGCACTTTCTGCGGAATCTGCTGTATTCTGAAGTTCCTGCAATGCAGTGCTGTATTCCGTATCAATATAACTGCCGTAAGCAGTACTGCTGTCATACGTATATTTTGCCTGTTGTTTTGACAGGGTCTGATCGGCTTCCACTGCTTCCAGATCGGCTTTTGCTTTCTCCACGTTGGACTGCAATTCCTCTTCCAGATCGGAAACACTGTCTTCTTCCAGCAGATACAGGGGATCTCCCTCAGACACCTGCTGTCCCACAGAGACTACCACCTCTGCCACGGTCAGAGTAGAATCATCACTGTTACTGTTGGAACTGCTGCCACCCATGTTAAAGATCTGACCGAACATATCCAGGCCACCCTGCGCTCCGCCGCCGGATCCGCCCATGCCGCCAAAACCGCCGGAATTATTAGAACTACTGCCGGAGGAGCTGCTGGAGGAACTGCTGGAAGAATCTGTCCGTTTCAGAGCACTCATATCCAGATCAAACGTCTGATCCACGGTACCGATATCCACGGAGCCGCTCTCCGTAACACCTTTGACCAATGTACCGTATTTTACGGTCGTTTCTTTATAGATGACTTCTGTGTCGGAACCACCGTTCAGACCAATGGCACCCACCACTACAGCGACCACGCAGGCACCACAGACGACTGTAGTGATCCGGCGCCTTTTCGACCAGCTTTTCCATGACCCGATGCGGTTCATCTGCTTTTTTATATTTTCTTTGATCTTTTTCCCATTTTCATTCTGCTTCATAACTGTTCCCAATCATTCCTGTCTGTTTCTCAACATTTGCTCCGTCAGCCTGACTTATTGTCCTCCGGGACCGCCCGGCATTCCGTCGCCAAGGCTGTCGGAACCGCTGCCTCCAGGACCACCCTGCGGCATCTCACCGCCTCCCGGCATCTGCATATCCTCCGGCATCTCGAACTCCATGTCGCCACCGGTCGTCGTACCTAAGCTGTTGGAATCGGAAGCCTCCTCCGTGCTCTTGACCTCTGCCTCGGAGCTGACCTTACTTGCCAGATAGATGGTATCTCCCTCTTCCAGTCCGGACAGGATCTCGATGTCCACACCGTTGGTGATACCGGTCTCTACCTCTGCCAGTTCCTTACCACCCAGTGCGGTCTTGCGGTATACATAGGTCCTGCCGTTTTCCTCTACGATTGCCTTGCGGGATACATAGAGGACATCTTCCTTTTCTTCGGTAACGAAGATTACATCCGCCGTCATGCCACCATAGAGCTGTTCCAAAGCACCTTCCACACTGATCTCTACAGTATAACTTACGGTGTTGCTGTAATCGGAAGTTGCTGTCGTATTGATGGACTGGATGCTTCCGGTGTAGGAATCCTCCGGGTATGCTGTGAAGGTAATATCCACTGCATCACCCACCTGCAGATCCACGATATCCTCCTGCGTCACATCCACAGAGATCCGCATATCGTCTGCCGTTGCATAAGAAAACAGGGTTCCTGTGGTCGTCAGGCGTTCTCCCGCTTCATAGGTGACTCCGGTGATCACGCCATCCTCTGTGGCATACAGGATACCATCGCTTCCCACGAAATCTTCAAATGCCTGTAACTGTTCTTCTCTTTTTTCCTTGGTCTCTTCCGCTTCCTGTAAGGTCTCCTTCAGATCTTCCACGTTAGCGTTATAAGTGGTCTGGGCATTCTGACCGGTGATCACTGCTTCCTGATAGGTCTCTTCCGTATCCAGCTTGTCAATGTTCTGCTTCGCCTGGGCTGCTGCCAGCTGATTTTCCAGGTTGGTGATGGCACTCTCATTATCCGACACTGCGTTTTCCGCCTGGGTCAGCGCTGATTTTGCCTGCTGGTATTTGGATCTGGCACTGAGATAACCGCTCTGAATGACCATAAAGTTCACGGTGTTGTCCATTCCCGCACCTTCATAGCCTTCCTTTGCCGCTTCGTAAGTCTCCAGCGCTTCCTGATAGTCTTCCTGGGCTTCCGTCAGCTTTTCCTGGAGAGAAGCGGTGTTTGCCTTTTTTTGCTCCAGCTGTACCTGCAGGGACGCTACGTTATTTGCCACGCTGGTGCCGGAGGTATTGCGGATAGATGCCGCATAGGATGCACTGATCTTCTGCGTATCGTAATCGGTCTGCGCTTCCAGCAGAGACAGTTCATAAGTGCTTTCCGCCTCCGCGTAATCGGACTGCGCCTCCACTACCGCATTCTGCAGCAGTGCCCGAACTGCTTCCACGCTGTCATCCGTGAATTTCAACAGTTCCTCGCCTTCGGTGACGCGCTGACCGCTGGCAGCGTAGATCTCCTCGATCTTCAGATATTTCTGTACGGTATCATCGTCATCGTCGTCGCTATCATCCTCGTCATCATCGCTGACGTCCAGATCCAGATCATAATCTATGGACTTGGTATTGTATTCCAAAGATCCACTCTCCGTCACACCTACTTTTAAGGTGCCGCGTTCCACCGTCTCTTCCTTATAGATCCATTGTTCCTTTTGAAGTAACGGCGCAATGAATACGGTATAGCAGGCTGCCAGAATGAGTATCAGTAATGCGATTCCTGCCAGGATCAACTTTTTCTGTTTCTTTGTGAGGGATTTCAGTTTTTCAAAATGTGGTGTCTTTAATTTCATGACTGTGTCTGACCTCCCTGATGTTCATTTCCATTTCCCGGGAATTCTCCGCCTCCGGGACCACCCTGCGGCATTGCATCGCCGCCGGACACATCGTCAGGTCTGCCCTGCACGCTCTGTCTCTGCTGTAACTGCTCAATATCTTCCTCCGTCATGCCGAAGACTACGGTAACTGATTCGTTGGCACTTAAGCTGTTCTGCTCATCTTCCACCGTGATCTGCACCGTCACACTGTAAGTGACACTGGTACGGCTGCTGGAAGAGGATACCGGATCAATGGCTGTAATCACTCCGGTAAATCCACTGCCTGACGAAGACTGCACGTAAGCACTGTCACCCACAATCAGCTGGGCAATATCCGCCTGATCCACCGATACAGTGACGGTCAGTTCCTTCGGATTGCTGTAGACGAATACTACCGCATCGGAAGTCAGATTCTGTTCTTCCCGCACCATGGTCCGCAGGATCGTACCATCTTCGGACGCATAGAAATATCCGTCACCTACGCTGCTTTCAAACAGTTCCAGATTCTCTTTGGCATCTTCATAAGTACTTTTCAGAGATGCCAGGTCGGATTCTGCCTTTTCCACCGTGGTATTGTAATCGCTCTCTGCCCGTTCCGCGCTGGACAGGGAAGTCTCGTAAGTCAGCTTCGCCTGTGCCAGCTGAATCTCATAATTTTCCTTTGCTTCCGTGACTGCCTGCTGCAGACTGGGAAGCTTTAACTGCAATGTCTGTAAATTAAAGGAAGCGTTGGTGACGGCATCCTCGTATTTTTCCTGTGCCTCTTCCAGATCCTGTAAATTCTGCTCCAGGATACTGTAGAGGGATGCCAGGGTCTTCACATTGGAGGAGTTACTGTCCTGTCCGCCGCTGCCTAACACATTGCCTGCTGCTCCTCCACCCTGTACGGAACCGGTGCTGCCTCCGGTGATCTGGGACCAGCTGATTCCCCACTCGTCCAGTTTATCTGTCAGTGCTTTCAGGTTTTCGTCATAGATTGCCTGATATTCATCCACCTTGAAATAGCTCTTGTAGGAACCGTCATTGACGTAGGACTCGTATTCCGCGATGTCATCCTCTGCGTCCTGCAATTCCTCTTCTGCTTTCGTCACAGCACTTTCTAAGCTCGCCACGGTCTCATCATAGACTTCCTTTGCCTGCTGTCCGGTGAGAATGGCGCTGTCTCTCGTGTACTCCGCTGTGATCAGATTCTTCTCATATTCAATGACTCCGGTGCGATACGCCAGCTCTGCATCCTCCAGGGTTCTCTCCAGTTCCTTCCTGGCTTCCGCCACGCTGTCCTCCGTAAGCTTCAAAATCTTATCTCCGGCGCTTACTTCTTCCCCGGAAGTTGCATAAATTTCCTCGATCTCCAGCTCTGTCGTCAGATTTTCCACGTCGAAGGTCTCCTCTGTGATGCCCACGTTGGTAACACCGGAGGCTGCAACCATGTCTTCCGTGAAAGTCAGTCCTGCCATGTTATTCGGCAGGGAAAATTCCGTCTGACTACCGTTTTTATGTAATATCACCACTGCTGCCACGGACCCGCCGCCCAGCGCAAGTACCAGCACCAGTGCCACAATGACCCATTTTTTACGGGGAAAAAACTTCTGTTTGATCTCTTTGTTCTTCACGGTGAACCTCCGATTACTATTCCGTCTAAAATCCGTTGTTTTCTCAAGTATAAGGAAATTTTGTATTGAAAAAGTGTTCACTTTGTGAAAATTCTGTGTCCTGTAGAAGATTTTTCCACTGCTCGCATCTGTGCTGTCGCATAAATAGAATATAAAAAGAAGGCAGTGCTATAGGTTCCCTTTTGGGGGAATCCTTCACACTGCCTTCTATCACTTCCCTGAGACTCATTTATTTTCCCGAGAAATACAGATATCTTCCAGATTCTGCGCACTCTCCGGTCCGATGGGTCTGCCGCCTGTGGTGACACCCCATCCGGCACGGATGCGGATGATGTCGTCGATCTGCCCCTGGGACAGCAGGGTCTTTTTTCCTAAGATGAAGTTGTTCATCATCAGGATCTTCGCATAATATTCCGTGGTCTCCATACGGTAATAAGCCTGCATGAGGTTATCACCCCAGGTCAGCGCCCCGTGGTTCGCCAGCAATACGGCGTTGTATTCCCGACAATAGGGAGCCACCGCTTCCGGCACTTCTTCCGTGCCCGGCAGAGCGAAATGTACTAACGGCACACACCCCAGTGACAGTACCCCTTCCATCAGCACAGGCTCCTCCAGACTTATACCCGCGCAGGCAAAAGCTGTTGCTGTCAGGGGATGTGCATGCACCACACCCTGTACCTTCGGGTTCTCTTTGAACACTCTGAGGTGCATCTTGATCTCACTGGAAGGCTTATGGGTTCCCTCCAAAATATTGCCGTCCAGATCCAGCTTCACCAGCATATCTTCCGTCATGAACCCCTTGGAGACTCCCGTGGGTGTCGCCCAGATTTCATTATCCCCTACCTTACAAGAGATATTTCCGTCGTTTGCCGCCACGAATCCGCCCTGATACATCCTACGACCTAC
>CAVFMG010000081.1:0-12420 GCA_963623435.1 Odoribacter splanchnicus
AAATAGCCTTAAATTCTACAAATTTAGTGCGAATTATTTTTACCTTTTAATACTGATTTCATCACTTTCCGGTACAGAAAACACTTTTTTCGCCGGAATTCATACAATAACTATAAATATTCAAGTTAAGGAAGTATGCCTTTTTATGGGAGCTCTCATCGAATTAAAAAATATAGGTTACTCCTATCACACCCTGTCCGGGGAGACCGATGCCATAAAAGATATCTCCTTCTGTGTGGAAGAGGGGGAATTTGTGGCGTTGGTGGGTCCCAGCGGCTGCGGCAAGTCCACACTTCTGTCCATCATCGCCGGACTCCTTGCCCCGGAGACTGGAACTATTGTCGTAAACAATCCCGACGGTTCCCTCCACTATCCCCGCATCGGTTATATGCTCCAGCATGACCATCTCTTCGAATGGCGGACCATCTATCAGAACGTTACCTTAGGCTTAGAGATCCACCATACCCTTACCCCGGAGCGCATCGCCCATATGGAACAGCTCCTGGTCGACTACGGTCTGGAAAAATTCAGGAACAAACGCCCCTGTGAATTATCCGGCGGCATGAAACAGCGCGCCGCTCTGATCCGCACGCTTGCCCTGGATCCACAGTTGCTTCTGTTAGATGAGCCCTTCAGTGCCCTGGACTACCAGACGAGACTCATGGTCTCCTCGGATATCTGCCATCTGATCCGCAAAGCAGGCAAGACCATGATCATTGTCACCCACGACCTGTCGGAAGCCATCAGTCTGGCGGAT
This sequence comes from Odoribacter splanchnicus, assembly GCA_963623435.1. Classification (GTDB taxonomy): domain Bacteria; phylum Bacillota; class Clostridia; order Lachnospirales; family Lachnospiraceae; genus Acetatifactor. Next base: position 758 of record CAVFMG010000081.1, read on the forward strand.
AAAGTCTATGTGCTGTCCGCCCGTCCCGCGACGATCAAAGCGGTGCTGCCCATTCAGCTCACCCTGCAGGACAGTTCTCCGCTCGCCGCCAGAAACGCCCCGGAATTTCCATATTATTTCAAACAACTATGGGAGGAATTAACCGATGAAACTACAAAATGCGCAAAATGACCGGCAGCTGACGGTTCAGGAGCAATATCTTCATAAGCATAAAAGCCATCACAGGCAGGTTAGTTTTCTGCGATTATTTTTTCTGGGAGCCTTTCTGCTTCTCTGGGAAGCCAGTGCTGATCTGGGATGGATCGACAGTTTCTTTTTCTCCAGTCCCCACAGAGTCGTTCTGTGCCTGATACAGTTGTGGACCGAGCGGTCTCTTCCGCTGCATATAGGAATCACTTTGCTGGAAACGATTTTAAGTTTCCTGTTGGTGTTCGTTGTAAGTCTCCTGCTCGCCACCCTGTTATGGTTCTCTGACAAGCTGTCGGAGATCTTAGAGCCCTACCTGGTGCTGCTCAACAGCCTTCCAAAATCCGCCCTGGCGCCCCTGTTCATCGTCTGGCTGGGCACCGGCATCAATACTATCATCATCGCCGGGATCTCCGTGGCAGTCTTCGGATCCATCATCAGCTTCTACACCGCTTTCCATCAGGTGGATCCGGAAAAGGAGATCCTGATCCGCACCCTGGGTGGAAAACGCAGGGATATTTTTTTCAAGGTAGTGCTTCCGGGCTCCGTTCCCATGCTCTTGAGTACCACCAAAGTCAACATCGGGCTGTCCTTAGTCGGTGTTATCATCGGAGAATTCCTGGCTGCCAGAAGAGGGCTTGGTTACCTGATCATCTATGGTTCCCAGGTATTCCAGTTAGATATGGTGATCAGCTCAATCTTACTGTTATGTGTCATTGCGATGTTTCTCTACCTGCTGACCCAGTCTCTGGAACGCTACAGCAAAAAGCACCGCAGCTGATCCTAACGATTTCTTGGAGACCTGCAGGATGGTATCTTCGTCTTACAGTCTCCTACATAATTTACAGTCCTATTTTACCGCTTTGCGAAAATAATAAATTTTACAGTTGCAAAAATTCCCAAGAACATATATAATAACCTAGTCCGCTGAAATAGCTCAGTTGGTAGAGCACTTCACTCGTAATGAAGGGGTCGTGGGTTCGAGTCCCATTTTCAGCTTATATTTATAAAAAAGAGAAAGCTTTCCGCTTTCTCTTTTTTGTTTATCCTAAATTAACTTATCTCGCGCCCTTGTCGTAGATCACGCCCAAAGCTCTCGGTGCACCGTTCTGCTTGGAGAAGAATACCAGTAACAGCAATGTTAATACGTAAGGCAGGATCATCACCAGATCCTGGTAGCTGCTGGGCATCTGTAATACCTGTACCAGACGATAACCGCCGGATCTGGCAAATCCGAATAACAGGCAGGCCCCCAGAGTCGGCAGGATACGCCAGTTACCGAAGATCAGTGCCGCAATGGCAAGATATCCGTAACCTACATAGATGCTGGAAGAAAAGTTTGCGGAAATGGAATAGGCGAAGCAGATACCGCCCAGTCCCGATAACGCACCACAGATCATGATGGCTGCCAGGCGGATCTGTCCCACCTGTCTTCCGGCTGCGTCCACTGCGTGGGGATTGTCACCGCAGGCACGCAGATGCATGCCGAAACGGGTCTTGTACATCACAAACCATGCAATAAATGCTACGACCACGATCACCAGTTCAAAAGGATACAGATTGGTGAATACCGCTCCCAGTACCGGAATCTTAGAGAGTCCCGGAATGGTGATTCTGGAAGATACGGTCAGTACAAACTTATCGGAAGTAGCACCGAATACTACTCTGTTGAGCAGCTTTGTCAGGTATGCGGTTAGCGCCATTGCCAGAATGTTGACTACGACACCACTGATGACCTGGTTTGCCTTGAACTTCAGACATAACCGGGCATGGATCAGCGCAAAAACACTTCCACCCACTGCAGCCATCACCATGGCAATGTAGAAAGGTACCGGAGAATCTCCGGAGAAATTCCCTGCAATGGCAACTGCCACAAACGCACCGATAAAAGCGCCGAAGCCCTGTAAACCTTCCACCGCAAGCATCGTCACACCGGACTTCTCACAGTAGATGCCACCGATTGCCATAATAAATAAAGGTAATGCAAAGGATAAACCGTCAATGATCACAATATCCATTTATTTGTCCTCCTTTGTCTTGTTTGTTTTCTCTCTTCTGCTTCGCTCCATTTTCCATTTAATGTAAGCGTTGCATGCGCTGAACAGCAGAATGATTCCGGTGATAACGGATGCGATCTCTGCGTCCACACCGGCTGCGGATTTCATATAAGTACTGCCCTTACTGATCAGAGTGATTAGCATAGTGGAAAATACGATTCCGAAAGGATTGTTATTGCCCAGCAACGATACCGCAATCGCATCGAATCCTGTGCTGATCAGCACCTTAGGCTGAATGGAACCCACATAGCCCAGGTAATAGGTCACACCGGCAAGTCCTGCCAGCGCACCGGAGATCGTCATGGATAGTACCATGCTTCTGCCGACCTTGATACCCGCATATTTTGCGGCACTGCGGGAATATCCCACTGCCTTCAGTTCGTATCCTAACTTCGTCTTCTCTAATAAGAACCACACTGCCACTACCGTAAGCAGTGCCAGGATAATTCCCAACGGAATATCCATCTTCAGATTCCCGACCACGGTATCCATCAGTGTCAGTCGGGACGCCGCGGAGATCTCCTTTGACTGTCTGGAGACCGGATCCACGAAAAAGGTATTGATGAAGAAGCTAATCACGTACTGGAATGTATAGTTCAGCATAATGGAAGATACTACTTCGTTAATATTGAAGCGATACTTCAAAAAGCCGATTAGCGCACCCACCAGTCCACCGACGATCAGACCGATGATCACCACCAGGGGCTTTGCCAGTACGGCATTTAAACTGCTGTATCCTACGATGATGCTTGCGGTAAATCCAGCGGCAAGCATCTGTCCGGAGACACCGATGTTAAACAGTCCCGCCCGCAGTGCCACAGCTACCGCCAGCGCTGCGAAGATCATCGGGGTAAAATAGTTCACATAGCTCATAAAGTCTGTCAGCATGCTCTTGTAACTTGCATAAGAAGACTTGGGTGCCAGTCCACTGCCCTGCAGTAATGCATAATAAGCCTTGAATGGGTTAGAACCGGTCACAGCGATGATCACACCGCCCACCACCAGGCTGCAAAGGATTGCGAGAAGAGGGATCTTTACCGCGTTCCAGAATTTTGTCATCTTTTTCATGGTCTTATGCCTCCTTCTCCTTATTTTTAACGCCCATCATGAACTCTCCCACTTCATTGGTGGTCAGTTCACTTGCCTTGGCGATCTTCTGTATACTTCCGTTGTAAATAACAGCAATGGTATCCGCACAGTTCATGATCTCATCCAGCTCCAGAGAGATCAGAAGGATCGCCTTGCCCTTGTCTCTCTCTGCAATGATCTGCTTGTGAATATTCTCTATCGCACCGATATCCAGTCCACGGGTGGGCTGCACAAAAATCATCAGGGAAGAATCCTGCTCTACCTCTCTGGCGATGATGGCTTTCTGCTGGTTACCACCGCTCATGGAGCGTACTATCGTTTTACTGCCCTGTCCGCTTCGGATATCGTATTTTTCTATCAGTTTTTCACTGTTATCTTCAAAAATCTTCTGGTCCAGTACTCCCTTATGGCAGAAGGGCTCCTTATAATAATTGCGAAGCGCCAGATTCTCCGAAAGGGTGAAATCCATGACCAGTCCGTAATTCTGTCTGTCCTCGGGGATATAAGATATCCCTTCTGTGGTGCGTTCTCTAATAGACAGGTTCGTAATATCTCTGCCATTTAACAGGATCTTACCTGAACGTACCGGAATCAGTCCCGCAACGGCATCTGCGATCTCTACCTGACCGTTACCCGCCACACCTGCGATGGCTACGATCTCTCCGGAATGTACCTCCAGGGATACATCCTTTACCACCTGAAAATCCTGTTTGTTATAGACATTCAGATGCTGTATGTCCAAAATGGTCTTGCCCGGTTTCGCGGGCTCTTTTTCAGTCTCGAAACTTACTTCACGACCTACCATTTTATTAGCCATGACTTTGGTGGATGTGGTTGCCACATCCATAACATCCATCAGACGACCGCGGTTTAATATCGCGCATCTGTCTGCGATTCGTTTGATTTCTTCTAGCTTATGTGTAATTAAGATGATGGTCTTGCCGTCATCCCGCAGAGACTTGATAATGTCTAACAGGAAATCGATCTCCTGCGGGGTCAGAACCGCTGTGGGTTCATCGAAAATGAGAATCTCCGCTTCTCTGTAAAGCATCTTTAAGATCTCTACTCTCTGCTGTGTAGAGACATTGATATCGCTGATCACGTCGGTGGGATTCACTGCCAGTCCGTATTTCTCCGAAAGGTCACGGATATCCTGATTCGCCTTTTTCATATCCACTATCGGAATACAGCCCAGTACCTTTTTCACCGGTTCCATACCCATCACGATGTTCTCCGCAATGGTATAGTTGGATACCAATTTAAAATGCTGGTGCACCATACCGATGTTTAATTTGGTGGCATGGTTGGGGGATTCCAGCTTCACCTTTTCTCCGCGGATATAGATTTCTCCTTCATCCGGCTCGTACATTCCGAACAGCATACTCATTAAGGTGGATTTTCCTGCACCATTCTCTCCCAGCAGAGCAAAGATCTCGCCCTTTTTGATCTGGATCGTTACATCGTCATTGGCTACGATTCCGGGGAAGCGTTTGGTGATGTGTTTCATCTCAACAATATATTCCGACATGTTCATCCTCATTTCTACTCATGTAAACAAATAAGAAGGTGACAGTTCCTCACCATCACCTTCTTGTGAATTCATTCTTCCTACCAGGTAAAGGTCTCCGGAGTTACACCGTTAAAGTTTGCCGCAGGAACGATCTTGCCTTCCTTTAACAGAGCCTGTGCTGCATTGATCTTCTCAATAGCCTCTGCAGTGAGCTGGCATCTGCCTTCCTCACTTACGAAACCGGTAGCATCATCTGCTGCGGTCAGAGTCACATTAGCACCCTTGAAGGAGCCATTCTTTACTTCGTTCAGTACGTTGTAAACAGTATCATGCATTACCTTCAGACCACTGGTCAGAACGATATTGCTGTCGCCGTTTGCACCATCATCATACTGGTCAACATCACAACCGATTACCTTAACGCCGTCTGCTTCCTTAGCTGCGGTGAATACACCGTTACCGGAACCACCTGCTGCTACGAACAGGATATCTACGCCTTCAGCGATCAGAGCATTACCCAGTACCTTACCGGTAGCTTCATCAGAGAAGTTACCAACGTAGTTACCGCCTACATTAGCGCCGGTCACATCGGTACCAGCGTAAGAAGGAAGCTCTACTACTTCTACATTCATGCCTTCGGTACCGTTCACATACTTAACACCGCACTCGAAGCCATACTGATAGTTAACGTTGGAAGGATATGCGATACCGTTAACTACTGCTACCTTACCGGTGGTGGTAGACAGAGCTGCAGCCATACCTGCATAGAAACCGCTCTCCTGCTCAGCGTAGTAAGCAGCATAAACATTGTCGATCACCTGATCAGCGGTTACCTCGGTACCATCAATGGTAGGCCAGGAATCGATCAGGATAAACTTGGTATCAGGATTCTCCTGTGCCAGGTTACCGATACCGGCGAACTGGAAACCACAGCATACAATAACATCATAATCAGCTACAACATCAGCGACTGCCTGAACAGCTGCTGCGCTGTCACCGGTCTCCTCACGAATGGGGGTTACGGTTGCATTCGGATTCTCCTCGATGAACTTCAGAACACCGTTGTAGTTATCCTGGTTGAAGGAACCGTCATCCACGCCGGAGGGGCTGGATACGATAGCGATCTTCAGACCGGGCTCTTCGCTGTTGCTTTCTGCGACTGCGCTGGAAGCTGCTTCGCTGGTAGCTGCTACACTGGACTCTGCATTGGTGTCAGCATTTGAACTGCCACATGCTACCAGTGAAACAGCCATGACAGATGCAAGTGCAAGTGCCAAAAACTTTTTCATAATTTTTTCCTCCTAAAATATGTAAATTAAAGTAACATTAATTACAACGGTAATATTATCATTACCTTCTTCAAAATTCAATATTTTTTTTCATTTAATGCCTATTACCGCATATGCACATCCATCTGTGGGAACGGAATCTCGATGCCGGCTTCGTCCAGTGCATATTTGCATTGTTCTGTAATACGCCATTTTCCCTGCCAGAAATCTTCATTTTGAAACCAACAGCGCACACACAGATTAATTCCGGAATCCGCCAGAGTATCTACAAAGACAAAGTGTTCTCTGTCCTTCATAGTATACGGATCCTCGGAGAGCATCTTCGTCAGGACTTCTTTGGCTTTCTTCAGGTCCGCACTGTAAGAGACGGATACCACTACATCGCAGCGTCTGCATTCCGCTGCAGTGACATTCACGATAGTATTGTTCGCCAGATTGCCATTGGGCAGAATGATGGTCTGGTTGTCATAGGTCAATAATTTCGTATAGAAGATCTGGATCTCTTTTACTGTGCCTTCCTTGCCGGATGAGCCTTCCACAATATAATCTCCCACTCGGAAAGGCTTCAGCAGTAAGATCAGCACACCGCCCGCCAGATTTGAAAGGCTTCCCTGTACCGCCAGACCAATGGCTACACCTGCAGATCCAAGCAAAGCCACGATACTGGCTGCATCTACTCCAAACGATGTTGCCAACGTCAAAATCAGTACAGTATATAACGAAGCTTTCACGAAGGAATCCACGAACTGGATCACTCCGGTCTCCGCTCCCGCCCGGTTCATGGACTTGCGGATGATCTTGCGGATCAGTTTGATCAGCTGCACTCCGATAAAGAAAAATACCAGTGCCAGACCGATACGGATTCCTAAGTTCAATGCTTTTTCCGGCAGTGTATCCAGGAAAGATGCGATCAGTCCTTCCTTTGCCTGCACCTCTTCAATTACATTATCTGTCAGATCCATGTTGTCTTATTTCTCCTGTTTCTTTTTTGTAGTCTTGTTCGTTGTCTTACGAATGGGCGTATTTTTACGAATACGCTTCTCGATCACCTTTTCCAGCTCTGCTTCGGTATAGGGAATGAACTGCAGAATGCTTAAGGATAACGGTGCCAGTTTCACGGTAACGGACTGTTTTTTATCATCCCATTCCACATCTTCCGCTCGTTTCACGCGGTCATTGACCACACCGGTACCACCGTAGCATACCGCATCCGTATTCAGGATCTCCTTATATTTTCCTTCGTAAGGAACTCCTGTGGTGATCTCTCTCGGCACGCCGGAGAAGTTCGCTACGACTAAGAGCAGCTCCTCCGCCTCTTCTCCCTTACGCACGAAGCTGACATAGCATTCGTTGGCGGAAATTGCGTTCATCCACTGGAATCCCTTCGTCTGATCATCGCATTCATAAAGCGCTTTATTCTCTCTGTAGAGTGCATTCAGATCTTTCACCAGTCTCTGGACACCGGCGTTTTCCTTCTGCTCCTCCAATGCCCACTCTACCTGACGCATTTCGTTCCATTCTTTTTCTTCCGCCAGATCCTGTCCCATGAAGAGGAGCTTTTTGCCGGGATGGGTCATCATATAGGCGTAAGTCAGGCGTAAATTTGCAAGCTTCTGTGCTCTGTCACCGGGCATTTTGCCCAGTAAAGTTCCCTTGCCGTGTACCACTTCATCATGGGAAAATACCAGCATGAATTTCTCGCTGTAGGCATAGATCATGCTGAACGTAAGCTCTCCGTGATGATGGCTGCGGAAATAAGGGTCGTATTTGATATAATCCAGATAATCGTTCATGAAGCCCATGTTCCACTTCAAATCAAAGCCCAGTCCGCCTTCCTCCAGGGAGCCGGTGATCATGGGGAATGCCGTGCTTTCCTCCGCAATGGACAATACGCCGGGATTTCTCTTTTTCAGGATCGAATTAAAGTGCTTGATCAGTTCGATGGCTTCCAGATTCTCGTTACCGCCGTACATATTGGGAATCCATTCCCCATCCTGTTTGCCGTAGTCCAGATAGAGCATGCTTGCCACTGCATCCATACGGATACCGTCCGCGTGATATTTTTCCACCCAGAACAACGCATTGGCAATCAGATAGTTCGATACCTGGGGACGACCGTAATTATAGATCAATGTCCCCCAGTGGGGATGGCTGCCCTGCCTGGGATCCTGATGCTCGTAGAGGCAGGTGCCGTCAAAGCCGGACAGCCCATAGGTATCTCTCGGGAAATGCGCGGGTACCCAGTCAAGGATCACACCGATTCCTGCCTTGTGCAGTTCATTTACGAAAAACATAAAGTCTTCCGGCGTACCGTATCTGGCAGTAGGGGCATAATACCCGATGACCTGATAGCCCCAGGAGGCATCTAAGGGATGCTCCATGACCGGCATCAGCTCTACGTGGGTGTATCCCATTCTTTTCACATAATCAATGACCTTCGGTGCAATCTCACGGTAATTTGCATAGTCCTGTCCCTCTTTCGGTGCCAAAAAGCTACCCAGATACATCTCATAGACACTGACAGGGGCATTGCCGCACTGGTAGCTTTCTCTGTTTTTTAGGAAGTCGCCATCCTCCCATGCAAAGTTACGGATATCCGCAATCACGGAAGCTGTCTCCGGTCTCTTCTGCGCCGCATTGCCGTAAGGATCTGCCTTCAGATAAGTCAGTCCTCCTTTGAGCTTCAGTTCGTATTTGTAGCAGTCTCCCGCTTCTGCTCCGGGAATAAACAGTTCAAAAATACCGGAATCTCCCAGACGTCTCATCTGGTGGATCCGTCCGTCCCATTCGTTAAAATCACCTACGACACTGATACGCATGGCATTCGGTGCCCAGACAGCAAAATAAGTACCTTCTTCCCCATCCAGTTCCATGGGATGGGCGCCCAGTTTTTCATAAATCGTATAATGAATGCCATTTGCGAAACGATCCATGTCTTCCTTCGTAATCTGGGGCATATGTCTGTAAGCATCCCCACAGATCATTCTGTGAGCTTCTCTCTCTTTGGTCTTACCGTATTCCACGACATATTCATAAGGAGCCATTTTCCCCGCATTTATCAGAGCGGCAAAATAGCCTTCTTCGTCTGCCAGTTCCATGGGCACATCCGTAAGAAGTGCCTCTCCCACCTGTCTGGATTTCTTCCAGTGGATCGTTACCTTCTCAGCTCCCGGGAAGAATGCCTGTACCAGCATTTTGCTTCCCTGCTTATGGGGTCCCAACAGTTCGTGGGGATTATCGCATTCGGAATACGTGATCTCCTCTATCTTTGGCCAGTTCATTAATTTATAAAGTTTGTTTGTCATATTCCCTCTTTTCTGCGGCTCTGTTTTTATCTCACCGCTCTATCTCATGCAAAAACAGCCCGCTGCGCAGCTTCGGCTCAAACCAGGTGGACTTCGGAGGCATCAGCCGTCCGGCATCCGCCACTGCAAATAGCTCCGCGATGGAAGTGGGATACATGGAAAATGCCACCTTCATATCGGTATGTACTCTCCGCTCCAGTTCCGCAAGTCCCCGGATGCCGCCCACAAAATCAATGCGTTTATCCGTCTTCGGATCCTGAATACCTAACACGGGATCCAGCAGATGATTCTGTAACAGTGACACATCCAGCCCCTCTATGGCATCTTCACTTTTTATCTCTTCTTTTGCACAAAGGCAGTACCATTCATCCTCCAGATACATGCCAAACGTGCCCTTCTCTGTGGGTCTGTAAGGAGTCTGCCCCTTTTTCTCCACGGTGAAATACTCTCCGATACGTGCAAGAAAAGCATCCGCATCCAGTCCGTTTAAATCTTTCACTACGCGGTTGTAATCTAAGATCCGCAGTTCCTCATCCGGGAAGATCACCGACAGGAAAAAATTAAACTCCTCGTCCCCGGTGTAGTCCGGATGCTCCTGCCTGCGCTTTAATCCTACCTTTACCGCAGAAGCACAACGGTGATGCCCGTCCGCAATATAGATTGCCGGAATCTTAGCAAATGTCTCTTCGATCATCGCCACATCCGCTTTGTCTGCAATCACCCATACACGGTGTCCGATGCCGTCCTCACTGACAAAATCATATACCGGAGCCTGCTGTTTGATCTCTGCAATCCTCTCCTTCAGATCTTCTCTCGTCCGATATGCCAGAAAAATCGGTCCCGTCTGCATGCTGCACGTATCCACATGCCGGATACGGTCTTCCTCCTTGTCCGCTCTCGTATTCTCATGCTTCTTGATCACATTATTCCGATAATCGTCAATGGATGCACAGCCTACCACACCGGTCTGACTGTTCCCATCCATCGTCAGCTCATACAGATAAAAAGAGGGCGTCGGATCCTGCACAAATTTCCCTTCTCCGATTTTCTCCCGAAGCATCTCGTCCGCCTTCTCATACACACAGGGTGCATACGTATCTACCTCCGCGCCAAACTGCGTCTCCGCCCGGTCGATTGCCAGAAAAGATTCCGGATTTTCCTTCACCACTTCACACGCTTCCTCTCTGTTATATACATCATAAGGAAGCGCCGCAATTTTCTCCTGCATCCCCTCACAGGGTCGATATGCCCTAAATGGTCTGATCTGTGCCATACTCCTACCTCCCAAATCATTTCATTATTTTTTATTCTACCAAAAACATGCCTGCATCACAAGGCTATTCCCATAAACAAGTAGCCTCGGATGGGTGTAAGAATAAGCAGGCCGTAAGCAGACATCGGCACTTAGCGGGCGTATTCTGACCGCTTATGTGCCGCTACGCTCTGCGACAGAGCGAAAGCGTGCCGCGTTTCTTACCCCAGCCGAGGCTACGGGGCTTTTAAACAATATACTTCTTATCCCAGCTTATGGAATAAAATACAGTTGGGCATATTGACCTTCATAGCCGGTCCGTTCATGATCATGGTACCATGCTCCAGATCAATATGGAAGAACGTCATCGTATTACTCTCATGATTCAAAGACACCAAAAACTTATTATCCGGGAAGAACTCCGCATCCTTCGGATACTCACCGCTGACCGGCAGCAGGAAATTCTTCTTAAGAAGTCCCGCCTTCTTATCCACATCAAATACAATGACAGAATTATCTCCCGCAATAGAACTCAGCAGATAATTGTAATCCAGAGAGAAACTGAAAGCACTGGCGCTGTTGGTGTTGCCTCTGGTCAGCTTGATCAGCTCTACCGTCTGAATCTTCTCAAAAGTAGGATCATTGTCATGATCCGCATACTCATAGACATCAATATAACACTTCAGCTCATGCAGAATATAAATATATCTGCCATCCTCAGAGATCTTGATATGACGGGGTGCGGATTCCATCTCACTGCGGATGATATCCTCCAGCTTTACCTTACCCTTCTCCACATCAAAACGATAGACATTCACATGATCCATTCCCTGATCCGCCACCAGCAGGTACTTATTATCATGCGTCATGCGGGCACAGTTAATATGGGGACGGAAATTCCGCTCTGCCATACTGCCCAGACCCTTATGATAGATCTCATCCGTGATCTCGCCGATGGAGCCGTCTTCCTTCAGG
>CAVFMG010000082.1:0-12215 GCA_963623435.1 Odoribacter splanchnicus
AAATAGCCTTAAATTCTACAAATTTAGTGCGAATTATTTTTACCTTTTAATACTGCTCTGTACGGGTGTCCTGCCCGTCGTATACGATCTCGTAGGTGGAAGGCAGCATGGTGAGCTCCGGGTAGATCACACCCCACCAGCCGTAGCAGGCAAATGCAATCATGGCGGCTTTCAGCCCCGATTTCAGTCTGCAGGAGATTCCGCTCTCCCGAATCCTCTTTCCGATTTTTTCGCAATAAACATATAATCTATCCATCAGCAGTCCTCTTTCCATATATTTTCTTCTATGGAAATCATTGCCGCTTTCCGGACAGATTATACTTTTTCAGAGCATTATAACGATTAATTTTTCTCCCGTTCCAGACGGATCTGGCGGATGATGGCTTTTTTCTGATTATCGATATGCACCTTCGCCATTTCGGATGCTGTCTCTTTGTCTTTTTTCACGATACTTTCATAGATGACCTTATGTTCTTGCACCAGGCGGTCATGCTGACTGAAATCCTTGATATACTCGAACCGATAGCGGTACATCTGCTCGGACAGATTGTTCACCAGCTGGATCAGGCGCTGATTCCCGGTGGCTTCCACGATAATATCATGCAATGCCACGTCTGCCTGAGCAATCTGCTTCACATCCTTGGTCTTCACCGCTGCCTCAAAATTATCACAGGCTTTTTTCAATTCCTGCAGTTCTTCCGGGGTGATCCGGTCGCACGCCAGCTCCACACAGAGTGCATCCATGGCTCTACGGACCTCCAGTACGTCGTTCATACTCTTCTCCGTGATCTGTGCTACTTCCGCGCCTCTTCTGGGGATCATGGTCACCAGCCCCTCCAGCTCCAGCTTACGGATGGCTTCCCGGATGGGTGTCCGGCTGACTCCTAACTTGTTGGCAAGGTGGATCTCCATCAGCCGCTCTCCGGGCTTCAGTTCTCCCGTCAGAATCGCCTGCCGCAGTGTATTGAATACCACATCTCTCAGTGGAAGAAATTCATCCATTGTCACCTGTAAATTATCCTGCATATCTTCTATCTGTCGCTACTCACAGAATTCCGTCAGGAATATCTGCTTTGCCAGCTGTTCCTCCTCTAATTTCTCATACGCTCTGCGCGCCATATCTTTTTCTACGAAAATGCCGAATACCGTCGGACCACTGCCGCTCATCAGGCTGTTGATGGCTCCCAGCTCCTTCATCCGGTCCTTGATGGTCTGAATGATCGGATATGCGCTTACGGTTACCGTCTCCAGCACATTTTCCATCCGGTCCAAGATCCCCTGTAGGCTTTCCTCGGTGATTGCTTCCACCATGCCGTCGATATCGGGATGTTTTACGATCTCCTGGGCATCCAGGTGTTCATAGACATATTTTGTGGATACGTTAATATCGGGCTTCGCCACCAGCACGTAACAGTCCGGTGCCGGAGCAAGGGGTGTCAGCTTTTCGCCGATGCCCTCCGCCAGAGCCGTACCGCCCATGACGCAGTAGGGAACATCCGCACCGATCTTCACGCCCAGGTCCATCAGATCCTTCAGATTACATCCCAGGTCAAACAGCCTGTTCATTCCCTTCATGGTGGCTGCCGCATCTGTGCTGCCCCCTGCCATTCCTGCGGCAATGGGGATGTGTTTCTCCAGGTGGATCTCCACGCCCTCACTGATATGATAAGTCTCCATCATGAGCTTTGCCGCTTTATAGATCAGGTTATCCTCATTCGTGGGAAGCTCCCCGGAATCCGTGGTGATGACGATACCGCTTTCTATCCGTTTAAAATTCAGCACATCGTAGATTCCTACGGTCTGCATGACCATCTTCACTTCGTGATAGCCGTTCTCCAGTCTTCTGACCACATCCAGTCCCAGATTGATCTTGGCATACGCTTTTATCCGATATTCGTTCATTTTGTCTCCTAGCCACGCTATTCAGAATAGCTTGTATACAATGATGATTGTACTTAATTTTATACAATCCTATGTGCTTTGTCAATGGAGTGTGTATTTTTTCCAAAACAATCTAAAGTATCCGGTGTTTGCGAACGATATAACAATTGAAACCCAAAAACCTCAGAAGGTAACTTCAGTAATTTTAACAAAGTCAAGGATGACAAAAGGTACGGACAGCGAGCCGTACCGGAAAAGAGGAAACTATGAGCGTAAACGGAGTTACATCAACCCAGGCAGCTGCAGCCTACAGCTACAACAGCACAAGTGCAGCAAAAGAAAAAACTTCCACCGAGGAAGCAAAAACCACAAATACCGCGGAAGATACCGGTGTCATCTATGAGCGCAGCACCGACACCAAGACTTCTTCCACGAAGAAAACCTATACACCGGACACTGCTCTGGTCAACAAGTTAAAAGCCGACGCGGAGAACCGCAGCAATCAGCTTCGCTCTCTGGTAGAGCAGATGATGAGCAAGCAGGCAAACACCTACGGCAATGCCAAGGATATCTGGTCTTTCTTACGTTCCGGCAATTATACCGTAGATCCCGCTACCAAGGCACAGGCGCAGGCTGATATCGCAGAAGACGGCTACTGGGGTGTGAACCAGACCTCCGACCGTATTATCCAGTTCGCCACAGCTCTGACCGGCGGCGACCCGGACAAGATCGAGTCCATGCGCGAAGCATTCAAGAAAGGCTATGCACAGGCTGAGAAGACCTGGGGCGGTTCTCTTCCCGAGATCTCCCAGAAGACCTATGATGCCGTAATGGAGAAGTTCGACAAGCTGGCAGCAGATGCCGGACTGACCACCGAGGCTTAAAGCCCTTTCACCAGCAGTATTTTCTGTCCCGGACGTAATTCATCACTTTCCAGGGCATTCAATTCTCTGACAATTTTCACCGGCATGTGATATTTCCTGCCGATGCTCCACAGGTCATCTCCCGGTGCGGTAATGTAGATCACCGCACTGGGCAGTCCTGCCAGCACGGCACTGTCGATCTCCTGTTCCTCCACTTCTTCAATCGCATTCAGCAAAACATTTTTCATCACCGTGGTGGAAAAAGACAGCACTGCCTTCACATCCAGTTCCTCCCCCTCTAAGAGATTCACCTGCAGCTGTTCCAGTTCACTGTGTACCTGTGCCTGATCGGAAGCTGTCACTCCCTGCACATTCAACGTATATTCATAAGGGATCTGTTCTCGGGTACTCACATAGGGCGTTTCGTCGCTCTCCGTGATACATAAAACGGTGAGATCTATACTGCCCTGCATGCGGATCCCTTCCTCCGTGATCTCCTGATGATCGATACTCACATTGCCTTCGCTGTGAAGGATCTGCAGTACCGGAGAAGCAATATCCGTCTTCCTGTGGTCCGTCACCTTGGTCTTGCCGGTGATCCTCGACAGGAGCTGGCGCACATTTGCTTCTCTCGTTTCCGGGATCACTTCCTTCGTCACCCCATAGATATCCCTTAAAATATCGATCTGTTCTTCCTCATAGAGTCGGATGTTCAGTTCCAGGGCGCATTCCAGTCCCAGAATCCGCTCTTCTCCGTCCAGATCCGGCTGAATCGTCAGTTCCGGCTGTCCATGCTCCTGTCTTACCAGCGCATAGTGGATATCCGGCAGCAGTTCCTCCCTGCATCCCTGGCACTCCAATGTTCCGTCTAACGGAATGGTGGTCTCATAAGACCGGATCTGTCTATCTTCTCCCTCCGCCTCATAGAGCACGAAGATCTGAATATCTCCCCGGATGGAGATGTTTTCCTCCTGGGGCTTGAATTCCACATCCCGAAGCGACACATTGCTCCACAGGATCTGATAAATATTCGGATAGCTGGAGGGCAGAGGGATCTCCTCTTTTTTCCGGAAAATATCATTTTTGCAGATGGACAGCTGCGTCACTTCCATGGGAGCGATCCGGTATTCCACGCCGTCTCCCGCACTGTCCCCCTGGATGCCCACCGGCAGCTCTTCGTCGTAGATCTCTTCGATCCGGGCAGTCAGGAATAATAACGCCTGCAGATTCAGCTTCCGGGAATTGATCATGTTGACCGTAAAATCTTTCACGCACCCTTCCACTGCCACCGTATCCGAAGGCATGCATCCTTCCATATGTATCTTCTCTTCAAAAGGAAGTGCACCGCTTAACAGAATCAGGTTGCTGCCCGCTACCTGGGTATGGTACCGAATGGCATAACCCAGTTTTCCCCGCACAGTCACTTCGTCCGTACCGGGACGGATCTCTTCGATGACGATCTCCCCTTTTTCCAGATTCAGGGTACTGATATCCGGTTTATCTTCCGGAAGATTCAGATCCTCCTCCATGGTAAACTGCATGACGGTGGACCGTTTTACCCGGTCCATATGTATATTTCTCTTGATCAGTTCCACAATAAAAGACCTCCATATATACAGATATGTCTATATATATGAAGGTCTGTGTTATTTTATACCGTATTCAGTTCTCCGGATCTTACTGCACCGCACCGATTAAGTCCGTCAGGTTCTCCACATGATAGGTGCGCATGTAATCCTCGATGCCCTCCACGACTTTCACCGTGGTATAAGGATCCACGAAATTCATGGCTCCCACGCTGACGGCACTGGCACCTGCCAAGATAAATTCGATGGCATCCTCCGCGGTAGCGATACCGCCCATACCGATGATGGGGATCTGTACCGCCTGTGCCACCTGGTATACCATGCGGACTGCAATGGGCTTGATGGCAGGACCGCTCATGCCGCCGGTCTTATTGGCAATGGCAAATTTTCTGCAGTGAATATCGATCTTCATGCCGGTGATGGTATTGATCAGGGACAGGGCGTCCGCACCCGCTGCCTCTGCAGCTCTTGCCATCTCCGTGATGTCCGTTACGTTAGGGCTCAGCTTCATGATGATGGGCTGTTTTGCATGCTTTTTCAGCTCGGAGGTGATATTGTACAGGGCATCCGCCTTCTGTCCGAAAGCAATGGCACCTTCCTTCACATTGGGGCAGGATACGTTGATCTCCAGCATGCTGACTGCCGGATCGTCTCCCAGGCGCTCTACTACATCCACGTAGTCCTCCACGGTCTTGCCGCAGACATTTACGATGATCTTCGTATCGTATTTTTTCAGGAAAGGAATGTCTCTCTCCATGAATACATCAATGCCAGGATTCTGTAAGCCAATGGCATTAAGCATGCCGCCGTATACCTCCGCTACGCGGGGCGTGGGGTTGCCGGGCCAGGGCACGTTTGCTACACCCTTGGTCACCACAGCGCCCAGGCGGTTCAAATCTACGAATTCTTCATATTCCATACCGGAGCCGAAGGTTCCGGAAGCTGTCATTACGGGGTTTTTAAAAGTCACTCCTGCGATCGTTGTCTGTGTATTCATCAGATCTCTACCTCCTCAGCGTCAAATACAGGTCCATCGGTGCAGATTCTCGCGTTGTGCACATGCGAATGATGATCCACTTCCTTCGTCTTCACGACGCAGCCCAGGCAGGCTCCCACGCCGCACGCCATATGCTCTTCCAGGGAGATGTATGCCTTGATGCCTTTTTCTTCCGCGTACTTTTTAATGGCACGAAGCATGGGCATCGGTCCGCAGGCGAAGATCACATCTGCCTGTAATCCGTTATCTTCGATGGCATTCATGACATTGCCCTTCGTGCCGACGCTGCCGTCCTCAGTGGCAATGTATACGGTTCCGTTCTTCTCCAGGTCTTCCTTTAAGAACAGCTGATTGTCACGATATCCCACGATGATCTGCCTGTCCGCGGATGCCGGAAGCTCTCTTGCCAGCTCCAGCATAGGAGGAATGCCGATGCCGCCGCCCATGAGGAATACCTTTTTGCCTTCCGCCGCCTCTGTGGGGAAGCCGTTGCCTAAGGTTCCCAGGATCTCCACGCTGTCACCTTCTGTGTAAGAGGAAAATTCTGCGGTGCCCTGTCCGGCGATACGGTACACGATGCGCAGGGCATCCTTTTTATCGCTCACCTGGCAGATGCTGATGGGACGGGGCAGCAGGTTGCTGCGATTCTTGGGGTAGACACCGATGAACTGACCGGCTTTCGCGCATGCAGCCAGATCCGTAGCGATCCACATATCAAAAATTCTGGGTGCGATCTCCTTCTGAGAAAGCACGGTTGCTGTGATTTTCTTTTTCATGTTATTGTCCTTTTCTCTTCTATTGCTATCTGATGCTATCTGATATCACGCTTACTGCGCTTCGTATACGATCTTACCGTCACAGATGGTCTTCTTCACTTCCCCTTTTAACTTCCATCCGGTAAAGGGAGTGTTCGTGGCTTTGGAAGCATAGGTCTCCGGGATGAATTCCGCCGCAATATCAATCAGGATCACATCCGCAGGACCACCCTCGGCAAGGTACCCGGCATCCAGATGATACATTGCCGCCGGATTCGTGCTCATGAGACGCAGTAACTGCTTCATGGTCAGATACCCTTCATCCACCAGTTCCGTGATACCCAGTGCCAGAGAAGTCTCCAGTCCGGTAATGCCGCTGGGCGCTTCGGTGATAGGCTTTGCCTTCTCCTCTACGGTGTGGGGTGCATGGTCCGTGGCGATCATGTCGATGGTGCCGTCCACCAGTCCCCGGAGCACTGCCTGACGGTCCGCTTCCTCTCTTAAGGGCGGATTCATCTTCGCCAGCGTGCCGTACTTAATCACGGCATCCTCAGTCAGGGTAAAATGATGGGGTGTGGCTTCCGCATGGATGTTGGAGCATCTCTTTTTCGCCTGGCGTACCAGTTCCACCGCTTCCTTACTGCTGATATGCTGGATGTCGATGCAGGCACCGGTCTCCTCCGCCAGCTTCAGATCCCGCTCCACCAGGGCGATCTCCGCCTCTCTGGAAGAGCCGCCAATACCGTAATATTCACTGGCTTTTCCACGGTTCACGCCGTTATTTTCAATGTATTTCGGATCTTCTTCATGGAAGCTGATAGGCATGTCCAGCTCTGCGGAGAGTTTCATGGCATGACGCACCAGCTCCGCATCCAGCAGAGGCACTCCGTCGTCTGTGAATCCCACGGCACCTGCAGCTGCCAGCTTCTTCATATCCGTCAGCTGCTTTCCCTGCATGCCCATGGTCACGTTGGCACAGGTGGTCACATGGATCCCCGTCTTCGCTCCCTTGTCCAGGATATATTTCAGGGTCTCTTCGCTGTCCACCGCAGGTCTCGTGTTCGCCATCAGCACCACTGTGGTCACGCCGCCCTTCGCTGCTGCCGCTGCACCGGTGTTGATGTCCTCCTTCGCCGTAAACCCGGGATCTCGGAAGTGCACATGCACATCCACCAGTCCGGGGGCGACTAACAGCCCTTCCGCGTTGATTTTTGTAACTTTTCCCTTCGGCGGCTCGATCTTCTCTGCGATCTGAATGATCTTGTCACCATCGATCAGAAGATCGAAATTGCCCTCTTTTCCCGATTTGGGATCGATCATATAACCATCCTGTATCAGTATCATATTGTCTCCGTTCCCGGGCTTTTCCCGCCCGTTTCCATGACCAGTTTCTCGGAAAAGTTTACCATGTTTTCATGGAAAAGAAAAGAGTGTTATAATAGAAAAAAAGCGGAGGTCTGAAGGCATGAAAACACGAGAGGAAGCACTAAAATACGGATTGTCTTTTCCGGATACTTATACAGAAATGCCCTTCCACGATCCCAACTGGCAACTGGTACGGGTGAAGGGCAGTAAAAAAGCATTTTTATGGACTTATGAAAAGGATGGTTTCCTGCATCTGAATGTAAAGACGGATCCTACCTGGCGGGATTTCTGGCGCAGTACCTTCCCATCCGTCATCCCGGGATACCATCTGAACAAAGAGCACTGGAACACCATTATCTTAGACGGCTCCATCCCCGACGAGGATATCCGGCGGATGATCGCGGAAAGCTATGATCTTGTCACCGACAGCCCCACGAAGCGGACCTACGAAGCGGTAAAAAAGATTCCGAAGGGCTGTGTCGCCACCTATGGGCAGGTCGCTGCCATGGCGGGAGAACCGAAGATGGCACGCGCCGTGGGCAATGCCCTGCATAAAAATCCGGATCCCGACCATATCCCCTGCTACCGCGTGGTCAATTCCAAAGGCGAGCTCTCCGGTGCCTTCGCCTTCGGCGGTGCCGATGAGCAGGCGAACCGCTTACGGGCGGACGGCATCGAGGTCATAAATAACCGGGTTGATTTAGAGAAATACGGAATAACACTGTAAACCGATGACTATACTGTTTTATTTCCGGTGTTTTTCTTTACATTAACGATACAGATTCCGATACATACCAGAACTAATGCGATCAGTGCATTCCATCCCAGTTCCGCGGAGCCCTCTCCCAGCCACCATGCGGACAACAGAACTCCGAATACCGGGTTCGTGAAGCCGAAGATAGCCACCTTGGAGACGGGATTGTATTTTAACAGAATGCCCCACAGGGAATAAGCCACTGCAGAGATACATGCCAGGTAGAACAGCATTAACAGCGCACTTACGGATACATGGGTGATTCTGCCACCCAGGCTAAATCCCAGAATAACCATGACGATACCGCCTAAGATAAACTGGTAACCACTGAGCATGACCGGGTTATCTTTTTTGGAAAATTTCTTCATCAGGCAGGAGGATACTGCATAGGACAGGGCACACAGAAACAGGCTGCCATCTCCCATCAGACTTAGATCCATGTCGATCCTCTGACCGTTCATGCTGACTACGATGACACCGGCAAAACCGATGATACATCCCAGTACCTTTTTCAGATCCAGTTTCTCCTGTCGGAAAATCAGGGCAGACACCAGAATGACAAAAAAGGTGTTGGAGCCGTTGATGATGGAAGCCTTGACACCGCTGTTATGCGCCAGTCCGATATAGAAAAAGATATACTGTAAAATCGTCTGGAAGATTGCCAGTTTCGCAATGCTGGGCGCGGACTCTTTCGTGGGTACCAGTGCCTTTTTCTGCAGGAGGCTCCCAATCAGCACCGTTAGGATCCCCGCTAATACAAAGCGCATGCCGGCAAACAGGATCTGTGTCCAGGTCTCTCCGGAAGGGATCCGGAATAAGGCATAACCCAGTTTGATGCAGGGGGACGCGCTTCCCCACAGGAAGGTACATACCAGTGCCAGGGCACAGACGACCCAGGTTTTCTGTAAAATCTCTATTTTTTTCATTTCTGTTACTCCTCTTAACGCAAAATATCTGTCATTATACTACAAATTTTTACTTTTGGCAAAATTCCCGGCGGAATTTCTTCTGCCGGGAATTTCTTAAATACAGCTGTTACTTTTTCTTTTCTATCTGAGAACGGATGTCATCTTCTAAGATATGTTCCACATCCTTGGCTTCTTTGCGGATATTTTTCAGATTATCCCGAATCTCCTGCTCCTCTTTGGCGATCTCGGGATGCTCCTCTTTTTCTTCCTTAATGAACATACACAGGAAACTGATCAGTAAAATCAGGCAGGAGATCCAGATGGTCTTCGCTCCTACGTATTTGATCATATGTCCGCCCAGTGCCGCACCGATGGCAAACAGCAAAATGATGCCGAAATAATAACCGGCTTTCCGTAAGACCTTTTTATCCTTCGTCCTTCCATAAGCACACAGGGATTCCATGCCGCTCCGCAGATTGCCGATGCACATGGTACTGGCGAAAGCGTAGCCGTTCACCTTACGGAAGGCCTGTACCTGCATGGCGCAGGCAAAAGATACCATAGCATTCGCCAACAGATCCAGGGTATTGGGGAAGAATCCAACGGCAAACAGCAGGATGATCTCCATTATCAGCACCAGCTGTCTCCAATGAATCTTCTGTGCCTTTTGATATTTCATGCGGATGCATTCCGCCATTGCCACGCCTAATGCGAAGAACAGTAACGGAGAAAAATAGTGAAGCGCCATCTGCCAGTTCCGGTCCACCAGGTTCTGGGCAAGCAGTACAATGTTACCGGTCTGCGCGTTGGCAAATACTTTCCCACGATACATGTATGTATAAGCATCCTGCAGACCGCCGGAGATCGACAATATTCCAGCGATCAGAAAAGACTCCGACATCTGTCCGTGTATTTTACGTTGCATTTTTCCACCTCCGCATGGTATGATTCCATTATCGTTGCACATTATGGCATATTATGCAAAAGAAAGCAATCCCATGGCATTACAAAAAAATATTCCCATCCTCGATCCTAAAAATGATTCCTGTTCTGACGAATAGATCATTCTGACGAATAGATCATATTTCTTTTTTAATGATATGTACGGATTTATCAGTTGGAAGCGCCGGGAGATCCTGATGGATCTGTAGTCTCATGTCCGGTCAGTCGTAAAGAACGATCTTATCTAAAAGCTCTGTTTTTATCACAATGTAAGGAGTGGTGGGGTTCCCTGCGCCTTCCTTTTGCCCGGTAATATCCGGTCCTAAGAGTCTGGTGCTGACATGAATGGCATCGTCCGTCAGGTATAATTCGTCCACCGCGATACTATAACCGCCGGTCTTCTGCTGCCCGTAGCCGATACTGATATAGAGATTCTGATTATCGCTGTAGGTCAGCTGAAAAGGTTCGTTTCCTTTCTCCGCGATCACTGTCTTTAATTCTTCCGGAATTTTTTCCTCACTGAGCACTGTAAAATCCAGGTCCCGCAGTTTGATGTTCTCTCCCCCGGGCATACCGCATCCGGTAAGTATCATACACAGCAAAAGCACTGCGAATGTCACATTTTTCCACCGTTTTCTCTTCATTTTCATACACGATCCACCGCGAATACTTACTTATCCTATATTTATGTGGAAAACGGAGCGATATACATTAATTTTACTCCTTTTCTCCCACCCGAATGTGCGTTATAATAGAGCATGTGCGCCCAAAGGCGCCTTCCAGAAAGATGAGGAATTATAATTATGGATGATAAATTCAGCAGGAAAGTATTCTGCGACGGTATACGGGACGGCTTTCCCATCGCTTTGGGATATTTTGCCGTATCTTTTTCCCTGGGAATCGCCGCAAGGCACGCAGGCTTCACGCCCATGCAGGGGTTCCTTGCAAGCCTGCTTAACAATGCTTCCGCCGGAGAATATGCAGCATTTACCCTGGTGGCAGCCCAGGCTACTTACCTGGAGGTGGCGATCATCACACTAATCGCGAATGCCAGATATCTGCTCATGAGCTGTGCTCTGGCGCAGAAGTTCTCCCCCGGAACGCCCTTTTTCCACCGTCTAATCATTGCCTATGATGTGACGGACGAGCTGTTCGGCATCACCGTTGCCCGTCCCGGCATCCTGAATCCGTACTATACCTACGGTGCGATCCTGCTCGCCGCTCCGGCATGGGCGGGAGGTACCGCCTGCGGTATCATCGCCGGCAATGCGCTGCCCTTACGTGCCGTCAGCGCGCTGAGTGTTGCTTTGTATGGCATGTTCTTAGCCATCATTATTCCTCCCGCGAGAAAAAGTAAGATCGTGGCGGCCCTGGTAGCCATCAGCTTTGCGCTGAGTTTTGTCTGCAACTATCTGCCCTGGATCTCTTCCCTGTCGGAAGGTACGAGAACTATCCTGCTGACCGTAGTCATCTCCGGTGCGGCAGCGATCCTGTTCCCGGTAAAGCAGGAGGCATCCGAAAACACCGTTGATGAGGCTAACGCCTCTGTACAGAAAGGAGACAACGTAAATGAATAATTATATCTACATTGCCGTTATGGCAGCCGTCTCCTATACGATTCGTGTTCTGCCCCTGACCCTGATCCGTAAGCCTATCAAGAATCAGTTCATTCAGTCCTTTTTGTACTATGTACCTTATGTGACACTGGCAGTTATGACCTTCCCGGCGATCATCCACGCTACCCAGACTCCCATTTCCGGACTGGTGGCACTCATTGCCGGAATCATCGCCGCATGGCTCGGCGCCGGACTGTTCCCGGTATCCGTAATCTGCTGTGTGCTGGTGTTCGTGATTGAATTGTTTGTATAGAAAAACACGCCATTGAGAAGGGCTCCTTCCCAATGGCGTATTTTTATAGTCCGGCTTCTTCACAGAAGCTTTTACAAATCGTATTTTTTTAGCATTTCCCGTACGAATTCCGGATCCTGCAGACGCGGGATATTATCTTTATCCCCTTCTTCATTCATGCGGGCAATGAGGGCGGAAAGTCGATTCATCCCCTCATCACGGACATAGTCATCTCTGGCATGCTGATCCCGTACCATTTTCATATGTTCATCGTACATGGCTCTCGCCCATCTTCCCAGACTCATATGCCTTACCT
>CAVFMG010000083.1:0-6771 GCA_963623435.1 Odoribacter splanchnicus
GGCAGCGAGTCATACGCATCAGACAACACATAGCTCTTCTCAATATAAGGTTACAATTCCGAAGGATGCATCGGAGAAAGCCAAGCTGCTTCCCGCAAGCAGTAATGTTCCTACCATGGATACGCTGATTCCTGTGGTAGATAAGAGTGCGACCATTTATACGACAGAGACCAACACAGACGGAACCAGCTATCAGTTTGCTTATGTAAACTATAAGAACTCCTGGTGTGCAGTGTTACTGGGATACAATAAGAACACGACATTAACCGGGAATGTTCTGGATATTCCGGATATGGTAAATGCGTACATACAGCCCACCGGTAACCAGGGTACCATCAACGGTTACGTGGCAGCAAGTAAGAACGGACAGCCTCTGTATTATGAGGCGCTGACGCAGAAGACCAGAGAAGTGGAAGTACAGGCAACGGATGCCAATACCGGTCTGCCTTTGTATGATTCACAGGGAAATCCTGTGATGGAGACCAAGACGGAGACTTATTACGATGGAGAAATGCGTCCCTGCTATGCAACAGATAATTCCTGGAAGGAACTGTCATTGGAGGATTTTTTCCAAAAAAAGGGGACAGGATATTCTTATTCCAGCAAACAGGCTGAAAACGTAGATAAATCGGCAAAAGTATATGATGGATTTTCCAAGACAGAACAGCCGGATGATCAGTGGATCAAGGATCTGGATGTAAAATATATCGGTAACCAATATCTGGCATCTACAGCAAATTCTAATGGTACCTACACCTGGTCCGTGGCAGGAGATGTTACATCTTCTAATCCAATGGATGGCATTTTTGCCGGAGCCAGCAATATCGTGACATTGAACATCGGTGAAAAACTGATCGGTGTCGGTAACTATGCATTCTATGGCTGTAACGGTCTGGACAGTATTTCTTTTGGTAATGGTATTACCGTTATCGGTAACTGGGCATTTGCGGAGTGTGGCAGTATGAAGTCTGTGAACATTCCCAGAGAGTGTAACCTGGCACAGTTGGGAGACCATGCTTTCTACAGCTGTACCCAGTTAACGGATATCGACATTCCTATTTCCGTCAGCTATATTGGAGACTATGCCTTTGCGGAATGCCGGTATTTATACGAAGTAGAGATATGTAATCCGGAGCAGGAGAACGGTATCAGTTCCAGCAGCCTGAAGGAAATGGGCTGGAATGTATTTGAGAACGATGAGACTCTGTATTCCGTGACTTTCCCGGATATGTACAGCGAGACCATCGGTATCTCCATGTTCAAGGGATGTAAGAACCTGCACTATGTGGCTTCCCGAAATGCACAGTTTACCATCACCTCCGGAAGTGAAGACGATGATGTATATTGCTTTGACTGTTTCAAATCCATGCTGGCAGATGATCCGGTAAACGGAACCTTTTATTTTGAAGGACTGAATACCAGTCTGCTTCATACATTGTGCAGGGAGAGCTGTTTTGCATTCAGCTACATCAATTATGATCCGACGACAAAACTATATCAGAAACTGAACCAGTATGAACTGACGGTACAGGATCCTGATGTGTCCGGAGAGACCGGAAGATCTACTTATGTTGTAGATTCCTCTAATCAGCTGCTTAACGCCAGCGTAGGAACCGGTGTTAAGACACTGGATATTCCGGATCCTATCGGACCGTATCATATTTATAATATTTCGGCAAATACATTTGCCAACAACTGTAATCTGACCATGGTATCTCTGCCTGCCAGCGTACAGTCGGTGGGCGAGGGTGCTTTCCGTGGATGTCATAATCTGGCAACGGTGATATTTAATAACAGCAGTATCGCCATCGGAACGGATGCGTTTAAGACCCAGGACTTTACCGGTACACACAGAACGGGATGTACACATAATACAGCTGCATCCATGAACGATGCGGATAATAGCCCGGCAGTGAAACTGACCTTTGTGGGAGAAATCTCACCGGAGTCAACACCGTATAAGTACGCGATGAGTACGGACGGCAGATATAACAACAGCAGTCAGGTGGCAACTTATGTCAGATATTGCAGCGGATGGCCTTCCAACCTAGTGGTACAGTACAATCCGGAAAAGAGTGTCAGTGAACTGATTGATTTCCCGGGATTTACAGAATTAACCAACTATTTGGACGAAGATGATTATCCTTATCTGACGGATGCCCAGAGAGATGCAGCGAAAACTGCATTAACTAAATATAATGCTGGAGAATCTCTGACAGAGGATCAGCAGCAGTTCATCGATTCCGCATTGAATGTGACCATACCGGAAGGCGTTCAGGCACTCAAGGACGGTCTGTTTGTGGAAAAAGAGAACAAAGATCAGATTAATAAGACCCTGACCATATACGGTCTTGACAGCATTGAAGAAGATGACTTCAAGGGTGCAAAATATCTGACCAGTGTGA
Organism: Odoribacter splanchnicus; assembly: GCA_963623435.1. GTDB lineage: Bacteria > Bacillota > Clostridia > Lachnospirales > Lachnospiraceae > Acetatifactor. The sequence goes on from CAVFMG010000083.1 coordinate 2,406, forward strand.
CCAGCTACAGTAATACTCTGTCCAGCATAGCGGATAATGCCTTTGAAGGTTGCGAAAAACTGGATACAGTGCAGATCAACGGTAATACCCAGTCCATTGGAAATTATGCATTTAAGGACTGCACAGCACTTAAAAATGTATCTTTGTCCGGAACTATCAGCAGTCTCGGAAATATTCCATTTACCGGTTGCAGCATTTTGGATTATGTCGACTTCCAGGGAATGGATTATTTCACCTGTGATAAGTCGATTATCTACGGAATGAACGGCAGTGCAAAAGCGAAGGTCATTGAATGTCTGGAAGGCAGAAGCAGTAAGCGTGTAAATGCAACCGAGACGGCAGGTGTAACTGAAATCGCACCGGAGGCATTCCGCGGCTGCGATAATCTGAGTACGATTGATTTGTCGGAAAGTGCCATTACAGTAGTACCTTCCTATGCATTTGCAGATACTGCCAATCTTGATACCGTGAAGCTGCCGATTACCTGTGAAGAGCTGAAAGACAATGCATTCAATAATAGTAATATTAAATGGCTTGAGGAATCCAGCGAGAGACTGACACTGATTGACCAGGATGCTTTTACCGGAATGATCAGAGCTAAGGGGGATGTTACCTTATGCGGACCTAAGACCAGTTATCTTTACAGATATGGTGAGGCAAATGGATTTGCAGTGGAAGACACTCCGTTAGTGGAGATTTATACTGTCATTTTCCGTGACTGGAATGAAGAACTGCAGAAAAATGTACAGGTAGACGAACAGCAGGTACGGGGTGGAGAAGACGCAGTACCTCCTACACCGTTAGGTAAGACGGGCGAAATATTTAAGGGATGGGATCCCGATTATACAAATATTACAGAAGATACGACATGTACTGCTGTTTATGAAAAGGAAGATCCCGATGCAAGTAAATTTACCGTAACTTTCCTGAATTGGGATGATACGGTGGTCAAGGAGATCAAGGTGGTATCCGGCGGCAGCATTGCGGATTCGGATCTGCCGAATGTCGCTACTCTGGTAAGAGACGGTTATATTTTCACCGGATGGGACAGAGACCTGACCAACATTACCGCAGATATTACGACCAAAGCAGTATATAAGGCATTGAGCGATGACGATATTGTTGTTCGGTATATCAACGGTGTGACCAAGGAGATTTTCTACCAGACCACCATCAAGAAAGGCACGGTAGCACCCAGCATTCAGACTCCTACGGTCAGCGGCTATACTTTCAAGGAATGGTTGCCGGATATCTCTACGGCAATTACGGAGAATACGGACTTCTATGCGGTATACGTGGTAAATGGTTCTAACGGGAATAGCAGCACAACCACCAGCCCGGGAGCCACCACCAGTCCGGGGAACAATAATAATGGTACCACTGCCAAGATGTACACCCTTACCGTTAAGAACGGTTCCGGATCCGGTAGCTATATCGCCGGTTCCCAGCCGATTATTGTGGCGAATGATCCTGCGGCAAACCAGCAGTTTAGCAGCTGGTCCATTGATCCATCGAATACGACGATTGCCAGTAAGGCACTGTCTGCAACAGTAATAACTATGCCGGCTTCAAACGTTACCGTAACGGCAAACTATACAGCCAAATCCGGATCTGATACCAAGACAGTTGCGTCTACGGGAAGCGGTAATACATCGAAGTCTAATTCCTCAGGATCGGGCTCTGGAAGAAAAACGGGCAGCACAACTACAGGTACCGTATCCGGTGGCAGAACTACCGTTGTCATCGATAAAAACGGTCTGTCCAATACCGGTGTGGTATCCGCAACTGTGAAAGGTTCTTCCGATAATTTTGTGATCAAGATCACGGAGAGTGCGTCTGCTTCCGAGGAAGTGGTAAAGGCTCTGATGGCAGAGTACGGCAGTGATATCAGTGCCATCAAGTATTTCCCCATGGATATCAGTCTCTATGATTCCACCGGCAATACGAAGATCACAGATACCACAGGGTTATCCATCAGCATTACCCTGCCTCTGCCGGATTCTCTGATTACTTATGCGGGTAATAACAAGGTGGCAGGCGTAGTGAACAGCAAGTTAGATAAGCTGTCACCGAAGTTCTCCACCATATCCGGTGTATCCTGTGTAACCTTCACTGCGGAGCATTTCTCACCGTATGTGATCTATGTGGATACGAACAATCTGACTGCCGGAACTATCGCAGACAGCACTCCTAAGACCGGCGACGGAATCCATCCGAAGTGGTTCCTGTCGATGGGACTTGCCTGCCTGTCCATCGTATTCTTCATGAAGAAGGATAAGAAGACACTGAAAGCAACCAGAGCATAGAGCAAATGAAAAATAAGGATGAGAAGGTTTATGAATCATAAAAAGAGGATGGTCGTCATAGCTTTGGTGGCTACCGCATTGATCCTGACACATCTTCCTGTGTCAGAGGCAGATGCGGCAGCGTCTGCCTCTGATTTTCAGATACAGGGAAGTACACTGGAAAAATACAGAGGCAGTGACGAGAGAGTCACGATTCCGGATACCGTGGAAGTTGTGGGAGAGAGCGCTTTTGAGAATAATCAGAGCGTGCAGCTTGTCGTGATCCCCAAGTCGGTCAGGCGGTTGGATGCCTATGTCTTCTGGGGCTGTAATCATCTGGAAGAAGTGGTTCTTGGAAAAGGGCTGACGGCGGTGGACGAGTATTCATTTGCCGGATGTACGGGATTAAAACAGATCACGATTCCGGATAATGTGGAGAGCATTGATGCTCAGGCATTTGCCGGATGTACCAATCTTACGGATATCTATATTCCGGCTTCGGTGACCAGTATCGCCGACGATGCGTTCTTGAATTGTGACAATGTGACGATCCATGCGGATGAGGGCAGCGTGGCTGCGCAGTTTGCACAGAAGCTGGAAGAGCAGAAGAATAAAGAACCTTTAGTGACGGCATTACCTGCGCCGGCAACCGATACGAATGGAGATTCGCAGAATACCGCGGAACCTGTATCCACGCCTGCGCCTACTTCTGCACCGACCCCAGTGCAAGGCAATGTGTTGGGCAGTACCGTAGTCGTGGGGAATCATGCCATGGTCATGGTGCACCCAGGACAGGAGAATGTACAGCAGGGTTATACGGAACCGGCAGATGACGGCTTAGAAGTGGTTACGGCTGAGACGGAAAGAGGTGTGATTCCGGAATGGAAGTATTACAGAGACCAGTCGATGGGTACCGTGACAATTCTGGAGGGAACTTTGGAGATCGGCAGATTTGCTTTTTCCAGAAGCAGCGTACAGGCGGTGACGATTCCGGAGGGTGTTACAACGATAGATTATGCAGCGTTTTATCATTGTGATGACCTGAAAAATGTAGTGCTGCCGGATACGGTGACTTCCGTAGGGGCGAAAGCCTTTACCCACACCGGCTGGCTGGATTACTTTGAGCAGAACAGCACAGAAGATTTCCTGATCAGCGGAGGCGTACTCATCGCATATAAAGGAAATGCTGCGGAGGTGAGAATACCGGAGGGCGTGCGTGTGATCGCAGATGAGGTATTTAAGAATCATACCGAGATCCAAAAGGTATATCTTAAGACAGGTGTTATCACGACGGGTAGCGATGTATTCCCGGACGGAACAGAGATCATAAATGAATAATAGGTGTTTTACCGACACCAGTGAAAATGACCGGCATAAGATAGAATAAGTCTTATGCCGGTTTTTATGTGGGAGCGGAAGAAGTCTATGCAGCGGGTGAGGGAACAGGTACAGGTACCGGAACAACTATATGACGGATGGCTGGTACAGGCGCCTGCGGTAATGGCTGTGCTGGATACGGGGATTGCGTATCACCCGGATCTGGCGGGCAGACTGTTATGCTTTGCCGATTTTGTGGCAGGACGTTCTTATCCCTATGATGACAATGGACATGGGACGCATGTATGCGGGATCCTCTGTGGAAGCGGAGAATTATCCGGAGGGAGGTTCCGTGGAATGGCACCGGGAGCAGGACTGGTCGTAGGAAAAGTACTGGATCGCAATGGGGAGGGATCTTGCGATGCCATGCAGGAAGCGTTGCAGTGGATTCTGCGGATGAAGAACCGGTACCAAATCCGGATTCTGAATATCTCTGTGGGGATCGGGGATCTGAAGGAACGGTATAAGGAGCAGCTGCTTAAGGAAGAACTGGAGAGACTGTGGGAACATAATATTCTCGTAGTCTGCGCGGCAGGCAATGCAGGTCCTGCGGACGGAAGCATCTCCGAGATGGCGAGCAGCAGAAAAGTGCTGACGGTAGGCTGCCATGACGGCAGATACTGCAAAAATGATCCTGGCAGATGCGAGACCTATTCCGGCAGGGGCAGAAGATACGATGTGGTTCGCAAGCCGGACATCGTGGC
>CAVFMG010000083.1:6781-10067 GCA_963623435.1 Odoribacter splanchnicus
TGGCTCCTGGAACGAGGGTCTTGTCCTGCAATGCTTCCTGGCGGAAACGAAACGGAAGGATATTAATGCCATATATTGCGAAAAGCGGGACTTCCATGGCGACACCCATTGTGTCCGGGGCGGCAGCCCTTGCCCTGGGGAAGTACCCGTGGATGAGCAATGAAGAATTTGTCCGCCTATTGTCTCTGACGGCTACAGACCTCGGGGAACCCTGGAACAAGCAGGGCTTCGGAATGTTAAATGTCCGGAGATTATTAGAAAACAAGTAAAAAGATAAAATCACTGGGAAAAATAAAAAATCTGATTAAAATATGTCAATAAAATAAATTCTAAATATATTGACACAAATGGTATGATTGTATACAATGATACGAGAATTGCAAATTGTATTTTTATTACGCAGAATAAGAATATAACTTCTGCAGATGTCGAATGTCAGGGAAGAGAGGTATACCAATGAGAGATAGTGATGCATTTCAGAATCGTCCGGTCTCCATGAATCCGAAGAATAACCTTCTGGAGATCGAGGAGCATATGTACATACTGGATGATGTGGAGAAACCGAACGTGTTCCGTAACATGTTCCCTTATTCCGAAATCCCCAAAATACCTTTTAATGATCGTATCGTGCCTCATAATATGCCGAAGGATATCTGGATCACAGATACTACCTTCAGAGACGGACAGCAGTCCAGGGCACCTTATACCACGGAGCAGATCGTGAAGATCTATGATTATCTGCATGAACTGGGCGGCCCCAACGGAATGATCCGCGCCAGTGAGTTCTTCCTGTACAGCAAAAAGGACAGAGATGCTGTCTATAAGTGCATGGAGAGGGGCTATAAGTTCCCTGAGGTCACCAGCTGGATCCGTGCCAGCAAGGAAGATTTTAAATTAGTAAAAGAGATCGGAATGAAAGAGACCGGTATTCTGGTCAGCTGTTCCGATTATCATATTTTCCTGAAATTAAAAATGACCAGAAGACAGGCAATGGATCATTATTTAAGTGTTATCCGTGACTGCCTGGAGGAGGGCATCAGCCCCAGATGTCATCTTGAGGATATCACCAGAGCGGATATCTACGGCTATGTGGTGCCGTTCTGTCTGGAACTGATGAAACTGATGAAAGAATATCAGATTCCCATCAAGGTTCGGGCATGCGATACTATGGGATACGGTGTCAACTATCCCGGTGCCGTTATTCCCCGTAGTGTACAGGGTATCATTTATGCGATTCATACCCATGCAGGTGTACCTCATGAACTGATCGAGTGGCATGGCCACAACGATTTCTATAAGGCAGTGTCCAACTCTACTACGGCATGGCTGTACGGCTGTTCCGGTGTCAACACTTCGCTGTTTGGTATCGGTGAGCGTACCGGTAATACGCCTTTGGAGGCAATGGTATTCGAATATGCACAGTTAAAGGGTGACTTAAACGGCATGAACACCCGTGTCATCACGGAGCTGGCAGAGTACTATGAGAAGGAGATCGGTTATCAGATCCCTCCCAGAACGCCGTTTGTCGGCAAGAACTTCAACGTCACCAGAGCCGGTATCCATGCAGATGGTCTGTTGAAGAACGAGGAGATCTACAATATTTTCGATACCGAGAAATTCCTGAACCGTCCGGTACTGTGTGCTATTTCCAATACCTCCGGTCTGGCAGGTATCGCACATTGGCTGAACACCTACTATAAGTTAAAGGGAGACAAGCAGGTACAGAAGACTTCCGAACTGGTAGTGGAGATCAAAAAGTGGGTAGACGAAGAATACGCCGGCGGTCGTGTTACCGTACTTACGGATGAAGAGATCGTGGCATGCGTTAATCGTGTCTGCCTGGAGAAGAATCTGAAGATCGGCGAGTAAGCAATATTTGGCGGCAGTCATCTGCCACCCGGAAATGAGGATTATAGTGAGTAAGTATGATGTAAAGCAGGAAGTAACGGATAAGTTCTCCCTGCGGGGACGGGTATTTCACAAGCTGAGAGAAGACATCTTAAGCGGAAAATACCAGGAACATGAAGAATTAAAAGAAGTGGCAATCGGCGAGGAGATGGGAGTCAGCAGAACCCCCGTCAGAGAGGCGTTTCGTCAGCTGGAGCTGGAAGGACTGATCCAGATCATCCCGAACAAGGGCGCCTATGTCACCGGCATCACCCAGAAGGACGTGAAGGATATCTACATGATCCGCTCCCTGCTGGAAGGTCTGTGTGCCCGCTGGGCTACGGAGCATATCACCAAGGAACAGATGGAAGAGATGGAAGAGAACGTCTACCTGTCCAAATTCCATGCACAAAAAGGGCATCTGGAGCAACTGGCGGAGTTAGATAATCGTTTCCATGATATTCTGTACGAAGCCTGTGACAGTAAGATGCTGGAGCATCAGCTGAAGGATTTTCACCAGTATGTGCTGCGTGTCCGCAAGAAAACGCTGGCAAGTGCCAACAGAGGACCGAAGTCAAACGAAGAGCATGAACAGATCATGGAAGCCATCAAGGCGGGAAACGCCGACCTGGCGGAGCAGCTGGCACACCAGCACATGATCAATGCCTATGATAACATGGTGAAAAATGGTCTGAACGAGGCATATGCACAACAGGAGGGAACACAGGAATAGGTTGCCTGCTGGAAAGAATTACGTTAAAATAAAAACAGAACGAAAATAAATACCGGAAAGGAAATCATTATGGAAAAGATCAAAATGACAACCCCTCTCGTAGAGATGGACGGAGATGAAATGACCAGAATCCTCTGGCAGATGATCAAGGATGAACTGTTACTGCCTTACATCGATCTGAAGACAGAGTACTATGACCTGGGACTGGAGCATCGTAATGAGACAAACGATCAGGTAACCGTGGATTCCGCCAACGCTACCTTAAAATACGGTGTAGCTGTAAAATGTGCGACCATTACCCCTAATGCAGCCAGAATGACAGAGTACAATCTGAAGGAAATGTGGAAGAGCCCCAACGGAACCATCCGTGCGATCTTAGACGGTACCGTATTCCGTGCACCGATCCTGGTAAAGGGTATCGTTCCTTATGTGAAAAACTGGACCAAGCCTATTACAATAGCCCGTCATGCTTACGGTGATGTCTATAAAAATACAGAGATCAAGGTACCCGGATCCGGTAAGGCAGAGTTGGTATTTACCGCTGCAGACGGTACGGAGACCCGCGAACTGATCCACAATTTCAACGGAGCAGGTATCATTCAGGGTATCCACAATACCAATAGATCCATCGAGAGCTTTGCAAGAGCATGCTTCAGTTATGCAGTG
>CAVFMG010000083.1:10143-12019 GCA_963623435.1 Odoribacter splanchnicus
GTTATGCACTGGATACGAAGCAGGATCTGTGGTTCTCCACCAAGGATACCATCTCCAAAAAATATGACCATACCTTCAAGGATATTTTCCAGGAGATCTATGATAACGAGTACAAGGCAAAATTCGAAGAACTGGGTATTACCTATTTCTACACCCTGATCGATGATGCCGTAGCCCGTGTCATCCGTTCCGAGGGCGGATTCATCTGGGCATGTAAGAACTACGATGGTGATGTCATGTCCGATATGGTAGCTACCGCTTACGGCGATCTGTCCATGATGACCTCCGTACTGGTATCTCCCAGCGGTGTCTACGAGTACGAGGCTGCTCACGGAACCGTACAGCGTCATTACTACAAGCACTTAAAGGGCGAAGAGACCTCCACCAACTCCATCGCTACCATCTACGCATGGACCGGAGCTCTCAGAAAGCGCGGCGAGCTGGATCAGATTCCCGAGCTGTGTAACTTCGCAGATAAGCTGGAACAGGCCTGCATCAAGACCATCGAGGACGGCAAAATGACCAAGAGCCTGTCCCTGATCTCCACCTGTGAGCATCCCGTGATCCTCAACAGCCTGGACTTCATCAAGGCCATCCGGGAGACACTGGACAGCCTGCTGTAAGGAAGATTGCAGTGCTACAATAACGTTACACAAAATAGAATCGGAGCAAAGCAGAGATGATTTTAGAATCGTCTCTGTTTTTTTGAGCTTTTTACTGTAAAGGAAAAAGGGTATTTAGATGGTTGACACAGGCAGCTAATTGGCATATTATAATTACAGAGAGGTCTCCATTAACCTTATGGTCCTGAATCATAGAAGAGATGAACATTAAAGAGGGTCTCCATTAACCTTCGGTAATTAATCCGTAAAGAGATGAACATTAACGAGTGGGAAGCTTAGTCTTCCCATATTTTTTTACTTGAAATACAAAGGAGCAGTATTATGTTTACACTGGAGGGAAAGTTGACATTTATCAACATTGACCAGAGTTACCTCAAAAGGCTGCATGATGCATGCTCAGAGGTATATTACAAGCCAATGGTTATGAGACTAAACCATACATAGGAATTTTAATAAATAAAAATGACAGAAAATATGTAATTCCGTTATCTTCAGCCAAGAAGAAACATAAGACATGGAAAAATGTCGATAAGGAATGTTATTTGATTTATGAGATGGCAAAGAAGTCCCGTATGGGGCAGGGAGATATCTGGGTCGAAGCAGAAGAGGATAATGTAAAGCATATTTTTTCTGTAATGGATATTAAGAAAATGATTCCGATTGTGGAGGGTGTTTACAGTAGAGTGAATATTAACCCGGATGATACAGACACGGAAGAAATTAGAAAATATAAGGATTTGCTAAATAAGGAATATTCTTTTTGCCTGAAGATAATTGATGAAGTTATCGGAAAGGCTAACAAGCTGTACGACAAGCAGTTGGCAACCGGAAAGGTGGTTAAGTTCTGTTGCGATTTTAAGACATTAGAAGAAGTGGCAGATAAATAACAATTTCATCATGACCATCAGAGAGACGCTGGACAGCCTGTTGCAGTGCTGTAAGAAAGGATGGAATATTGAGTGAAAGTAATTCTGCTGAAAATAGAGTCGATATAGAGACTAAATTTTCAGTAGAATATCTTAATGGAGGATTACAGAAGTGAATGAGGAGAAGGCAGTTGTGTGTACTGGAAGAACGGCAGCGCCATTGATCATGGGAGTGATGTTCTGGCTCATCGGAATAGGAGTTACTTTTTCATTACTGATTTCAGGCACTTCACTGGAAGTGAAAGGAGCAGGTATTATCTTTTTTCTATTGTATGATCTCTCGGAATTCTGATTGATCATGCCAGCGAAACTCTGGCAGTGAACTTT
>CAVFMG010000084.1:0-12014 GCA_963623435.1 Odoribacter splanchnicus
GTGCAGACCGTCCGGTTATCCGCCAATACGACACCATTACGGTCTAAGATTCTGCCTCTCGCCGCCTTTATGCTTCTCTCCCTCTCATGCAGTCTGGTGGCTGCCTCCGCATAATAATCCGCCCGCCATACCATCAGATACAAAAGTCTTCCAAGCAGTCCGCAGAACACTGCCGTACATATGAAAAATATGGTCATGATCTTCTTACGGTGAAAAAATCGGTTCTGATGATCTGCCATAAAAAAACCTCACAACAAGAGCTTTTTACATTTTATGGCTCTTGTTGTGAGGCTATTCGTTGGATGAACGGACTATTTATTCATTTTTCTGATTCAACAGGTTATTGTTGACCGGGCTGTCACCCATGGTATCGCTTCCGCCTACAGCCTCTCCCGTCTCAGGATCTATCAGTCCTCCATCGATGGGGCTTACCAGATAACCGGTGGCAGGATCTACAGGATAATTTTTCCAGTCCTCGGAAGTGGTGTTCTCTCCGCTCTGGTTATCGCCTGTTCCATCACCGCCGGTCTGATCGTCTCCGGTGCCGTCACCATTATCCGAATTATCGTTGTCTTCCTGATTCTGTGTATACTGATTCGTGATCTCAATCTGTTTCTCTGCCAGTTCCTGGATTTCCTTCTCCGACAGTTCCTCCGTCATGAAGATGTTCAGATAAGGCAATACTTCCGTCAGAACATTTCGTACAATGCCGGTTGCGAACTTTGCATCATCCTGTGCGGCTGCATTGGCACGATCTACTACCACATAAATGGCTATCTGAGGATCATCCGCCGGTGCAAATCCCATGAAGGATACTACATACTCACCGTTTTTACGGGGAATGGTCTCTGCGGTACCGGTCTTACCACCGATGGCATAGCCTGCAGGTCTTGCAGTTCTACCGGTTCTACGGTCGCCGCCCTCTTCCATGACGGTAGCACGACAGTACTGTCTGATCTTCTCCGAAGTGCTGGCGGATACAGTCTGGCGCAATACTCTCGGCTCAATGTTCTGCACTGTGGCACCGCTGGAGTTGGTAATCTTATCCACCATATGAGGCTCATAATAATAACCGCCGTTAATCAGGGAACAGAAACCGGTAATCATCTGGATCATAGTTACATTGAAGTTCTGACCAAAGCTGTTGGTTGCCAGATCGGCACTTCCCATCTCCTCCACCGGGAACAGGAGACTTGCTGTTCTCGCTTCTCCTGCCAAGTCGATGTTCGTCTTCAGCCCGAAGTTAAAGGTCTGCTGGAATTTGCAGAATTCTTCTTTTCCCATGGTAGCTGCGATCTTCATCAGCGCCACGTTACAGGACCAGGCAATGGCATTCTGCACGGACACATCACCTTCTCCGCCGGTACGATAGCTGTGACACTTGATGGTATGTCCACCCACCTCCAGCGAACCGGTACAATCATAATGTTCATCACCCGTGATAGCTCCGCTTTCCAGTGCCGCTGCCACGGTAAAAGGCTTCGCTGTGGATCCCGGCTCATAAGTAGTGGAAATACAATAGTTCTTCCACAGATAGTTCAGGTTGTCCAACAGTTCTTCATCTGTCAGGGCATCAATATCTTCCTGGGTAAAATACGTATCCGTCTTCGTCAGCACCTGATACCCGTTGGCATTGGTCACCATCTCGATCTTGCGGGATCCCAACAGTGCATCCGTGTTCCTGGTATCGTTCAGATCATACGTCGGATAACTTGCCATGGCTAAAATATTGCCGGTATTGACTTCCATAATGATACAACCCAGATTTTCCGCACCATTGCCGGGATGTACCGCATCCTTATGCTCGTCGTTAAACTGCTTTAGATATTTCTCCACGATGCCCTGAATGTTGGCATCGATGGTACTGTGAATCGTATTGCCGTCCACTGCAGGTTTGATGGTACGCTCCAGGTTGGCATCATCGTTCAGATAGCCGTACTCTCTGCCGGTAGTTCCATTCAGAACATCGTTGTAATATTCTTCCAGTCCGTACTGTCCCTCGTTATCTGATCTGGAAAATCCAATCACGTCCGCCGCCAGGGATCCGTTGGGGTAAACTCTCTTGTATTCTTCTTCAAACCAGACACCTTTGATGTTACTATTCTCCAAAGCTGCAGTCTGAAATCCGCTGATCTGATCATATGTCATTCTTTTGAGCGGTACATACCAGGAAGACTCCGGATGTGTAGTCACATACTCCCGCACTGCCGTCATATCCAGCTCCGGGAAATTCGCTGCAAGTGCCTCCATGGTAGGCTCGAGATAGTCGTCCCGATCCAGCATGACTTTTGCATCAATTACAAGATTATAGACTTTCTCACTGACTGCCAGTTTCGTTCCCTTGGCGTCCACGATATCGCCCCGTCTAAACGGAAGCGTTACAGAATCGTATTTTTGTTGAGAGAGCACCTGCTTCTCATAGGTAGCTCCGTCCGCTTTCACAATCCATGACAGGCGCATGGACAGAAGAATAAACGCCAGTATGATAAGCGCATACAGCCATAACAGCTTCTTCTGCATTTTCAGGGAAAATTTCTTCGTCTTCGATTGCTTCTGTTCCTTCAAACTTTCTGCCTCCCGGGCTTAGTTCTGACTGCCGTCAGCCTGACGCATATAATCGTTGCTGATGCTCTCATAAGGAATCACCTGTCCCTCTGCGGCATAGGTCATTCCCAGTTCGCCGATGGCGATCCGCTTGATCTCTTCCAGATTAATGTTGCTGGTGATGCGGCTGTACTCCTCATCGTTGGACAGCTTCAGAGAGTTCAGTTCACTCTCCATTCTGGATACTTCTGCGATCTTGGTGGTCAGTTGTGACTGCATCTGAATATAGTTCACCAGGAAAAATGCACACGCCACCAATGCAGCCATCAGAAAGGTCACATAGCCGATGCTCATATGTCTTGCTTTTTCTCTGTTTTTCCTCGTCTCATGAGACAGCTCTCTCCGGGGCTCTTCCATTTGCCGGCGGATCTGTAAGTCTCTTGCTGTATTATCATATATGTACGGAGTATTGCTTCCTCTGCTTCTTCTCTGTGCCATACTCTTTCTCCCCACTTTCACTACTAAAGTCTTTTATTTTTTCTCAAATACCCTGAGCTTGGCGCTCTTGGATCTGCTGTTTACTTCCAACTCTTCCGCACTGGGAAGGATCGGCTTTCTGGTGATCACTTTTCCCTTAGAGACCTTACCGCATACGCACACCGGAAATTCCGGAGGGCAGGTGCAGGGATTTTCATTCCTGCGGAACGCATTTTTCACGATCCGGTCCTCCAGCGAATGGAAAGTAATGATACAGAACCTTCCGCCGGGGTTCAACAGATCGATCAGCTCGTCCAATGCTTTTTTCAGCACTTCCAGTTCCTGATTGCATTCGATACGGATCGCCTGAAAAGTCTGCTTGGAGGGATGTCCGTTCTGCCGCATCTTTGCCGGAACCGCGGCTTTGATGATCTCGTTCAGTTCAAAGGTGGTCTCAATGGGCTTGTCCGCCCTGTTTTTCACAATATGTTTCGCAATGTTTTTCGCAAAAGGATCTTCGCCGTAATCCCGGATGATGTGATACAACTCCATCTCGGAATAATTGTTAACGATATCTCTCGCCGTGAGGGTCTGTCTGCGATCCATCCGCATGTCAAGCGGTGCATCAAACCGATAGGAAAATCCTCTGTCTTCGGTATCTAACTGGTAGGAAGATACTCCCAGATCCAGCACGATCCCGTCCACACCGGTGACACCGTATTCTCTGAGAGCCTCCACCGCATTCACATAATTGTTGCGGATCACAGTCACTTTGTCTCCGAAGGGTCGTAAGCGTTCCGACGCTGCCGCAATCGCCGCATCATCCTGATCGATCCCGTAAAAATGTCCGTTTTTCAGGCGGCTGCACACTTCATAAGCGTGTCCTCCGCCACCCAAGGTTCCATCCACATAGATGCCGTCCGGTCGGATATTCAGTTGTTCGATGGTCTCATGTAACATCACAGAATAATGATTAAATTCCACGACGGTCATCCTTTCCAATTTCAAATTACTTTTTATCAGTCGTTAAATCGTCAGTCCCAGTCCTTCCATGGCACCGGTGATCTCATCCATATCCGCATCGGAGTTCATAGCCTCCCACTTGTCCTTGCTCCAGATCTCCACGCGGCTGCCGACTCCGACTAACACCACATCTTTTTCCAGTCCGGCGAACTCTCGCAAGTGTGCCGGCAACAGGATTCTTCCCTGCTTGTCCACTTCTACCGTAGCCGCACCGGCCAAAAAGAAACGGGCAAACTGTCTTGCTTCCTTATTGATCAGAGGTAATGAGGTCAGCTTCTGTTCAAAAGCGTTCCAGTCATCGTTGGCATACACAAATAAGCAGCCATCCATTCCCTTGGAAATCACAAATTCCTCACCTAAGGTCTCTCGGAATTTTGCCGGAATGATCAACCTGCCTTTCGTATCTAACGTATGGTTGTACTCGCTCATAAACATCGCACTCACCACCATTCATCCAAAAGGGGACTGCCACGAAAAGGAGGTCATTTTTCCAAAAGTCTACCACTTTGTGGCACTTGCCTCCACTTTCTCCCACTTTTATTATGATTTTATACTAAAATAGGGTATTTTACAAGAGAAATCAAATAGCTTTTTTCGACAGTGAAATCCAAAAAAGCGCCCTGTCTTATGACAGAAGCGCTCATTTCCACTATATATAGTGAAAAAATAAGAGCAAACACAATATCTATGTATTTGCTCTTATTTCATCATTCTTAATAATTTTTTAAAAAATATTAATCTTCTTCCACTTTCGGCTGCTTTTTCAGGCGAATGCGTACCACCACGTCCGTCACCACCGCAAAAATCACCATACACAGGGATAATACCTGAGATACGGCAAGGGTCGTACCCGGAATAAACAGGGTGTCGGTGCGGATCCCTTCGATCCAGAATCTGCCCAGTCCATAGCCTCCGAAATACAGCAGGCAAATCTCGCCCTGGAACTTTTTGTGCTTGCGGTATACCAGCATAAGAATCAGGATCATGAGATTCCACAGGCTCTCATAGAGGAATGTGGGATGTACCTGAATGTAATTCGTTCCTTCAATAATATGCGCTGCCACATTCTCGGAAATATCCCGGGCACGTACCGCATCGACGGGAAGCCGCATAGCCAAAAAATTATCCGTGTATTCGCCGAAGACTTCACGGTTCATGAAATTGCCCCAGCGTCCGATGACCTGACCTAAGATCAGTCCCGGCACACAGAGGTCTCCTAACTGGAACGGATTGATCTTCTTGATCTTACAGTAAATGAACAGTGTCAGGAATGCCCCGATCACACCTCCGTAGATTGCCATACCGCCGTTACGGGTATTGAAAATGCTTAGCAGATTGTCCTTGTAATAATCCCAGGCGAATACCACGTAATAGATTCTGGCGCCGATCACGGAAAAGATCACGGCATAAATGGCAAAATCCCAAATGGTATCCGGATTCTGTCCGCTTACCTTTGCCTGGTGCACTGCCATCATAATTCCCGCCAGCACCCCGATGCCGATGATCAGACCGTAATAGGCGATCTCGAAACCGAATACGGTAAAGCTTCTGGGAACATTTTCCAAATAAATGCCTAAATGGGGAAATGCAATATCTCCTGCATTCATCATAGTATTGTCCTCGTTTCTTTATACATTAAAGCGGAAAAGAATTACATCGCCGTCCTGTACGACATAGTCCTTACCTTCCATGCCTACCAGACCTTTTTCACGGGCAGCTGCCAGAGACCCCTGCTCCAGCAGATCCTTATAATTTACCACTTCTGCCTTGATGAAGCCTCTCTCGAAATCGGAGTGGATCTTGCCGGCTGCCTGCGGTGCCTTGGTACCGATCTTGATGGTCCATGCTCTGGTCTCATCCTCACCTGCGGTTAAGAAGCTCATCAGTCCCAAAATATGATAGCTTGCCTTGATCAGTTTCTCCAGACCGGATTCTTTTAATCCCAGATCATCTAAGAACATTGCCTTCTCGTCATCATCCAGCTCGGAGATTTCTTCCTCAATCTGAGCACAGATCACGAATACCTCACTGTTCTCACTTGCTGCGAACTCTCGAACCTTGCCTACCATCTCATTGGATGCGCCGTCGTCTGCCAGATCATCCTCTGATACGTTTGCCGCATAGATCACAGGCTTGTAGGTCAGCAGATTATACTCCTTTAACAGAGCAAGCTCATCCTCATCGGTCACTTCCAGACTCTTCGCCATCTTGCCGCTCTCCAGATGCTCCTTGATACGCTCCAACAGTGCCAGTTCCTTGGCATAGGTCTTGTCCATTCTGGCTGCCTTGACTACCTTGGACAATCTTCTCTCCAGTACTTCCAGATCTGCGAAGATCAGTTCCAGATTGATGGTCTCGATGTCGCGCAGAGGGTTTACACTGCCATCCACATGAATAACATTAGTATCCTCGAAGCATCTTACCACATGCACGATAGCATCCACTTCACGGATATTGCTTAAGAACTGGTTACCCAGTCCCTCACCCTTGGAGGCACCTTTTACCAGACCTGCGATATCTACGAATTCGATGACTGCGGGAGTTACCTTTTTGGAATGGTACATCTCTCCCAGTGCTTTCAGTCTGTCATCCGGAACTGTTACCACGCCCACATTGGGGTCAATGGTACAGAAAGGATAGTTGGCAGATTCTGCTCCCGCCTTGGTCAGGGAATTGAAAAGTGTGCTCTTTCCCACATTGGGAAGACCTACGATACCCAGCTTCATATTTATTTACCATTCAGAAACCTTGCGGTTTACTGCCTTTCTTGTGTTTTCTCGATATTCAGCATTGCTCATTATAGCATATTTCCGTGCATTTGCAAATGGCGCCGGAAACCTATTGTCCAAAAAAGGTCTGGATTCCGGATAATAGTCCTTCTGCCAGCATAGTAAGAGTGGCATCACTGTGATCAGAATATTCGTTTCCCAGTTCTATGTCTACGGAAGGGATCGTGCTGTAGGAGGTCTGGGTCAGGTCAATACTCATCTTTCCTTTCCCGTAGATCGTTGCTCCCTGATTCCGCAGGCCATCTATCAGATCCGCTCCCAGTGCATCATGCTCTTGAAAATGGGATGCCACCGGTTCCATATTCTTCAGTGCTTCCGGCACCGAGATATAAAAACAGCCTTTGTCGTAATTTTTGCCGTCACCACTGTCCCAGTGCAGGGAAATATGGCAGTCCGCCACATTGTTGCAGATCACGGTCCGGGCCACATTGTCCAGCTGTACATCGTCTCCGTCCCGGAGCATCAGTACATCATAGCCGGAGGATAACAGCTGATCCCGCAGGATCTGTGCCATGCGTAACGTCACCTCTCGCTCCGGCGTGCCGTCCTGAAACGTCATGCCGCCGGAGACTGCCGCAGCTTCTGTAGCTCCTGCTGCCGTGCTGCCTCCCGTAATCTTGGCAGAGCCGTCCGGATGACACAGAGTCTTTAACTTCGAGCCGCCCGATGTGCCGTGTCCTGCATTGACGCCGATGACGATTCCCTTCCGCCCGGATTCCTCCGATGCCAGATACAGCACCGCCGCTCCGGAATTGATTTTGGAACGATCCGCATACTCCCAGGAGGGATCTAAGGTGATCTGTTGCAGATCCGTATATTCCACCGACTGTTCCCACGTCTGCGCTTCCGGCACTGTTGCTTCCGGAGCCATAGTTACCTCTGGAAACGTAGTTACTTCCGGAAGCACATTTCTTTCTATCTCCGATGTTGTCTCTGTTGCGATTACCGCCACCTCACCTACTGTCTCCTGTGTCTTCTGCTCCACAGTGCTCTCTATGATATTACTTTTCTCAGGCTCCTGTCGTGCCTGGCATCCCGTCACCGCCAGTCCCATAATACAGATCCCGCATAACATAAGCTTTTTCATTCCGTCTTCCTTCTCCTCGTTTCCGTAAAAAAGCCATCGCTGTTTCCTGCAGCAATGGCTTTTGATTTATTACCATTTCTTTTATTTTACGTGGTACTTTTCGCTTCGTCAAGCACCTCTCTGTGGATCGTGCCACGGCATTCTTCTGCTTCGCAGCCCGGAAGTCTTATCGTTGCAATACAATTATCCGGAATTGTGATATCATAACACACCTTGTCATCCCGATAATGCCAACTGGAGCGGATTTCACCCAATGGTGACAGATAAACAGCGTCCGCATGTCCGACCTGAACCGAAGGATGCGGTGCGATCTCGATTCTTCCAAAGTTCAGGCGGATACCTGCCACATCCTGGAATAGCCATCCAGTAATTGCCCCATAGGAATAGTGGTTCAGGGAATCATGCACCGTTCCATCTTCTCTTTTACCATCCCAGGTCTCCCAGATTGTTGTTGCTCCCTTTTTCACGGCATACAACCATCCCGGTGCTGTATCCTGCAGCAGCAGACGGTAAGCCGTGTCCGTATAGCCGTATTTCGTCAGCACATGGCACAAATAGGGAGTGGACAAAAATCCCGTGTTCAGATGATATCCGTTGGCAATTACCATGTCATTCAATGTCCGGGCCGCTACCTTTTTCTCTTCTTCCGTGATCACGTCCAGTGCAATGGGTCTTACATAAGCTGCCTGTCGATCGGAAGTGATCTTTCCCTCCGGCAGAAACTTTGCCCGATATGCCGTCTTGATTTTTTCTGACAGCTCATGATATTTTCCGGCATCTTCCGTTCTTCCGAGAAGCCCGGCATCTTCCGCCAGATTTTCAGCACTGTAGGCAAAATATGCGGTTGGCACTTCCGGTGCTCCCTTCATAATAGTCTCTGTCAGTACAGACTTCGTATCAACGCCCGGTTCCAGCCACTCTCCCCAGTGGAATCCGGTATCTACAATATATTTTTTATTTTTGTCCCATTTGAATCTAGCTTTCAGGCGGCTCTTCCTCGCCCTCTTCGCAGAGAAATCCACCCAGTTCTTTAGGGCATCGTAATTTTCTTCCAGAATATCTGTGCAGTTGTATGTCTTCGCCAGGGCTTTCGGTACAATACCGATGGCATCCGCCCATCCGGCAGACCCGTCCGACATTTTTTTGAACGCCCCAGGCACCTCGTTCTTCGGTGCCACGCCGGGGATTTTTCCGTCCGGAAGCTGTTCCAGACGTACCTCATTCAGCCATTTACGCAATACCGGATAGCAATCCATCAGATAGACTCCCGTTCCGACAAATGCACCTGCATCACCGGTCCATCCCTGTCGTTCTCTGGTGGGACAGTCCGTGGGAATATCTGCAAAATTGCCCTTCATGGACCAGATGGAATTGTTCACCAGTCGGTTCACATCCTCGTTACCACAGGTAAAAAATCCGGTCTGCTCCATATCAGAATATACTGCATGTGCGGTAAAGCTGATCTTCTCTGCCGGAATGTCACTCTCCACCAGCATATACTGGAACCCGAAAATCGAGAAATTCGGGCAATAG
Source organism: Odoribacter splanchnicus (assembly GCA_963623435.1). Lineage (GTDB taxonomy): Bacteria > Bacillota > Clostridia > Lachnospirales > Lachnospiraceae > Acetatifactor. The sequence continues at coordinate 9,454 of CAVFMG010000084.1, forward strand.
CTATTATGTCCGTCTCTGCACACATAGTCGATCTCCTGATAGATCATTTTCTCCGGAGCCATGCTTTCATGCTGGAAATTTGCAATAGTAAAATTGCCCTTTTCGTCCAGGGTCTCACCATGTACCAGCCGGATCTTCTGTCCTGCTTTCGCATCCACCGTAAATGAAACATACCCCGCCATATTCTGACCGAAATCGATCACATTTTCTCCCGCCGGTGTCGTTAGCAGTTTTCCGACAAAGCTCTCATGCTCTCTGATGGGAACATTATTGCTACACACCAGTGTATCGTATCCGAAGTTTTCTGTTCTGACCCTGTGATATCCTGTTGTAGGAAAACATCCGTCTCCCACAGTTGCGTCCACACGTTCACCGAAATCCAATCCGTTGGCGCGGATCGGTCCCATATTGGAAGCCTCCCAGTTCTCATCCGTATGGCAGACAACCCTGCCGTCCACCTCCAGTTGTGCCAAAAGTGACAAATCATCCCCGAAGAGATTTCCACCGGTATTGTTCATTCCACTCTTGCCGCGATACCAGCCGTCTCCTAACATCACCAGGAGTTCATTCTCACCCTCCTGCAGGTATTCAGTCACATCTATGGTCTGATATTCCAGTCGTTTCACATATTCCGAAGTACCCGGTGCCAGTATAGCATTTCCTGCTCTCTTCCCGTTCAGAAATGCCACATATACTCCATGAGCTGTAATATAGAGTCTGCTCTGCCCGACTTTGCCTATAGTAAATCTCCGCCGCACATAAGATACCGGTCTTGTATTGACCTGTGTCAGATTCTGTTCTTCCGCATTGATCCACTTTGCCTGCCAGCATTCCCGTTCCAGCAATCCCATTTCAAACCGGTCGGCTACCGGCTCTCCGGGGATTCCCTTCTCATCATAGAGTCTGATCGTAAATTCTACGCGCTGACGACTCCGGAGAACTGCGCCGTATTTTACGCTCATCTCATCGGAATCTACTTTACCGGTCTCCCATACGATTCTTCCATCCGTTCTGGCTACGATTTCGTAAGCCGTCTGTTTGGTTCCGCCTTGACAATTCCATTCGATCCGCGGATGTAAAATGTCGATTCCCATCGGATGGTATAAGTGCTCTGTTTTCACTCGAATTGCTTTCATTTCGATCGTTACCTCACATATTTTTGTAAAAATTCTGCTGATACCATCAGCGATCTGACCGGATCCTTATCGAGCCAATTCTTATGACTCTCTAAAATAATAGCATCCACACCTACTGTCTTCGCCTGCTCAATAAATGCTGCCAAATTCATATTTCCATATCCAAGTTCCATACAGTCCTGTTTCAGGATAGGAGTCATAGTTGCCCCCTGCTGCCTGCTGCCTCTATCCGTAATATGATACATCCGCATGCGGTCTCCCAGCATTTTCATCACCGCTAGCGGTTCCACTCCCGCATCGGCGATCCAATAAGAATCCAGTTCAAATCCGACAAACTTGGCCTTTGTTTCCTCCACGATACGCCCATAAATATTCTTCGTATAATAATTCTGGAATTCCACATTATGATTGTGATACAGCAGTGAGATTCCTGCATCAGCCAGCTTCTCCCCGACACTGTTCAGCCTCCTGCACAATCCTCTTACCGCTTCTGTATCGGAATAATCAAAACGGTACATTCCTGTAATCACGATTTTGTCTGTACCGAAGTTCCTCGCTTCAGCAATAACCATATTGGTATTTCTCTCTATGGTGTTCAAGTCCTCATGTACGGAGACTACGGACAGCCCGGTCTCTTTCACCAGATTTTCCCAGTCTAGTTTACCTCCTTTTCCGGTAGGCATCCCAGCTGCTTTGGTCAGCATCCGGACTAAAAACGGTGTCGGACGAATCATAAATCCGTTCAGTTCGATTCCATCATATCCTGCCTCTTTGATTGTCTGCAGAGTAGCACGCGCGTTACTTTCCGTTCCAGTAACGGATCCCAACATAATCTGTTGTACCGCTGTCTTCATGTTCTTCTCCATTCTGTTGTAATTACCTTACCTATGAAATCCAGCTACTCTCTGTCCTACCTGTAGCTGCCCAATAATTTCAGGCTCTTTTTCGGGAAGCGCTCCTGTGTTGCGCGGTCTACCGCACATAATCCAAAAGTCAACGCATATCCCTTCTGCCATTCAAAGTTGTCAATCAGTGACCAGTGACAGTAACCGGTCACAGGAATTCCATCTGCAATACATCTCTGTACACCTGCCAGTGCCTGCTCGATAAATGCACACCGCTCTGCATCGTCATCTGTGGCAATACCGTTCTCGGTAACCAGAATCGGAACCTTGGGCATTTCTTCATGCACCCTGCGGATGCAGTTCTCCAGTGCTTCTGGGTAGTTCTCATAATCCATCTGGGTCATGTGTGTCCTTGCCGGAACCGGAACAATGCCGTCCGGTCCGTAAGTGATCCTTGTATAGTTCTGCAGTCCGAAGAAATCATCCTCTGAAATATAAGGAATATAATGTGTGAATTCTTCCTTCCACTCCTTCTGCGCTTTTTCCTCGCCACCTTCGATCCACTGCATATCGTGCAATG
>CAVFMG010000085.1:0-11777 GCA_963623435.1 Odoribacter splanchnicus
AGCACGGAGCAATCCGTAGGCATCAAAGTCGGGGGCTTTTGACCCCGACATCATTGTAATAAGAGTATCCTATAAAAGTCAATGTTCGTGTGACGCATACAAAAGAATTTATACAAAAGACAATTTGCTGTTGCATGTCGAAATAAAGTGTGCTATTGTATCATTATTGCCACAGTAACGTGGTAAAGGTTTACTCTGGAGAGTCCTTCCGCGGAATGTTCCCAAGTTTTTTAAAAGTTCCGTATAGAAGGCGCCGAAGGTGTACGGCAGCGTAGGCTGCCAATCTCTCAGGCAAAAGGACAGAGCACCAGCGTGCTTATTCCCGTTCTCTTCGGAAGAAATCAATCTACTATAGGACGTCACGGAAAGTGACGGGAGGAGAGGGAATATGTTAGAAACAATTAGCAACTTTCTGAGTACAGTGGATGATTTCGTCTGGGGCATCCCCCTGATCGTCCTGATTCTGGCAACCGGTCTTTTTCTTACAGCCAGACTTCGATTTTTACAGATCACGAAGCTACCCCATGCAATCAAACACTTAATTGCCAATGAAAAGTCGGACGGAGACGGTGAAGTATCCAGCTTTGCAGCCTTGTGTACCGCGCTGTCTGCTACGATTGGAACCGGTAATATCGTCGGTGTGGCAACGGCTATTGTAGCAGGTGGTCCCGGAGCTTTGTTCTGGATGTGGATTGCAGCATTAGTTGGAACCGCAACCAAATATTCCGAGTGTCTGCTGGCAGTGAAGTACCGTGTGGTAGCCGAGGACGGACACATCATTGGCGGACCTTTCTACTATATCGAGAACGGTATGGGCAAGAACTGGAAATGGCTGGCAAAGATCTTCGCTTTTCTTGGCGTATGTGTAGGTCTGTTCGGTATCGGAACCTTCACCCAGATCAACGGTATCACCAGTGCGGTACATAACTTCTTCGATGCGAACAATGCACATACCATACAGCTCTTCGGTATGGATTATTCCTGGAGTGTTGTGATCTCCGGTATCCTTTTAACCGTCTGTGTGGCACTGGTAGTCATCGGCGGATTAAAGCGTATTTCTACTGTGGCGCAGGTCGTTGTTCCTTTTATGGCAATTACCTATGTGGTGGCATGTCTGTTAGTGCTGATCTTTAATGTCACTGCAATTCCTTCCGCTATTGTGACCATCGTACAGAGTGCGTTCGGTATGCGTGCGGTAGCCGGCGGTGCCCTGGGGGCTGTTCTGATGGCAATGCAGAAAGGTATTGCGAGAGGCATCTTTTCCAACGAAGCCGGTATCGGTAGTGCTCCTATCGCAGCAGCGGCAGCACAGACCGATTCTCCTGCGAAGCAGGGGCTGATCTCCATGATGGGTACCATCATCGACACCCTGATCATTTGTACCATGACCGGTCTTACTATCGTAATCACTGATTCCTGGAACGTAGGTCTGGACGGTGTGGATGTAACTACAAGAGCTTTCCAGCAGGGACTGCCTTTTAACAACTCTATTTCATCCTTTATCCTGATGATCTGTCTGGTATTCTTCGCATTTACCACGATCCTCGGCTGGGATTACTACAGTGAGAGATGCTTAGAGTATCTGATCGGTCAGAAGCCGAAGGCAATCAAGGCGTACCGTTGGTTGTATATCGCCTGCGTATTCATCGGACCCTACATGACGGTTAAGGCAGTATGGACCATTGCTGATATTTTCAACGGTCTGATGGCGATCCCGAACCTGATCGCATTGTTGGCACTGAACGGTGTGGTAGTAGCGGAGACCAAGAAATACCTTGACAATGTCAAGAAAAAGTTTTAAAAAAGTTCTGTAGCCCCTGTAATATCGGAAGCGAGGAACCATATGAGAGATCTTACCAAGGGCAAACCGTCAGTTTTGATACTGACGTTTGCCCTTCCTATTTTTTTAGCTAATTTATTACAACTGACCTACAGCCTGGTGGATACCAGAATCGTCGGTACTTACTTAGGAGACAGTGCACTGGCGGCAGTGGGTGCCACCACGACGCTGAGCAATCTGATCGTGCAGTTTTTAATGGGAATGTGCAATGGATTTGCTATTATTTCCGCCCAGTATTTCGGGGCAAAAGACATGGCGAGGCTGAAAAAATCTCTGGGGAATGCACTGGTACTGGGAACTGCGGTGGCGATCGTCATGACGGTGGCAGGACTTTTGTTCCTACAGCCGATCCTGCGTTTTTTAAATGTGCCGGAGAATCTGTCGGACACGGCGGCACAGTACGTGGCAGTGATCATTGCCGGACTGGTCATTACTTTATTATATGATGTACTTTCCGCAACCTTAAGAGCCATCGGCGATACGGTGACACCGTTAATCGTACTGGCGATCTCCGTCGTGATGAATATCGGAGGAGACCTGTTTTTCATCGTTGTACTGAAAGCGGGTGTTCGGGGAGCGGCAATTGCGACCGTGATGTCCCAGTGCGTGGCAGTAGTGGTATGTGCCTTATATCTATGGAAGAAATACGAGATTCTGCGGATCGGCAGAGAAGATCTGAAGCTTGCAAAGGACGGGATGCTTCGCAATATGTTAAGCTCCGGGCTTTCCATGGGATTCATGAGTTCCCTGGTCAATATCGGAACATTGACTTTACAGACTTCTATCAACAAGCTGGGACAGAATATCATCATTGCCCATACGGCAGCCCGTAAGATTTCGGAGATCTTCATGGTCATGTTCAGCGTCTTCGGACAGACCATGGCGACCTACTGCGGTCAGAACTTAGGAGCTGGTAAGATCGACCGGATCCGCAGAGGAATCCTGCTGGCAACCGGGTATACCTGCATCTGGTGTACTTTGAATATCGTGGCGAGCTATACCATCGGGGACTGGCTGGTGTGGCTGGTCACCGGCAGTGAGAATCAGGAAGTTGTCTACAATGCCACATTATATCTGAAAGTGGATACCCTGTTCTATTATGTGACAGCGGTAATCTGCATTGTGAGAAATTCTATGCAGGGACTGGGAGAGCGGATCGTGCCTCTGATCTCCAGCTCTCTGGAGATGATAGGAAAAATTGTGATCGCGGCGACGCTGGTTCCCATGTTCGGATACTTGGGTGTGATCGCGGCGGAACCCATCGTGTGGTTCATTATGATCATCCCTCTGCTGATCAAAATTTTCCGGATGCCCATCTGGAAACAGCAAAATGCTTAACGCTTTCGTAAATGTAAGCGGTAACACGCTTAACGTTAAGGAAAAGTGAACAAAAACACGGCCGTATTACTTGCTATTTTGTCGAATTGTATTACTATATGGAAAATGTTACAATGATTTCACCGAGAAAATACTTAAACGTTTTCAAGATGGATCTATTGTGACGAAGTCTTTTACAGAAAGGCAGATGTAGTAAGTATGAAGAAGACAGAGAGCAAGAAAACGGAAGTAAAAGGGAATGCAGTAAAAAAGGAGAAAAAGCCATTTTTCACCATCTCTAAAAAGATTCTGTCATTGAGTCTGCTGCCGATGATCATTGTGTGCGCACTGGTGGCAACCGTGGGCTCCAGAGCACTGGAAGCAGGCATCGAGGAACAGATCGAGAAAGCATTGCAGATCGTAGGCGTCAGTGTGGACGAGACCTACACGAATCTGTATGAAGGAGATTACACTCAGGACAAGGGCGGTAAAGTGCGAAAAGGCGGCATTGCCATCTCCGGAGATACGCAGCTGATCGACGGCTTACAGGAGAAGACGGGATTCCAGGTATCCTTCCTATACGGAAATATGCGTCTGATCACGACACTGACGAAGCCGGAGGGCGGTCGTATTAACGGTACGGGGCTGGAGTCGGAGATCTATGAACAGATCCAGACGGGAGAACCGCTGTTTTTAAAGGATTGTACGATCTCTGAGGTGGACTATTACGTGTATTATCAGCCATTGATCAATTCGGACGGATCGGCGATCGGTGCCATTGAGGTGGCAACACCGGTACAGGGTGTCCAGGACACCATTCATACCCAGGTGAAGGATATTATTCTGATCGCAGTGGTATGTGTTCTCGTGGCAGCGGCGTTAGTCAGCGTATTGTCCCGCAGCATGGTGAAGACCATGAAGAAGACGAAGCATTTCTTAGGCAGGATTGTGAACGGAGAGCTGGATGCAGAGCCGGACGAGAAGCAGTGCCGCAAGAAAGACGAACTGGGAGACGTCTACCGGATCTCTGTAAAACTGCAGAAGACCCTGCGTACCATTGTGACGGATATCAAGGAATCTGCGGATAATCTGACGGCATCTTCCAACAAGCTGATCAAGATGGCGCAGGATACACAGGAATCCGTCAATGATGTATACCAGGCGGTAGGCGAGATCTCCGAGGGTGCCAGAAATCAGGCGAACGAGACCACGGATGCCAATGCGAATGTGGTGCGTATCGGCGAACAGATCGAGTACATCTCCGATGAGGTGAACTCTCTGACAGACTATGCCGGACGGATGGCGGAGGCGGAGAAGGCTTCCGAAGAAATCATGAAGGAACTGAACAGCTCCAACGAGAGCACGAAGGAATCGGTTCTGCGGGTAGCGGAGCAGATCACGGACATGAACGGAGCTATTCAGAATATTACCAAGGCGGTATCCATGATTCAGGACATTGCGGACGAGACCGATCTGCTGTCACTGAATGCCAGCATCGAAGCAGCCAGAGCCGGGGAAGCGGGAAGGGGCTTCGCTGTGGTAGCAGAGCAGATCAGCAAGTTAGCAGACCAGTCCAAGCGGTCAGCCACCGAGATCGAACAGATCATCAAAAATATCATGGAGTCCTCCGGCAGAATGGTGGAGATTATGGGCGAAGTGGAAGCCAATATGAACCATCAGCAGAGCAAGTTAGAGGAGACCGGTGTGAAGACCGCCGCCGTAGCGGACGGTGTGGAGAATTCCCTGCATCATATCGGCGGCATCCAGGAGAAGATGGAAGTCCTGGGACAGTCCGGAAGTGCGATTCGCGATGTGGTGGAAGGTCTGTCGGCAATCTCTGAGCAGAATGCGGCATCTGCAGACAGTACCATGCAGGCAGCACATGGCATGAGCGACACCATGACCGAGCTGATGGTTTCTTCCGAGAAGCTGCTGGCACTGGCAGACAAGCTGGAAAAGGTACTGAATGTATTCAAGGTATAAAAGTTTTCAAAAGGGTGTCGGAACCGATCCGACAGGGAGATAAATATCATATAGAAAAATACAGCGCTGTTTGGTTATTGAGAAAAACAGCGCTGTATTTTTGTGCGGTTTTATTGACGGGGAAAACAGCATGATTTACAATAAAATGGAGTAGGATTTCAGACAGAATGAATGAAAACATTACTTATGTTTATATATGACAATCAGACGAAACGACAAAAGGGAGAGTAGAAACGATTGAAAGAACTGGAACGAAGTAACTGGGTAGCGATGGTATCGCATTTTGCAGTAAATATCTGTATGCTGATCTTCGGCGTGGCAGAGACGATGAACGGAGCGGTAGGAGTACCGGTACTGGTGCTCATGCTTTTGTTCGGACTGGGACCGTTGATTGCGGAAGTGGGCTTCTGGAAGAAGAGCCATACTTCCAAAGCTATCAAACATCTAGTAGCCATCGGCTATGCACTGCTTTATTCCATCGTATTGTTTACGACGGAATCCAATATGGTGTTCGTCTTTGTAGTGCCGATGATGTTCGCGGTTATGTTGTATCATGATGTGAAGACCTTCGTTATGATCAATGTAGGTACGGTGCTGGAGAGCATTCTGGTGGTGATCCTGGGAGCAACCACAGGTCGCTTCGGCTATCTGGGCATCGAGGCAGGTATCATTCAGATCGTTGTGATGCTGCTTCTGTGCTTTGTGTCCATCTATGCCACCACAGCGAACCAGAAGAGTGCTAACGAGAATATGAACGACATCCGGGATGCGCAGGAGCGCACGGAGGAGACTCTGAAAAATGTTACCGAGATGAGCAGCCTCCTGGAGACTTCCGTGGCGGAGATCACGGTAGAACTGAACAAACTGGAAAATGCATTCAGCTCTACAAAGTCGGCGATGGAGGAAGTATCCTTAGGATCCCAGGAATCTGCGGCGGCGGTACAGAAGCAGACCACCCAGACCGAAGCGATTCAGGAGAAGGTGAACGCGGTAGATGTGACAGCGGGATCCATCAATAAAAATATGGAACAGACACTGGCAGTGCTTGACACTGGCAAAAAGGACATGGCAGGTCTGAAGAAACAGGCGGAAGATTCCGCACAGAACAGCGAACAGGCGGCACAGAAACTGGAGACTTTGGATCACTATATGCAGGAGATGCACTCCATCGTGGAGATCATCAGCAAGATCGCCACACAGACCAGTTTCCTGGCACTGAATGCCAGCATCGAGGCTGCCAGAGCCGGAGAAGCCGGCAGAGGCTTCTCGGTAGTAGCTTCCGAGATCTCCGGAATGGCGACACAGACCAAGGATGCCACCGGCAATATCGCAGCGCTGATCGAAAATGTGTCCCATGCTATCGATGAGGTAGTGACTGTGATCCGTCAGATGATGGACGGCATCAGTACCCAGAAAGAGGGAACCATGCGGGCTGCAGACAGTTTTGTGGCTATTGAGAAAAGCAGCTATGCCATCGTAGACAATCTGGAGCGTATGATTCAGGATGTAGAGGCTCTGAAAGCGGCAAACCATGAGATCGTGGATTCCATTCAGACCATCTCTGCAACGACGGAGGAAGTATCCGCCCATGCCAGCGAGACACTGGAAGCGGAAGAACGCAACAGCGAGATTCTGAAGAAGATCACGGAAGAAATGAACGCCATGGCGGCAAAGTAATTGGAATGCAATCATGGCAATGGCAGAGACGGAGTGACAGATTATGCATGACAACGGTGTGAACTTACAGACAAAAATATTACAGAACCTGGATGTGAAGTATTCCTATGAGCTTGCAAAGCGAATGGAACAGTTCCGCTCCCATCCAACGCTTGGGTATCGTTCGGCGGGATCTCGTGCAGAGTTCGAGACCGGAGAAATGTTAAAGGCGGAAATGGAGAAAATAGGGCTGTCGGAGGTGACCAAGGACGCGGTCACCGTAGACGGCTGGGAGTTCCATAAGGCGACTTTAAGCTATCAAAACGCATCGGGGGAAGCAGTGAGCGTGGAGCTGGGCGCTTACCAGACCACTTTTGTGACGGAAGGACCGCAGGAAATTTCCCTGATGTATCTGGGCAAAGGCACGGAAAAAGACTATGCCGGCAAAGATGTCACGGGGAAGCTAGTGTTGGTGGAGATCAATCAGAGAGATGAATGGTGGATCAACTATCCGGTCTATCAGGCACACCTGAAGGGAGCGGCAGCCCTGGTCGCCGTACAGAGCGGCGGCTACGGCGAGATTGATGATGAAGCGCTGAATGCACAGGATATTGCCGGACCGGAGAATGCTCCCGCATTTTCCATCTCCCGCAAGGATGCCGCAGGGCTGCTTAAGCTTTTGCAGGAAAAAGAGGAAATCAAAGTTACCTTTGATGCGGATTCCAAAGTGACCCGGAATTGCACGACTTATAATATCGTGGGACGGATTCCCGGAAAGCACCCGGATCGTATGGTGCTTCTGTCTGCCCATTATGATTCTTATTTTGACGGATTTCAGGATGACAATACGGCAATTGCATTACTGTTTGGCATAGCGAAGACGCTGTTGGACAGTGGTTTTCAGCCGAATAATACGATTGTGATCTGCGCCATGGCATCCGAAGAATGGGGCGTGGTGGACTCTAATTTCGACTGGTCCACGGGAGCCTATGAGCAGATCTTCACCGCACATCCCGAATGGGTGGGAAAGGTGATCGCCGATCTGAACTTTGAACTTCCCGCACTGGCGCACGGCACCAGAGCGAGGATCCGCAGCTGCTATGAATATGTCAGCTTCCTGGAGGAATACCTGTCGGATCTGCCGAACCTGACCATGGCATATCCGGAGGAGACCGCAGTGACCTCTCCTATTGAGACCTGGTCGGATGACTTCTCTATGGCGATCGCGGGAGTGCCTTCTATGGTGAACGATTTTACCGGTGGCAGCTTCATGGAGACCCATTACCATTCCCAGTTTGATAATGATGAGTTTTACGATGAACAGGTATACCGGCTGCATCATGAGCTGTTTGCGCTGTTGATTCTTGCACTGGATGAGACAGCGGTAGTACCGTTACAGTTCGCACCCGTGGCACAGCGGATCCGCAGAGGACTGGAACAGTGCCGGGAGATCTGCTATCGTGCGGATGTGGCAGGACAGCTGGGAGAGAACAAAAGAGTCTTAGCAGAGCAGATCGAAGCACTGGAGACTTTAAGCGATCGGGCTCTTAAGAAATGTCGGGAAGAATACGAGCAGGTAGCGGAGTACAACCGGAAGTATAAACAGTTACTCCGGGATGGAAAATATGACGAGGCGGAAGAACTTTTCCGGCAGACCAGAGCACTGGAGCAGAAGCTACTTGCACAGTTCAAACAGGAGCAGGATGCTTTTGTAAGGATTGACTGGTACGGAAATGTGTTGTATCCTCATGAAATATGCAGTACCAATTTACGGCTTCTGGGCGGAGCGGTGAGAAATCTAAAGGAACAGAGGCTTTCTTCCGCACTTCGCAAGCTCTATCAGGTGGATAACAATGCCTATGCCTTTAATTTTGATGAAGAGGTATACAGACATTTCACGGATTATGTGTTCCACCAGCCGAAAGATCGGTTAAAATGGGGCTACGGAAGACTTTTGGAGCATGAGAATCTGTATGGAACGGTGAAGCAGCTCCTGCAGAAGGAAAAGACCATGGCGGAGACCGGTAAGACGGAGATGGATTACTGGGAGGATATTGCAAGCCTGGAGCAGGTATGTTCCAAGCTGGTGAGCAGCCTTGTGAATATTCTGGGGCAGATGCAGGAAGCCGTTACCCGGATTTTTACATTATAATCATACAATCAGGAGATAGCAGGTAATACAATTATGGAAAGTGATAAGTTATATCGTGTGCAGAAGGAAGACCTTCCGAAAGTGGAGCAGATGCTGAACCAGTGCTTTGCACACGACCCCCTGTACGAGACACTGATACCGGATCCGGAGATCCGTAAGCACTTAATGCCGGAGCTGTTCAAATGTGATATGGATGAATTCTATGCCACCTGCGAGATCTTCGCAGACAGTGCGGAGTTAAACAGTGTACTGGTGGTATCGGATGAGGCGGAGCCCTATAATGTATTTCAGTTTTATTTTACGGAGGCAATGGCAGCGTTGCAGACAGACTCCTATCTGATCAAGGAAGATCCCTCCCTGAAGACCCTCCGGAATTTTATGAAGGGAGAGGATTACCTGAATTCCAGCTGGACGGATCAGCTGCATCAGAATCAGCGTCTGCATATCATCTATCTGGCGGTGGATCCCACCATGCAGCATCATGGGATCGCTGCGGAGCTTCTGGAGGAAGCCATCGACTATGCGCAGAAGCACAAATTGATGATCTCACTGGAGACACACAATCCGAAAAATGTGGAATTTTATGAAAAATTCGGATTCAAGGTATACGGCGTGATGGAGAAGAATTTCCCCTTAAAACAGTACTGCCTGATCCGGGAAGTGCAGTAAAGGAGTAGCCTATGACAGCAGTGTGGATTCTGATTCTGGTGGGAATCTTTTGGGGAGATTTCTTCCTGAAAAATTATATAGAGTCGCATGTGGATGAACGGGAAGAACGGGAGATCTGTCATGGAAAACTTCTGATTCGCAAGCATCACAATAAAGGTATGATGCTCAATGCCGGACAGAAGAGAAGACAGCTGGTGGCTGCTGTTTCCCTGGTGTTTACCCTGGTGCTGGCGCTGGTATTTATCGTGAGCCTGGGACACCGTGGTAATCATCTGCTGCGCCTGGGGCTGTCGCTGTTACTTGGCGGTGCTTTCAGCAATACCTATGACCGCCTCCGCAGAGGATACGTGGTGGATTACGTCAGCTTCCCGGTGAAGTGGCAGGCGTTTGGCAAGATCGTATTCAACTGCTCGGATTTCTGCATTATTATCGGATCATTGATCTCCACACTTGGGGCAATATAAAAAAAGGTGAGCTTTACAGCTCGCCTTTTTTATATTTTGCAACGATATTCTGAATTCTCTCATTCGGATTCAACAGATCGCTGATGGAAGAATCGTGGTTCAAAGTATCAATGATGTAAGCAATGTACTTACTCATATCACAGTTGATATACCATTCTCTCTGGAGCAGCTCCGGAGTCTGGTAGATCAGATTGGTGGTCAGCACCTTATCGATAATGCCGTTCTCATAAGCCTTATCGAACTTGTCCAGACCGTTGGTGAACAGACCGAAGGTGGAGAAGACGAAGATCTTGTTCGCCTTGCGCTCTTTCAGAGCAGCGGCAACTTCCAGCATGCTTTCACCGGAGGAGATCATGTCATCGATAATGATCATATCCTTACCCTCTACGCTGGTGCCCAGGAACTCATGAGCTACGATGGGGTTACGACCGTTGACGATCTTGGTGTAATCTCTTCTCTTATAGAACATACCCATATCCAGACCCAGGACGTTGGCAATGTAGATAGCACGACCCATGCCGCCTTCATCCGGGCTGATGACCATCATATGATTGGAATCCAGCTGCAGATCCTTTACATTGCGAAGTAAGCCCTTGATGAACTGGTATGCAGGCTGTACGGTCTCGAAACCATGCAGGGGAATGGCGTTCTGTACGCGGGGATCGTGAGCATCGAAAGTGATGATGTTGTCTACACCCATGCTTACCAGCTCCTGCAGTGCCAGGGCGCAGTCTAGGGACTCACGGGAAGTTCTCTTGTGCTGACGGCTCTCATACAGGAAAGGCATGATTACCGTGATACGGCGTGCCTTACCGCCGACAGCGGCGATGATACGCTTCAGATCCTGATAGTGGTCATCGGGAGACATATGGTTCTCGTTACCGCACAGAGAATAGGTCATGGAGTAGTTAAGTACGTCTACTAACAGGTAGAGATCGGTACCGCGGACAGATTCTAAGATCTGACCTTTTGCTTCACCGGAACCGAAACGGGGTACTTTCGCATCTAGGAGATAAGAATCTCTCTGATAACCTGCAAATGCCAGAGATTCTTTATGCTCGCTTTCTCTCTCGGCTCTCCATTTTACAAGATACTGGTCTACCTTTTCTCCTAAGGGCTTGCAGCCGGGCAGGGAAATAATGCCCAGAGAGCCGACAGGAATAGTCTCCAGATTTCTTTTTTCTTCACGATTCGCCATTGGGGTGATCCTCACTTTCTGATTCTGTATACTGTTGTGTTACCAAGAAATGATTAATTGTCAGATGCATTCTGCATACGCTTTTTGCACATGCGGATATCGGGACCGGTCAGCTTACACAGATCGTAATGACTGGTAATGCGGGAAAATACCCGGTCGGAATATCGGTCGCGCAGCTCCTCCAGACTTAAGTTCGTAGAGATGATGGTGGCGTTCTTGCGCAGATGTCTCTCGTTCAGGCAGGAGAACAGCTGGGATGCCACAAAAGTGTTGGTCATCTCTGTGCCGAGGTCATCAATGATCAGCAGATCACAGTTGTAGAGATCATCGTAGAAGCCGGCGAGGGTTTCTTTTGCTTTGATATCGAAGGAGTAACGTGCAAGGGTATCAAATAACCCGGAAGCACTGAAATAGATCACGGAATGACCGCTCTGCAGTAATTCGCTGGCGATACATCCCGACAAAAAGCTTTTGCCAGTACCTACTGTACCATAAAAG
>CAVFMG010000086.1:0-11766 GCA_963623435.1 Odoribacter splanchnicus
TCCCATCAGTGCCTTCAATTCAATGAACTGTAACGGGGTCACCTGATAAGCAGCCTTCACATCTGCGGCATAATAATCTTCGATCTCCGTTCTGCCCTGCTTCGTCTTCGGAATGCGGATCTTGATATGATCCGTGGCGATCTGCAGCAGGTCTCTGTCTCCGGAGACCAGGGATACTTCCATGCCCGCCTGCTCTGCCTTTTTCGCCAGAGTTCCTAAGATATCATCCGCTTCCAGTCCCGCCTGCTCCATGATCGTAATGTGCATTGCCTTCAGGACTTCCTTCATGACGGGCACCTGCTCCCGCAGTTCCTCCGGCATGGGTTTTCTCGTTCCTTTATAGGCGTCGTACATTTTATGGCGGAAAGTCGGTGCATGGACATCAAAAGCCACTGCCAGATACTCCGGCTTTTCCTCCTCTAAGATCTTGAACATAATATTTAAAAAGCCATAGATGGCATTCGTGTGCAGCCCTTCCGCATTGCTTAAGTCCGGCACTCCATAAAATGCCCGGTTCAATATGCTGTGTCCATCGATCAATACCAGTTTCTGACTCATACTCTCTATCCTACCATCCTATCCTGATTTATTACGAGATGATCCATCCTAAAAAGCCCATCAGAAAAATCATCGTGAGAACCTCTAATACGGCTCCCGTCTTCATAAAAGCCATATGGAATTTCACCTTGCGCTTTGCCTCCGAAAGCCGCACATCCAGTTCCCGCTGCAGGTCAAAGGCATCACCGTCCTCTAACCGCTGCATACCCTCTGTGACTAAGAACTGGATTACCAGCTCTTCTTTACAGCTTGGGCATTCTTTCATATGCGCTCCGAATTCCTGCATGGTTATAAAATCCAGTTTTCCGGAGATAAAATCAGGAATATTTTTTTCAAATTCTTTGCAATTCATGCGTCCACCATATCCCAAAAGAACATTCTACAGGTTGCGTTCCCGTATACTCATACATTTCTACTATACAACATCTTGTGGAAAAAGACTAGAAAAATAGTATCTATATTCAGGAAAAAAAGTCTTGTCAACCCATTTAATCTATGATAAAATAATTTCTGTTGTGAGTGTTTGAATGCCGGCGTGTCGGAATGGCAGACGAGGCAGACTCAAAATCTGTTGGTGGCAACACCGTATGGGTTCAAGTCCCATTGCCGGCAGTTAGCGCAGAACTAAATTAGTTCTGCGCTTTCTTTTTATTTTTCATTATAATATTTCCAATAATCTCCTATGGATTAAATGTTACAAAATTGTTACAATGCATTTGTGCTTAGCTAACACAGACGTAACCGAACACCAGGCAACAGGAAAAGGAGGAAGAAAGTATGTGTTTCAAATTCATTAACTGTTCTCAGTGGTTGAATGCATTTTGCGGCTATTTCAATTTCGGCTGCTAATATAGAAAAGGGCTCATCCCATGAGGGGTGAGCTCTTTTGTTATGATTCCTTTAGTGATAATCATAGCGGATAGAAATGTCATTGTCACATACGTTTACTTCTGCAAGGCTTCCGGTGACGATAGGCATCATGGGTGCCAGGTGTCCCAGATCCACATCCATGATCACAGGAACCATCTTCTCTCCCGCCACAGTGAGAACCGCCTCATACTGGTCCAGTCCCATCATCTCCTGCCCAAAACACAAAGGTCTGCCGATCAGGAAGCCTTTGACATACTGAAACCAACCGGCTTCTTCCATCTGCCACATGGCTCTGCGGATGGCGAAAACATTCAGATCGCAGGATTCTAAAAACCAGATAATTCCGTCTTCTTTATATTTCTCCAGAAACTCCTTTGTCTTATCAAAACGGGTGCCCAACAGATTCACCAGGCAGTCCATGCAACCGCCCAATAATCTGCCGGAAAAGCGGACCTCCTGTCCTTCTTCTGCTGCCTGTCTGCCAAGATAGCTTCTCAGCACTCTGGGTTCCGTGGTGTTATACGACAGCAGGGGCTGTTCTTCATTTTTCAGAGATTCTTTCTCCCATTTGTCGTAACCGTGTACTTCGGTGGTCTCTCCGGTCAGAATTCCGAAGGCATTTTTTAGGGATTCATGCCAGGGCTCCATGCCGAACGCCGCCGCGCAGGGACCGTAGACGGATGCCGTATCACAGATGGTCGTTAACAGATAGGTCATGTTGGTATTATCAGAATATCCCATATACCACTTGGGATCTGCTACCCGCAGACGTTCAAAATCCACATGGCTCATGGTCTCACACATCAGTTCTCCGCCACCACAGGAAATCAGGACATCATTCTCCGGACTACAATAATAATCCGTCAGTTCCTGTCCACATTTTTCGGGGGTATTGCTGATGCCGATACCCTCTCCCGCGTAACAGTTGGGACCTAACTGCAGCTGATAGCCCATTTCCCGGAATTTCTTCTGGGCATTGCCAAAGGCACTGTAATAAGGTTCTATCTGACAGCCAAAAGAAGGGGCCACGAATCCGATGGCCCCTCCCCGCTGTATATTTTTCGGATATTTCATTGCTTCGTATCCTCCTAGATATACTATACAAAAACGATTTCTTCTTGCTCATGTTCGTTCATTTCCCTCATAGGAAGTTTTCTTTGCCTGCAAGCAGTCACGCTACTCTCCTATGGGTAAATGTTATGCGTCAAAATCTATTTTATCATAAATATCAAAACAGTCAAAGGTTGCAAAATAATCCCTCGGTGTCTCGGCACGACGGATCAGTTCCACGCTGCCGTCCTCCTTCAGCAGAAGCTCTGCGGATTTCAGCTTGCCGTTGTAATTGTAACCCATGGCAAAACCGTGCGCACCGGTGTCGTGGATGGCAATATAATCACCGATGTCGATTTTTGGCAGCATCCGGTCGATGGCAAACTTATCGTTGTTCTCGCACAGAGAACCAGTCACATCGTACTTATGGTCGCAGGGCTCGTTCTCCTTGCCCAGCACGGTGATATGGTGATAAGCTCCGTACATAGCGGGACGCATCAGGTTCACGGCACAGGCATCCACACCGATGTACTCCTTGTGGGTGTGCTTCTCATGAATGACCTGGGTCACCAGATGTCCGTAAGGCGCCATCATATATCTGCCAAGCTCTGTGTAGATTGCAACATCGCCCATGCCGGCAGGTACCAGAACTTCCTCATATACTTTACGCACGCCCTCACCGATGACTCTGATGTCATTGGGCTCCTGATCCGGACGGTAAGGAATGCCGATACCACCGGACAGATTGATGAAAGTGATATGCGCGCCGGTCTCTTCCTTCAGCTTGACTGCCAGCTCGAACAGCTCTCTTGCCAAAGTCGGATAATAATCATTTGTTACCGTGTTGCTGGCAAGGAAAGAATGGATACCGAAATTCTCCACACCCTTTGCCTTCAGGATCTTATAGCCCTCGAACATCTGCTCCGTGGTAAAACCATACTTGGCATCTCCCGGATTGTCCATGATGTTATTGCTGATGGAAAAATATCCGCCGGGATTGTAACGACAGCTTAAGGTCTTTGGCAGATAACCGATGGTCTTCTCCAAAAAATCGATATGTGTGATGTCATCTAAGTTGATGGTGGCACCGATTTTTGCCGCATATTCAAATTCGTGCGCCGGAGTATCGTTGGAGGAGAACATAATGTCCTCTCCCTTTACGCCCATGGCATTGCTGAGCATCAGCTCTGTCAGAGAGGAACAGTCACATCCGCAGCCGTAATCTCTTAAGATGTTGATCAGGAAAGGATTGGGAGTCGCCTTCACTGCGAAGAATTCCTTGTAACCCTTGTTCCATGCAAATGCCTCTTTCAGTGCTTTCGCATTCTCACGGATTCCCGTTTCATCATAGATATGAAACGGTGTGGGATATTTTTCTGCGATCTTTTCGATCATTTCTTTGGTAACAAATGCCTTTTTTTCCATAAGTATCTCCTCTAAGTATATTTTTATTTACAGCAAAGTGCTTCTCATCTCTTCCGGAGTCAGGGTGCTGAGGTAAGCGGGAGCTACATCAAATACGGTCTTGCAGCCCTTCTGACCTTCCTGATTCATGCGGTAAGCAGCTCTTGCATAAGCAGTCAGTACGCAGGAAGTGAACTCCGGGTTGGAATCCAGCTTTAAACTGTACTCGATCACGTGATTGTGCTCACCGTTTAAGCCGGTCTTGCCGGTACGCAGTACAAATCCGCCGTGAGGAATGCCTGCATGGTCTCTCTGTAACTCTTCCTCGGTGATGAAATGTACGGTGGTGTCATAATCTGCAAAATAGTTGGGCATGGTCTTGATCTGCTCTTCGATCTGTGCCTTGTCAGCGCCCTCTTCCGCTACCACGAAACACTCTCTTGTGTGCTTCTGTCTGGTGGTCAGTACCGGATTCTCACAGTTTCTGACAGCCTCCAGTGCGGATTCTACGGGAATGGTATACTGCTTGGCATCCTTGACACCGGGGATACGGCGGATGGCATCGGAATGACCCTGGCTGACACCCTTGCCCCAGAAGGTATAGTCACTGCCGTCTCTCAAAATGGCATTGGCATACAGTCTGTTCAGAGAGAACATACCGGGATCCCAGCCTACGGAGATCATGGCTACCTTGCCGCCTTCCTTCGCTGCGGCATCCACCTGTGCGAAATGCTTGGGGATCTTTGCGTGGGTATCAAAGCTGTCTACTACGTTAAAATATTTTGCATACTCTGCGGTCTGCTTGGGCAGATCGGTTGCGGAGCCTCCACACAGCACCAGAACATCGATTTTGTCCTGCATGGACAGTAACTGGTCTACGTTGTATACCTTCACATCTGTTAAAGTCTTCACGGTGGCAGGATCTCTTCTGGTGAATACTGCCACCAGCTCCATGTCATCGTTCTGCTTTACTGCGCATTCCATTCCTCTTCCTAAATTACCGTAACCTAAAATTGCGACTCTGATACTCATTGTTCTATCCCTTTCTTATTTTCTTTTTGTTTTATTGGAACACCTTTTCCCGTCTTCCACGCGGGAAAAAATGTTGTCAGCATTTAATGATTTGCGATTTTGATCAATGCGATCTCATTGCGCATGGCGTCCTTGAAGACTCTGACGAAATTCTTCTGTCCGCTGTAGAGACAGGCATCGCTGTTCTTCCCTGTCACCGTGCCGGTAAGGATGTACTCGGAATCTATGATAAGACGGATCTGATCCAGCTGCTGTTCCTCTTCCTCCGGTTCTCCGAAATGCTCCGGTACGAGGTACGCGATGATTCCGCTTTGTAATTCCTTATCTCCCGGGAAAAGTTCCCGGTTGTCCTCCGAGATCAGCACCACCTTTTTCTGTGCCTGAACCAGCTCTCTGATCTCTTCAGTCCATTGTTCCAAAAATTCTCCTGTGGCGGAAAAATAAATGCGCTTCTCCGCTCCCAGGATCATGTGTCGGATCTTGTCACAGATATGGTCATAACCTTCAATGGTGATATAGCCTTCTCTGGGCAGAGATTTCTTCGGTCCACTGGCGATCAGTGCGTCTTTCACGCTCGTCAGATAACGGAGTCTGTTGTCGCAGAACTCTTCTAAGGATACTGCAAGGTATTTGGAAGCACTGCCTTCCATCACGTAAGCGGCACCATGCTCCGTAAGCGATGCCAGTCCGTTATAGACATTGGATCTGGAGATTCCCGTCAGCTTCGCCACCTCATAGCCAGTCAGTTCTTCGTTCTGAAGAAGACACAGATAAATGGCTGCCTCCTGCCTGCTCAGTCCGAACAGGGTAAGTTGTTCTATGATTGCTGCTTCTTCCATACCTGCTCCTCATTGCAGTGATTGTTAGTAGTTCTTTACAGGAACACTATAGTAAAGCTTCCTTATTTTGTCAATAGGGGAAATGATTATTGAGAAAAGATGTCAAAAAAAGAGCTGCGGTCATGTCCACAGCTCTCACTTTCCTTCTTTATACGTTTTCGATTTGCCAATCAATAGGCTCCACGCCGTGTTCCTTCAGGAAGTTATTGGTCTTGCTGAAGGGTCTGCTGCCGAAGAAACCGCGGTAAGCAGACAGGGGACTGGGATGGGGTGCCTCTAAGATCAGGTGATGGGGATTGTTCAGCATGCTTTTTTTCATCTGTGCGGGTCTTCCCCACAGGATAAACACGATGGGACGGTCCTGCGCATTCAGCGCCCGGATGGCAGCATCGGTGAACTCTTCCCAGCCTTTGCCGTGGTGGGAATTCGCCATGTGTGCCCGCACCGTAAGTACCGTATTAAGCATCAGTACGCCCTGCTCGGCCCATTTTACGAGATAACCGTTGTTGGGAATATAGCAGCCCAGATCATCGTGAAGCTCCTGATAGATATTCACTAAGGAAGGAGGGATCTCCACATCCGGCTTCACCGAGAAGCACAGTCCGTGCGCCTGTCCCACATTGTGGTAGGGATCCTGCCCCAGGATCACGACTTTTACCTTGCTCAACGGTGTCAGATGAAACGCATTGAAAATATCATCCGCCGGTGGAAATACCACGGTAGTATTGTATTCGTTTTTGACAAATTCAAAAAGCTGTCTGTAATAGGGCTTATTGAATTCTCCGTTCAAAGCCGTCAGCCAGTCATTTGTGATCATTGCCATAATTCTATCCTCCTGTCGTCTCTAGAGACGGACACTGATTCCTTTTTCCCGCAGGTATTCTTTCACCTGGCGGATCTCTAATTCTTTGTAATGGAACAGAGATGCCGCCAGAACCGCCTCTGCCTTTCCTTCTGTCAGTGCGTCATAGAAATGAGACAGCTGTCCCGCACCGCCGGAAGCAATGACCGGGATGCTTACACTCTCTGCCACAGCTCTGGTCAGTGCCAGATCGTAGCCTTCTTTCGTGCCGTCGCCGTCCATGCTGGTCAGCAGGATCTCTCCGGCACCCATTTTCTCTGCGGTTCTCGCCCATTCCACAGCATCCATGCCCATATCCACACGACCGCCGTTTTTATAAATATTCCAGCCGCTGCCATCCGCACGCTTCTTGGCATCAATGGCAACAACCACACACTGGCTGCCGAACTTCTCCGCCGCATCGCTGATGAGCTGTGGATTCATAATAGCCGCGGAATTTACAGAGATCTTGTCCGCGCCCTCTCTTAAAATTGCCTTAAAATCATCCACGGTACGGATTCCGCCGCCTACGGTGAACGGAATAAATACCTTGCTGGCTACCTTCCGCACCCACTCTAGCTGCGTTGCCCTGCTGTCCGCAGAAGCTGTAATGTCCAAAAATACCACTTCGTCCGCACCGGCCACGTCATAGGCTGCCGCTACCTCCGAAGGATCTCCGGCATCCCGGAAATTCACGAAATTTACGCCCTTTACTACTCTGCCATCCTTTACGTCCAGGCAGGGAATTACTCTCTTGGTATGCATCTTATCTTCCTCCCTGCTTGTTTTCTTCGTGGAACTTTTGTGTGATCTCCACGAAATTCTGTAAGATTTTAAGTCCTACCCGGGAACTTTTCTCAGGATGGAACTGACAGGCGAAAATATTACCCTTCTCCACGGAGGCATGGATCAGCGTACCGTATTCTGTCGTCGCTGTGACGATGGAAGGATCCTCTGCTTCCAAATAATAGGAATGTACAAAATACACATAAGAATAATCTTCCACACCCTTAAAAAGCCGTCCCTCATTGGGGAATGTAAGGTCATTCCAGCCGATATGAGGGATCTTCAATCCCGGTGCCGCAGGGATCCTGCGGATCCTGCCGTCTAACAGATGCAGTCCCTCTACTCCGGGGGTCTCCTCGCTGCTTTCAAACATAAGCTGCAGTCCCAGGCAGATTCCCAGGAATGGGATCTGTCTGTCCACCACTTCCCGGATGACCTCCACCAGTCCATACTGATGGAGCTTGTCCATGGCATCGCCAAACGCTCCCACACCAGGCAGGATCACACCGTCTGCAGACAGAATCTCTTCTCTGTCTCGGGTGATCTTTACTTCTTCTCCCAGGAAGTTTAACGCTTTTTCAACACTTTTTATATTGCCGGCATCGTAATCCAGAACCGCGATCATTGCTGTACCTCCTTTTCCTCCGGAAGCGGATCCGGTAATTCTTCCGGCACGTTTCCTGTGTTCTGCGCCGGAGCCACGCTCTCTCCGGTAGTATCAGTGGTAGTCTGCGGGAAATCCCAGAATCCCAGTCCCAACTCCTGCAGAATCATCATTACATTTTTCGTATATTCCACATCATCCGAGATATCCGCAATCGTCTGCGCCTCTTCCTGCCTCAGCTGATATTTCTGTAATAAGATATCCAAAATCTCTCCGAACGCAGCCGACACCTCATCCTGCGCATTCCACTGCGTTGCATAATCTAACAGGGAAGGATAATCATGTACTGCCTGGAGCAGACTGTCTAACGCCTCCAGTTCGGAACCTTCATTCACAAATACTTCGTATTCCCTAAGCCACATCCTGATTGTCAGAATGCTCTCGGATTTGCTGTACATGACCTGTTCTGTCTCATTCAGATCTCTGCCGAACAGATTCTGATAACAGGTCTGATAATCTCCCGCATAGTAAGCTTCTCTGCCGCTTCTCTTTAACATATATTCCGTCAGGAAATTACCTAATATCAATATTGCAGCTCCCAGAGAGATACATACGACCACGATGGGAATGATCTTCTTGGGAGAAAGCTTTTTGCCGGGTGCCGCCGGTGCTTCTTCCTTTTTCGTTTTTTCTTTTTTCGGCTTCTTGGGCTGCTTTTCTTTCTTGGGCTGCTTTTCTTTCTTGGGCTTCTTCTCTTTTTTCTGCTTTTTCTCTTTCTTTTTGCTGTTTTTGCCGTCCTTGTCCATCTCTTCGAGTATCTTCTTATTCTCATCGGACAACTGGAGCTGGTCTGTCTCCTCTTCCTCGTCATCCTCTTCGGTGAACAAATCTAATAATTTGGCAAAAAAGCCCTTTTTCTCTTTCTTCTGTTCCGGTTTCTCCACAATATCCGCACCTGCGGCTTTCAGGATATCCATGACATTCGTGGACTCCGGTTCTGCGGAAATTCCTTCTGCACTGTCGGGCTGCTCCGGAAATGCTCCCGCAAGCAAAGCATCCAGTTCATCATCGGAAGTGCCGGAGGTGTCCGTATCAACAGCTTCCGTGTCAACAGCGTCCGTATAAGCAACTTCCGGTATAGGATTCTCCTCTACAGAATCTGTGGGCGCTATAGGATCCCGCGCATCTACCGGTTCTGTCGGTTCTGTAGTTTCCACCGGATCTTCCTTCGGCTTTTTCTTGAATCTATCGAAAAATCCCGGCTTTTTCTTTTTTCGACCGCGTTTGCCCTTTTCCTGCTCTTCCGGCACCTCTTCGTCTGCGGTATCCGGGGCAGCCTGAGGACTTACCTGATCCAGCAGATTGGATAATCCCTCTTCGTCAGCACTCTCCAACATTTTGATCAGATCATCGTTGACATCGGCATTCTCCTGTTTCGGTGCCTCCTCTGCCTGTTCTCTGTTCTGCTGCAACAGACGGTCAATCTCATCCTCCGACATGGATGCAGTCTCTTCCAGATGAATTGCTGTATCTTCCGAGGTATTATCTGCTGTCGTATCTTCTTTCTGCGCGTTCAGCGCCGACTGCAGCAGATCATCCATATCACTCATATCGATCAGCGGAGTGCTCTGCTCTACCGGTTCCGGATCGTTTCTCTCTTCTGCGCTTTCCGTAGTCCCTGTATTCTCTGAATTTTCAATTCCCTTTAATAAATTATCCAGGTATTCCTCCTGTGAAGGCATCTGTCATTCCTCCGCTTTCTCACAAGTTACTAGCATGTTAAGTTTAACACAGGCTAAGCAGCCAGGCAATGGGATTTTGTTCCCCATCGATGCAATACAGGTCTGCTTTCTGCTGAAATAGTGCAATTCTCTGGAAGGGATTCTTTATAATAGAAGGGAAACGATTCCCTTCTCCGATCTCCAGCAGTACCATTTTATGATTCAGGGTATTCTGCAGCCAGGTCTGGTAGGTTGTCCAGTTCTCCAGGTATCCCTTTTCATCATACTTTGGCGCATATACATTATTCAGGATCAGCTTTTTCCCGCATTTGGGGCATTCTCCCAGATCCGGCGGCAAAAATGCTCCCGCCTGCAGTCCTTCCATACAATGCTGCAAATTCTCTCTGTCTGCTTCCGTGGTCTCACAGATTCCTTCCACACATCCATCCGGGCATTGCTTTTTGCGAAAATCTCCGCAGGGAGCCACATACCGCTCCTTTTTTAGCAGCATCTTTTTCCAGGGAATCTGTGCCGGTATGGGATTCGTGGAGGACGATACTACAAAGTAGCTTTTTTTCTCCAGTACCGATGCCAGGTTCTGCAATCCCTGTAGGATCTCTTCTTCCATTTTGGGGAGCTGCTGCTCCCGGAGCTGTTCTTCTATGTAAGGCAGAAGCCACAGTGCATTATTTTCCTGTAATTTTCCATACTCCGGGCTGACCGACAGGAAGCCTTCCATATCGAATTCCTGTCCCAGTCCCACCAGTACATATTCTGCATCTTCTATTTTCTGAAGGATCTCTTTTGTTCTGTCATCCATACGCTTACTCCGATACTACATGAAAAGGCTGGGACTATCCCAGCCTTTTTGCTTTCTAAATGCCTTATCTGTCCAAATGCTTCTCTGCTACCAGTTCATCTACGATTCTTACCAGGTTGCCGATCTCGGGCTTGGAAAGCTGTGCATCTGCTCCCAGTGCTTCGCCCTTTCTCTTCATGTCATCGTTCACCAGGGAAGAGAAAATAATTACCGGAATATCCTTGGTTGCATCGTCGGACTTCACCAGCTTGGTCAATCTGTGTCCATCCATCTCAGGCATCTCAATATCCGTAATGATACAACGTACATGCTGATTCAGAGTTCCGTCTTCCTTGCACTGTGTGATTACATCATATGCCTTCTGTCCGTTCTCCGTATGAATCAGGTTCACATAACCGGCTGCCTTCAGGGAGTCTACGATCAGCTTATTCAGTAGCGGAGAATCCTCTGCAATCAGAACGGGAACGGTACTTCTAGTACGCTCACCCAGTTCATTTAACTCAGACATCTTCAGTCCTGTCTCGGGATTGATATCGGATACGATCTTCTCGAAATCAAGAATGATGATCAGCTTGTCATTCTTCTTGATAATACCGGTAGCAACACTCTCGTCTGCTGCGGAAATCGTGATATCCGGCTTAATAATATCTCTCCAGCTTACTCTGTGAATGCCAAGTACTGTCTCTACATGGAACGCAATGTCCAGTTTGTTAAAATTCGTAACGATGAATAAGCCCTTCTTCTCGGATTCTCCGCATCCCAGACAATTCTTCAGGTCAATAGCGGTAATCATAGTATCTCTCGGCATGAAAATACCTTCGATACTGGGATGGGAATTGGGCACCGGTGTCACCGGCTGATAGGTAATAATCTCTTTGATCTTAGCAACATTGATACCGTAAGAATTCCCTGCCAGGGTGAATTCCAGGATCTCTAACTCATTAGTTCCATTTTCAAGTAAAATCTTAGTATCCATATTTACTCCCATGCCCTTCCCACTGCTTTTGTTCTGTATTTCGTATATTTTTAAAAGTCTGCTATGCAAACCTTTGTCACACTCTTCGTTAATTATAACATATTTTTCAAAAAAAGAAACAATATCTGAAATTAAAACATAAAAAAGACGATAGCTGACTGCTATCGTCTTTTGGTTTATTCCTTCAAAACCGAACACTGAAATCTAATCTTTTATACCCTAACTTACATCCTACTTCCTATCCAAAACCTTTGGTCAAGCCCTC